>JBEELK010000325.1:0-5474 GCA_041168165.1 Planctomycetota bacterium | reverse complement strand
CTGCTGCGATCCGTGCGGACCGAGGTAGATCGAGCGACGAGAACCGTTCCCGTCCTTCAGAAATAGGACCGACTGGCCGGAACGCTTGTGGTGGACTGGCTTCGGAAACTGAAGCGGCTTGGACATGGGCGCGACTGCTCTACGCGGTACAGCAGCTCCTCAGGGGAAGCGCCGTTCGCTGGACTTCCAGCGAAGTGCCCAAGTGCTTGGGAGGCTTGAACTTAAAAACTGGTGGAGAGTAGGGGAGTCGAACCCCTGACCTCGACAATGCCATTGTCGCGCTCTACCAACTGAGCTAACTCCCCACGCGCTGACCACCTGTGCTGCCGGACGGTAGAAGGGGCACCGGCAGTTCGATAGCTAGCCCGCTGCGAGTCCGACCGCTTGCGCGTCCGGCCTCCAGAAGGGGACGGAGAAGGTAGCGACGCCCCGACGGGATGCAAGCACACGTTCTGTGCGCTCGTGGTTTCCTTCGCAGAACTTTCGCCGTCTCCGCTGCTTGCGACACGTGCGGGGCTGCGTAGGGTGCGCGCACTGCATCGGGCGGTCCGTCGGCTGCCGCAGCGGCGTGCGCCGTTGCACAGCTGACTCCGGTGCAGCGAAACAGCGCGCGGCATGCGGCCGCAGGCGAGGGTGTCATGGTCAAGAAGGCGTCGCTCTTCGAGCGTCTGGCAGAACGGTTCCGGACTGGTTCGGTGCGCGTCGAGTCCGCAGAAGCGGGCAGCGACGGCATCGCGCGCGTCGAGCCGATGCCGATGGAGCCTGAGTCGCGGCCGGTGCGCAAGCTCAGCGAGCGCGAAGAAGCGCTGCTCGCGATGAACGAGAACTTCGGCGAACTGACGTCGGCCTTGCGACAGATGCATCAGGGCATGGACTCGCAGCTGTCGCGCCTCGTCGAGAGCGCGTCGGCGATGCAGCAACTGCCGCCGCTGTCGACCGAGCAACTCACGCTGCTGCGCGCGATGGAGACGCAGCTCGTGCGCCAAAACGAACTCGGCCAGCAGATCGCGGGCACGCTGCAAGTGCTGCCGCCGCTGCTGCAGAACGTCGAAGCGGCGCTGCAGCGCGCGGCGCAGAGCGACGAGCGCGCGATGCTCGCGATGCGCGAGTTCCAGCACACGATGGACCGCGTGCAGAACGCGATGGGCGAGATGGTGCGGCACAGCGAGACGCAGGCGCAGGCCACGCAAGAGCTCGCCGCGCGCCGCGACGAGCACCTCGGCGAACTCAAGTCGAGCATCGAAAGCGTGCAGCGCGAAGCCGCCGAGTCGATGCGCTCGTCGACGCAATCGGCGATGCAGTCGCTGCGCGACAGCAACGAAGACCAATCGACGCGGCTGCAGCGTTCGATCGAGAGCAACACGGCGTGGAACAAGGCCGTGCTGACTTCGTTCTTCGTCGTCGTGCTCGGCGCGATCGCCGTGGCCGTTGCGCTCTCGCTGAAGTGACCGCGCCGCTGCGGGTCTGGCTCGTGCGGCACGGCGAGACCGAGGGGCAATCCTCGATCCGCTACCACGGTCAAAACGACGTGCCGCTGTCCGATCTCGGTCGGCAGCAGATTCGCGCGCTGATCCCGCTGTTCGCGGGCCTCGATCCGGTGCGCATTGTCCACTCGCCGCTGTCGCGCGCCGCGGAGTCGGCGCGCATCCTGCAGAAGGCGCACGGCTGGAACGCGGCGTCGCTGCACGTCGAAGAGCGCTTGCGCGAGATCTCGTTCGGTCACTGCGAAGGCATGACCGCAGAAGAGATCGCAGCGGCGCATCCCGAGTTCTGGGCGCAGCATCAACGCGGCGAGGCCGACGCGTTCCCTGGCGGCGAGAGCAAGGTCACGTTCGCGGCACGCGTGCAACGCGCGGTGCGCGAGCATGCAGAGATGCACGAACGCGGCGACCTCGTCATCGTCGCGCATCGCGGCATCGTGCGGCAGGCGCTGCGCGCGTTGTTGCAATTGCCGCGCGAGGCGGAGCCGGAGCACAAGTTCTCGGTTCGCTTGGGCAGCCTCTCGGTCGCGCTGCGCTCGCATCGTTGGGAACTCGAGATGTTCGACTTCGTGCCCTGACAGCGAGTGCCTCGTCGCTAGCTCGCTTTGCAAAACGAAGCCGCCTGCGCGATGGTGGACGCGATGATCCATCCGACTCCGCGCCTGCGCTTTGCGCCTTCGCCCACTGGTCCGCTGCACCTCGGCGGCGCGCGCACCGCGATGTACAACTGGGCCGCTGCGCGCGCGATGGGCGGCGCGTTCTTGCTGCGTATCGAGGACACGGACCAGGCGCGCTCGTCGGACGCGTCGCTGCAGATCATCCTGCAGGGATTGTCGTGGCTCGGCATCGACTGGGACGAAGGCCCCCAGAAGGGCGGCGACTTTGGGCCCTACTTCCAGATGCAGCGCCTGCATCTCTACCGCGAGACCGCGGACCGCTTGCTCGCGCAAGGTGACGCATATCCGTGCTATTGCACGCCCGAGGAGATCGAGCAGGGCCGCGAGGCGATGAAGGCCGAGAAGGCCGGGTTCTTTGGCTACAACGGCCGTTGCCGCAACCTCACGGCCGCGCAGCGCACGGCGTTTGAGCAAGAGGGCCGCAAGCCCAACCTGCGCTTCAAGATGCCCGAGTCGCGCGTGATGAAGGTCCACGACCTGATCCGCGGCGAAGTCGAGGTCAACACCAAGGAGCTCGACGACTGGGTGATGCTGCGCCCCGACGGCGTGCCGCTCTACAACTTCGCGTGCGTCGTCGACGACATCGGGATGAAGATCACGCACGTCGTGCGCGGCGAAGAGCACTTCTTGAACGGCATCAAGCAGCAACTGCTGTTCGAAGCGCTCGGCGCAGAGGCGCCGAAGTACGCGCACATCCCGCTGATCCTCAACAAGGAAGGCAAGAAGCTCAGCAAGCGCGACGCCGACACCAACATGCTCGACTACCGCGACAAGGGCTTCCCGCCCGAAGCGGTGTTCAACTACATCGCGCTGCTCGGCTGGGGCTTCTCGGGCGATCGCGACGTGTTCTCGCGCAAGGAGATGGTCGAGGTCTTCAAGATCGAGAGCATCGGCAAGGCCGGCGCGAAGTTTGACGAAGAGAAGCTGCGTTGGATGTGCGGCGAATACATGCGTCGCATGCAGCCCGCCGAGTGCTTGCAGCGCGCGCGGCCGTGGCTCGACGGCAGCGTGCCCGCTGCGGCGTTTGCGACGCACGCTGCGTGGCTTGCCAACATCGTTGCGTGCTACCAAGAGCGCGTGGCGTTGTTCTCGGAGTTTGGCGGCAAGCTCGCGTGGCTGTTCTGCGACGTGCCCGCGATGGACGAGGCGGCGCAGAAGAACCTGCAGAAGGATCCCGCGGCGAAGGAATGGCTGCTCGGCTACGCCGACGTGCTCGAAGCCAGCAACGCGCCGCCGAGCTGGCCCCAGTCGCGCGGCTCCGCGGACAGCGAGGTCGCGCTGCCGAGCAAGAAGGATGCACAGCAGCCGTCGTGCGCATTTGCGACGCCGCAGCAGATCGAGCAGGAGTGCCGCGCGTTCACCGAGCGCATCGGCGTCAAGTTTGGCAACTTCGTGCACCCCGTTCGCGCAGCGTTGACGGGCACCGACAAGGGGCCTGGCTTGTTCGACGTCGTGTTCTTGCTCGGCAAGGACGCGTGCACAAAGCGCCTGCGCGCCGCGGCGCAGAGCTGACGCGCTTTCGTCGCGCTTTTAGTCTTCGAGGCGCCGCATCGCGGCGATCTGGTCAGCAAACACGCGCATGTGCGCGTCGTCGCGGACCGTGCTCTCGCGCCCTGCGAACCCGAGCGAGAACGCGCGGCGATGCGCATCGCGATCCTCGGTCTCGGTCGCGCGTTCCCATTGCGCGAGGTGCCAGTCCCAACGGTGCACGGGGAACAGCGTCAGGCTGAGCAGCGAGAGCCACACCGCGATGCCTGCTGTGATCTCGAGCATCCACGGCATGCGACCGCCGCGCGGCGACTGTGCCGTGAGCCAGCCGACGAGGAAGCCCGTCGCGAGGCCGCCGAGGTGCGCGGCGTTGCTGACCATCGGCACGAGGAAGCCGAGCAGCAGGTTCATCGCGATCATCGCGGCCATCTGGCGCGCGGCGAGCAAGTGCATGTGGCCGCGCGGCGAGCCGCCTTGGCGCAAGAGCCATGCGACGAGCGCGCCCATCATCGCGAACAACGCGCCTGAGCCACCGACGAGTACCGCGAGCGGGTTGTTCCACAAGCAGCCGATGACGCCGCCTCCGATCGCGCCGGTCACGTAGACGATCGAGAACCGCAGCGAGCCGAACGTGCGTTCGACGAGCGGGCCAAGCTGCGCGAGCGCCCACATGTTGAACAACAAATGCACGAGCCCGCCGTGCAGGAAGGAGTAGGTGAGGAGCCGCCACGGCTCGCCATCTGCGACATCGATGCCGCGCGCCGCGCCATGATGCACGAGTTGCGCCGTCGTCGGATCAAACGGATCCGTGAGCAGCGCGAGGCCGACGTAGAGCACGGCGAGCGACGCGCTCACCGGCGTCTCGTCGAGGCGGCGCAAGAAGTCGTTGCTCATCGCGCGACTCCGCTGTCCTTGCTAGGCAACCGCCACAGCAGCACGCGCGCCTTCGCGCAGTGCCAGTTCTCTTCGGCGTTGCGAGGCTTGTTCGCTTTGCTCGCCGCGACGAGCAGCGCCGCGCGCGCCGCTTCGCGATCGCCGACGGCGAGGTGTGCCTGGCCGAGCCAGTGGTGGCTCTTGCGGTTGCCGCCGTGTTCACGTTCGTGCTGCATCAACAGTTCGCGCGTGCCCACGGGATCGCCGCCGAGTTGGCGCGCGCGACCAAGGCGCAGCAGCGCGTCGCCAAACGCGTGCGTCGGATCGCGCGCGATCACGTGCGTGAGCGCCTGCACGGCTTGCTTCAACGCGCCGAGTTCGAGGAACGCGACGCCGAGCTGGTAGTGCGCGGCGATTGCGTCGCGGTCGAGTTCGATCGCGCGAATCAGATGGGGGATCGCGATGCGATAATCGCGGCACGCGTTGGCGGCGCGGCCGGCTTCGAGGTGGCGCGCGGCGGTCTCGAAGTTGCGCAGATCCGACACGGCGCGCATCAAGGGGCCGCGGTCGGTGCGCAGCGTGTCGCCAATGCGCGCGATGGCGAGCCGCAGGCCCGCGGGGAACGGCGGCCACAGCAGCGCGAGCGCGAGCGCGATCAGCGCGCTCCACATCAGGATTGGCGGCGCGATCTCCGCGATCGCTCGGCCCATGCGCACCGCGTCGACCGGGTCGTTTGCGTTGGCCACGAACAGCGCGATCGGCATCGCCGTTGCCCACCAGAGAAGCAGCGTCGGCAGCGAGCCGATCGACGCTCGAAGCCCCTTGGGTCGCGGCGCGGCGAGCGCGTCTTCGATCGCCTTCATGGGCGCCTTCAGGTCCGTGTCGTCGGTCGCCATCGCGTCACTGCGCTCCGTATTGCGCGCCGGTTCGCTTCGTGTCTTCGGCGATGCGCGCG
>JBEELK010000324.1:0-6949 GCA_041168165.1 Planctomycetota bacterium | reverse complement strand
CGGTCGTGCTCGTGCATGGGCTGTTCCGTTCTGCGCTTGAGCTCGAATCGCCCGCGCGCATGTTCCGAAATCTCGGTTGTGAGTGCTGGCTCATTGAGCAGCGCAATCACGGCCGCAGCGGCCGTGCGCCGGCGACCTTTGGCTTGCGCGAGAGCGAAGACCTCGTCAACGCCGTGCGCTCGATCCGCGGCGAACACGGCGCGAAGGCGCCGCTCGTGATGTTTGGCGTGAGCCTCGGCTCTGCGTCCGTCGCGCTCGCGGCGCCGCGCATCGAAGGATTGGAAGGCCTCGTTCTGGACGCTCCGATCGAAGACCTGCTGCTCGCGGCGCATCGCATGATGTCGCTCGAACGCCGCGACGATCGACGTCGGCTGTTTGCGTTGTGGGAGCCGTGGCGTTCGCTCGTGCTCGCGTCCGTCGAAGCGTGGTCGGGCACGCAGTTGTCGTTGGTGCGCCCTTCGGAGTGCTTGCAAGGAATGCCCGCGACGCTGCCCGTGTTGCTGATCGGCGGCGCGCACGACGACAAGTCGCCGCAGGACGCGGTGCGCGGGATCTACGACTCGTTGCCGATGCCGATCGGCGTGAAGGAGCTGTGGATCTCCGCGGAGTCGGGCCACGGCGACGCGTGGAGCAAGGAGCCCGCGGAGTACGAAGCGCGGCTTGCGTCGCTGCTGCGACGCGTCTGCAAGTAAGCGCGGGTTCCTCGTCTTAGGGCCCGTTCGCGTTCAGCCGAGCGCTGCGCGACCGCGCGCGAGACACGCGGAGAACACGTCCGGCGACACGTTGGCGCCGCAGACGATGACGCCGATGCGCGCGCCCGGCAGCGCATCGCGCTTTTGCAGCAGCGCCGCCGTTGCCGCAGCGCCCGCTGGCTCGACCGCGAGCTTCGCGTCGGCAAACAACAGCGTCATCGCGCGGCAGAGTTCTTCGTCGTCGATGCGCACGAGCTCATCGACGTAGCGTCGGCACAGCGCGTATGAGTACGGCATCGCATACGGCGCCCCGAGGCTGTCGGCGATCGTCGCGACGCGTTCGATGCGCTGCGGTTCGCTGGCCGCAAAGCTGCGGTGCATGCTGTCCGCGCCAACAGGCTCGACGCCGTAGACCTTGCAGCGCGGTTGCAGTTGCTTGACCGCGCACGCGATGCCCGCGCACAGCCCGCCGCCGCCGATCGGCACGAAGATCGCGTCGAGCTGGCCCGTCTGCCGCAAGAACTCGTAGCCGAGGCTCGCCGTGCCGAGCGCGGTGCGCGGCCCTTCGAACGGGTGCACGAAGTGGCGCCCTTCGTCGCGCTGCATCGCTTCGGCCGCCGCAAACGCGGTCGCGATGTCGGGGAACAGCACGACTTCGCCGCCGAGTTCGCGGCACGCCTGGATGCGCAGCGGGTCCGCGGTCTGCGGCATCGCGACCTTCGCGTGCGACCCGAGCGCCTTGGCCGCATACGCGACCGCCATCGCGTGGTTGCCGGCGCTGACCGCCGTCACTCCGCGCGCGAGTTGGTCCTGCGGCAGTTCCTGCATCACGCACAGAGCGCCGCGCGGCTTGAACGACCCCGTGTGCTGGAACAGCTCCAGCTTCAACATCAGCCGGGTGGCCGCCGGCAGCAGAGAGCGAAGCCGGTGCCCAGTCGATTCCCAGACCGGCGTCTCGCGGACCCATGGCTGGAGCGCGCGGTGGGCACGCTGGATCGCGGCGACATCAGGGGGTGTGGCGGCGGGGGCGGGGGCGGCGGGTTGGGCCATCCCACCGATGCTGCACAACGGGGTGGCTTGCCGCTAGCCCGAGGTCACGGGCAGGGGGCGCTGGCTCGGCACCGCCCGGGGCTCGGCATACGTATCTCTACGTGCCGCGCACCGCTCCCCGAGGGGGGGCTGGTTGGAGAACGGACAGGGCCGCCGTCTCATGCCCAGACCTCACCATCTGGACACAAGCAGAGAAATATCAGGGGTTTGGCGAACCAATCCCCGCCCCCCGTGAGGGGAGCAAGGCCCACGGCGACCCTGGCCGCGCACCTCTCTACCCGTACCTGGGCCGCATGCAGCAGAATTTTTCGTCACAACTCCGCGGCATGACGATTCATGCGTCAATTCTCCGTCACTCTGCGGGCGCCCCAGCCAAAACCCGCCTCTCCACCGTAGTTGCGCCGCAGCGAATCCGCCGCCGGGCTCACCAGCGGTGGAACGCCGGGTGCCCTTCGCGGACGGCGATGAATAGCCCTTCGCAGGTCGCGCAGATCTTGCCGCCGGCCTCGAGCGTGCCGGTGACCTTCGCGCGGTCGTCGCCAGCCTCGGTGACTTTGGCGCGCAGCGTGACCGGGCCGTTCGTGGGGGTCGGCCGCCGCAGCTTGACCGCGTACTCGGCGGTCACGGTGCACGGCGGCGTCGACGCGCCCATGCGCAGCATCAGGTGGTGCGCGGCGGTCCAGTTGAGGTGGCAGTCGAGCAAGCTGCCGACGATGCCGCCGTTGAGCACGCCGGGGAACGCTTCGTGGTGCGGCTCCGGCGTCCACGTGCACACGACCTCGTCGCCCTGCACGAAGCTCTTGATGCGCAGTCCCTTTTGGTTTTTCGGACCGCAGCCAAAGCACGCGTTGTTGGGGGCGTAGTGGTCCTGCAGGCTCTGCGTCATTCGACCGAGTATGGGCCTCGTCCTCGCGAGGTTCCAGGTGGAGGTCCCGCGGGCGCGTCGCCATCATGCGTCGCCATGCACTCCTCTCGCCGGTTCTTCCTGCGCGCCGCCGCGCTCGCAGGCAGCGCGTTTGCGTTGCCGTCCTGCTCGTCCGCTGCGCCGCGTCCCAAGAAGCGGCACGACGAGAAGCTCAAACTGCTCGTGATCGGCACCGGCGGCCGCGGCGCGGGCAACGTGGATGGCGTGCGCAGCGAGGACATCGTCGCGGTGTGCGACATCGACCGGCTGCAGCTCGCGCGTTCGGCGAAGGACTTCCCCAACGCGCAGCAGTTCGTCGACTTCCGTCGCGCGCTCGAACTGCCCGGCCTCGATGGCGTCGTGATTAGCACGCCAGACCACACGCACTTCCCCGCCGCGATGATGGCGCTCGGCCGCCGCCTCGACGTGTATTGCGAGAAGCCGCTCACGCACACGGTGATGCAGGCGCGCTGCCTGCAGGTCGCGGCCAAGGCGGTTGGCGCGGTCACGCAGATGGGCACGCAGATCCACGCCAACGCCAACTACCGCCGCGTCGTCGAAGCGATCCGCGCCGGCGTGATCGGCGACGTCGAGCGCGTGCATGTGTTCGTCGGCGCCACGGACTGGAGTGGCAAGGGCTTGCCCAAGGTTGAGCCCGTGCCCGCGCACGTCGAATGGGATCTGTGGCTCGGCCCGGTCAAGGCGCGCGACTACAGCTCGGCCTACCACCCCGCGGGTTGGCGTCGCTACTGGGCGTTTGGCGGCGGCACGACGGCGGACATGGCGTGCCACTTCACCGACTTGCCGTTCTGGGCGTTGGAGCTCGATGCGCCAGCAGAACTGCGCGCCGATGGCCCGGAGCCCGACAGCGAAGGCACGCCGCGCGATCTCGCGTGCGAGTACGTCTATCCCGCGCGCGGCGCTCGCAAAGAAGTGCGCCTGCGTTGGTCGTGCGGCGATCTCGTGCCCAAGGAAGAGCTCGAGAAGCGCGGCCTGTCGTCGTGGCGCAACGGCGTGCTGTTTGTCGGCAGCAAGGGCTGGCTCATCAGCGACTACAGCAAGCACGAGATCGGCCCGAAGGAGTCCTTCGTTGGCTACGTGCCGCCCGCGCAAACGCTGCCCGCGTCGCCGGGCCATCACCGCGAGTGGATCCTCGCGTGCAAGGACCGCACGCAGCCGAGCTGCACGTTTGACTACGCGGCGCCGCTGACCGAGGCCGTGCTGCTCGCCAACGTCGCGTATCGCGGCGCGCGCGGAAAGACGCTGCGTTGGGACGCGCCGCGCATGGCGCTGTCGGGCGATGGCGCGAGCATGGCGCAAGAACTGCTCGAAGCGCCGATGCGCGACGGCTGGGAGTGCTGAGCAGAGGTCGCGTCAGTTAGCGGACTGCACTGCCGCCGCGACGCCCGCGACCTCTGCTGCGTCCGTAGCGCGCAGCATGTTCTCTTGGACTTGCGGCAGCGTGCCCATCGCGACGTTCGGATTGGCATAGGCCATCGCGCTCTGCACGAAGCAACTCGCGGAGAGATGCACTTCGCGCACGCCGGTGCGCCGCACGATCTCCGCTGCGTTGTGCGCGCGCACGCCAGCGCCAGCGATCACGGCGATGCGGCCATTGGCTTGTTCTTGTGTGCGGCGGATCTGCTCGATGCCCAAGAGCGCGTTGGTCGCGAGCCCTGACGTCAGCAGTCGCGCGCAACCGCTGTCGATGATCGCTTCGAGCGCGCGTTGTGCGTCGCGCACGAGGTCGAATGCGCGATGGAACGTCACCGGTGGCTTGCCCGCGGCGCGCGCGATCTCGCGCATGCGCGCTTCGTCGACGCTGCCGTCGGCGCAAAGGCAACCGACGACGATCCCGTCCGCGCCGTTCTGTAGCAGCAAGTCGAGGTCGGCGCGCAGCACGGCAAACTCGTCGGCGGCATAGAGGAAGTCGCCGCGCCGTGGCCGCAGCATCGCGACGACGGGGATGCGCACCGCGGATTTGGTCGCGCGCAACAGGCCGAGGCTTGGCGTCAGGCCGCCTTCGCCGACGGCGCAGCAGAGTTCGATCCGATCCGCGCCTGCCGCCTCGGCGGCGAGCGCGCCATGGACCGAATCGGCGACCACTTCGACGAGGACCTTTTGTGTGCGGGTTGTGGCGGGCATCACGTCGCCTATGGTGCCGCCATGCGCGCGCAATTGCTGCACTTGTCGGGTCCGCTGCGCGGCCGCACGGTGACTTACGACGACAACGCGCTCGTCGTCGGCTCATCGTCCGGCGCCGAGTTGCGGCTCGAGCACGAGGCCGTGGCGGCGCATCACGCGGTGCTCGAACGGCACGAGGAAGATTGCGCGTTCGTGCTGCGCCGCCTCGATGGCCGCGTCTTCGTCAACCGCGAAGAGGTCGAAGCGATCGAGCTGAAGGACAACGACCTCATCGAGTGGGGCGAAGGCGGTCCGCGCGCGCGCTTTCGCTCCTATGCGGCGGAAGGCGCGGTGTGCAAGCCGGTGCGCAAGATGCTGCGCGACGCCAAGGACGTGAAGAAGAACAGCGGCCGCGGCGCCGCAGCGGCGGGCTTTGCGCGCGATTTGCTGACGCAGGCGACGTTGCAGCTCAAGGTCGGCTTTCCGTTGCTCGTGCTCGCGCTCGCGTTGCCGCTGTCGTGGTTTGCAGGTTGGCTCGGCGCCAAGCCCGCGCGCGAATGGAAACCGCGCGCCGACGACATCACGCTCGCGGAGTTGCAGCGCGTTCGCGCCGAACTCGATGCGCAGCAGCAAGAGCTCGAGCGACTGCAGCGCGCGAACACCGTGGTGCACCGCGTGCAGAAGGACTTGAGTCGCGGAGTCGGCCTCGTGCACGGCATCGTGCGCATGGAGCGCTCCAATGGCTCGCCGATCACCGACTCGCGCGGCCAGCCGCTGCGCGCGGAGTGGACGGGCTCGGGCTTCTTGGCGAGCAGTGGCGGCCACGTGATCACGAATCGGCACGTGGTCACGCCGTGGGAAGTGATGCCTGAGCTCACGGCCCGCAACCTCAATGGCGTGCAGCATGTGTGGGAACGGCTCACGATCACGTTCCCCGGCAAGCGGCCAGTGTCGGTCGACCCGGACATGATTCGTCGTCGCGAGGACGAACTCGATGTCGCGGTGTTTGTGCTCGCACAGGACCAGATCGAAGGCGTGCCCGTGCTGCCGTTGCACCACGGCCCGCTCGATGCGTTGCCCGATGCGCGCGCGATCGTCGTCGGCTACCCAACGGGTCTCGCTGCGTTGCTCGCGAAGGCGGAGACCGAAGTGGTGGAGCGCTTGCGCGAAGCCGGCGCCGACTACGCCGACGTGATCGGCGAACTTGCGAAGGCCGATCGCATCAGCCCGGTCATCACCGAAGGCACGATCGGCAACGTGCAAACGCAGATGATCGTCTACGACGCGGCGACGACGCAGGGCGGATCGGGCGGCCCGGTGTTTGGCTCCGATGGCGAAGTGATCGCCGTCAACTACGCGGTGTTGCGCGACTTCACCGGCGCCAACTTTGGCGTGCCGATCGCATTTGGCATCGACTTGCTCAAGCCATGAAGCGTGCGATGTGGCGACTGGGAGCAGTGGCGTGGATTGCATCCGCATGCGCTGCTGTCGCCGTGGCGCAACAGAAGCCTGCGACGCATTGGGCGGATCGTCCGATTGCGCGACCTGCTGTGCCCGAGTTGCAGGATGCGGATTGGGCGCGTGATGCGATCGACCTGTTCGTGCTCGACGCGATGCGGAAGAACGGCGTGGAGCCCGCGCCGCGCGCGTTGCGTTCCGAGTGGCTGCGCCGCGCGTCGCTCGATCTGTGCGGCTTGCCGCCGACGCCGCAGCAAGCGGCGGAGTTCCTGTCCGATCGCTCGGTCGACGCCTACGACAAGCAAGTCGAACGCATGCTCGCGTCGCGCGCATTCGGCGAGCGTTGGGCGCAGTGGTGGCTCGACCTCGTGCGCTACGCGGATTCGCAGGGTTACGAGAAGGATGCGCTGCGTCGCGACATGTGGCGCTACCGCGACTACGTCGTCGATGCGTTCTGCGCGGACATGCCGCTCGATCGCTTCACGATCGAACAACTCGCAGGCGATCTGCTGCCCGATGCGAGCGTCGAGCAGCGCATCGCGACGGCGATGCATCGCAACACGATGACCAACACGGAAGGCGGCACGGACGACGAAGAGTTTCGTTCTGCCGCGGTGGTCGATCGCGTGAACACGACGATGTCGGTTTGGATGGGCGCTACCGCCGGTTGCGCGCAGTGCCACGACCACAAGTACGACCCGATCTCGCACCGCGAGTACTT
>JBEELK010000323.1:0-2864 GCA_041168165.1 Planctomycetota bacterium | reverse complement strand
CGCCAGCGGAGCACATTGGATTCCACTTCGTCCGGACTCTTGCCGCGAACGAACTGCGCAAACAGCGCCGCGAGCCGGATCGGCTCGGGCAAGGGCATCGACACAATCGACGCTTCGTCGCGCGCGGCGAAGTCCTCGACGGCGATGCGACCTCGGTCACGCACTCACGCACTCACGCAATCACGCCAGCAGTTCGCGCCGCACCTTGCCCGCGACGTCCGTGAGCCGGAAGTCGCGCCCCTCAAATCGATGCGTCAACTTCTCGTGATCGAGGCCGAGCAGCCACAGGATCGTCGCCTGCAGGTCGTGCACATGGATCGGCGTCTGTGCGACACGGTAGCCGAGTTCATCCGTCGCACCCACCACGGCTCCTTGCTTGACGCCGCCGCCAGCGAGCAGCATCGAGAAGCAATGCGGGTGATGGTCGCGCCCAAAGAACTTGCTGCCGTCGCGCTCCTCGTTCATTGGCGTGCGGCCAAACTCGCCGCCCCACACGACGAGCGTGTCCTCAAGCAAGCCGCGTCGCCGCAGATCGGTGATCAACGCAGCGTAGGGCCGATCCAGTTCGCGGCACTTCTTGGGAAACTGCGTGTCGAGGTCGTCGCTCGGGCTCGTGCCGTGCAAGTCCCAACCTGAGTCGTAGAGCTGCACGAAGCGCACGCCGCGCTCGACGAGCCTGCGCGCGAGCAGGCAGTTGTTGGCAAACGACGCACGGCCCGGCTCGGCGCCATAGAGGCGCAACGTCTCCTCGGACTCGCTGCGCAAATCGACGGCCTCAGGCACCGACATCTGCATGCGGAATGCGAGCTCTTGCTGCGCAAGACGCGCCATCGTCTCGGGATCGCCGGTTCGCGCATGTTCGATCGCCGCGAGTTGCGATTGCGCATCGAGCATGCGGCGGCGCATCGCGCGATCCGTTCCCGCGGGATCCTCCAAGAACAGCACCGGATCGCCTTGGCTCCGGAACTGCACGCCTTGCAGCGACGACGGCAAGAAGCCGCTGCCCCACACGCTGCGCCCCGCGCTCGGCAACGTGCCCGACACGAGCACAACGAAGCCTGGCAAGTTCGCGTTCTCGCTGCCGAGCCCGTAGCAAACCCAGCTACCCATCGCCGGTCTGCCAATGCGCGGCGAACCGGTGAACATCAAGAACTCCGCCGGCGCGTGGTTGAACTGGTCGGTGTGCATCGACTTGACGACGCACAGGTCATCGACGACCTGGCCGAGATGCGGCAGCAGCGACACGACGTCGAGCCCCATGCGGCCCTTCTTCTCAAACGGATGCCGCGGCGCGAGCAGCTTGGGGTGCCCCTTCATGAACGCAAACCGCGCCTTCTGCAGGAACTCCTCGGGGCACTTCTTGCCGTCGAATCGCACCAGCTCGGGCTTGGGATCGAACATGTCGAGCGGAGACGGCGAACCCTCCATGTGGAGGTAGATCACGCTCTTGCACCTCGGCGCATGCATGCGCGACTTGGCTTCGCGCTGCGGATCCGTGAGCCCTGCGAACGCGAGCGCGCCGAGGCTCATGGAGCCGCCGCGCAAGAAGTCGCGTCGCGTTGGTCGCACGAAATCGATCGGGCCCATGGCGTCACTGTGCCATGCGGCACCTATGGCGCAACGGGCCGCGCGCCGCCGCAGCGCCTATTGGCGAACGAGCAGGCTGCCGCGGATCCACACCCAGCCCACGTCGCAGCCGAGCGCTTCGCACCATTCAGCCGCGACGTCCGCGCATGTGTTGCCCATCCAGTAGCCGCCGTCGGTGCGCACGAAGTCCATGTTCAACTCGTCGCGACGCACTTCCGCTCCGGACGCAAACTTGGCGGCGAGTTCCATCGCGAGCGACTCGACGCGCGCGCGTTCGACGACGATGCGGTCCACTTCACAACCGCGCGCGGTGACGCGCCGCCGCAGCGCTTCCTCGTCGCGCGCGATCCACTCGCGGCGGCACAGCGTCGCGGCAGTCGGCCACAACACGGTCGGGAACACGCGCCACCACGACTCGTTGCCGAGCGCATACCACGACCAATCGCCGTAGCCGTACTCGATCCAGCGCTGCGGCGCATCGACCGGATCCGGCAGCAACACGCCGACATGCAACGCCTCGCGCAACACGAACACCGACGCGGGTTCGTCCACGCGTTCGGGCGCGAACACGAGCGACGTGCACGACGTAAGCAGCGAAACGATGACTAGCGCGAAAGCGCGCACGAACGGCATCGACGCAGTATGGCATCGCATCCGCGCCTCTGCACTTTCGCACAGCGCGCTCGCCGTCCATGCTGCGCAAACGATGCCGCTGTCGCGCGAAGAACTCGATCGGATCCAGCGCTTGCGCGCGCTGTTCCTCGACGATGCACGCGGCGATCGCGCGTTGCTCGACTACTGGCGCTGTGACGCGGACCTTGCGGCCTACGAACGCGTGCTCGGCGCGCGCATCGGCTGGAAGTGGGACGCGGCGCTCGCTGAGTGCAAAGACCGCGGCATGCCGCGCACCGGCGACGCGATCGTGGTCGACTTCGGCTGCGGCGCGGGCATCGCGGCGATGCGCTACGCGAGCACGTTCGGCGCGCGCGAGATCCTGTGCCAAGATCGCTCGGAGGTCGCGCGCAACTACGCGGCGCGCGCCGTTGCGTCCAAACATCCCAAGATCCCATCGCGCGCAATCGCCGACGCGGACGAGTGCGCATTCGACGTGCTGCTCGTGAGCCACGTCGTGTCCGAGCTCGACGCCGCGTCGATCGCGCGCCTCGCACAGCTTGCGTTGCGCGCGCGCTTCGTCGTCATCGTCGAGTCGGGCAACAAGGCCGCGGCGCGCAAGCTCGCGGCGCTGCGCGACCAACTCGTGCCGCGCATGCACATCG
>JBEELK010000322.1:0-5747 GCA_041168165.1 Planctomycetota bacterium | reverse complement strand
GACTTGAACTCGCGCACCGTGTTCTTCGCCGCGAGCGACACCGTGACGCCGAGCGGCACAGGCGCGAACTCTCGCGACTCCGCCTTTGCGCGCAGTTGATCGAGGTCGTGGCCGCCGAGCGCGCTGAGTTGCTTCGCTGCGTCTTCGGTGAGCCACGAACGGATCGGCAGAGTCGCTTCGCCGTCCGCGAACGGCAGCCAGAAGTTCTCGCGGCCGTGGTTCGACTGCTGCACCTGGAACGGATAGCCCGCCGACGCATTGGTGTGGATCAGCAGCACGCCGATCGCGCCGCGTCGCGCGGCTTCTTCAAACTTGTAGGTCCAGCGCCCGTAGTAGAGCCGCGTCTTGCCCGCGAACAGCGCAGGGTCCGACGACGGATCGTCGTTCATGACGAGCAGCACCTTGCCGCGCACGTCGTGACCCTTCCAGTCATCCCACTGCTGCTCCTTGGCTTCGATGCCGTAGCCGCAGAACACGACTTCGGCGTCCTTCCATTCGGCGCTCGCTGCGGCGCTGCCTGCGACTGCGGTGTAGTCGGTCGGCGCTTCGAAGCTCTTGGTTCCGTTTGCGCCCTTCGCCGCGAGCTGCTGCGTGACCTCGGTGGTGATGCCGAGCATCGGCACTGCTTGCGTGAACCCGCCGTCTTGGCCCATCGGCTTCAAAGAGAGGCGCTCAAACTCGCTCTCGATGTAAGCGCGCGTCACTTCATCGCCGCGCGATCCGACGCCGCGGCCTTCAAACGCGTCGCTCGACAACAGGCGCACGGCGCCGCGGATCTCTTCGGGTTGGATCGCTCGCGGCGCGAGCAGCGGAGGCGTCGCCGCCGCGTCTTCGAACACGGTGGTGTGCGCGTGATGCGCAGAGTCCGCGCCTTGGCAGGCAGCGAACATGGCCAAGGATGCGAGGAGCGAGATGGCGATGGTGCGGACGTTCATCGAACAGCCTCGTGCTGCAGCAAGAAGGAGAGATCGGTTGGCGGCACGAACTCGCGCGGCGCAGCGCCCTTCGCAAACAGGCGCGCGTTGGTGGTGCCGCACAGTCGCATCTGATCTCCGCGCACGTCGAGCCAACATCCTTCGCGCAGGCCGAGCACGGGCGTCGCGTTCTCTTCGTGGAACTGGCGCAGCCGTTCTTCGCGCGTCTCGCCCATGTGCGTGCTCTTCGGGTCGGCGTCGAGGTAGTGCGGGTTGATCTGGAACGGCACGAGCTGAAGCGCCACGAACGACGCGGGCTGCACGATCGGCATGTCGTTGGTGGTGCGGATCGTCGGCGTCGCGACGTTGGTGCCAGCGCTGCTGCCGACGTAGGGCATGCCCGCATGCGCGCGCGCTGCGATCGCCGCGAGCGCGCCGGTGCGCTGCAATCGATCGAGCAAGCGGAACGTGTTGCCGCCGCCGATGAACACCGCTTCCGCTGCGCCGATTGCGGCCATCGCGTTTGGCGCGCGATGGATCGATTCGAGTCGAACTCCGAGTTGCGCGAACGCAGCCGCTGCCTTGTCGGCGTACGCGTCGTGATCCGCGAGCGCCCATGGCACAAACAGGATCGAGCGGCGGCCGTCGAGCAGTTCCTTCAACGCAGAGCGCACGTGCTCGAGGTAGCCGTGCCCGTGCATCGTGGAGTTGGAGATCAGCAGAAGTCGGCGCATGGCAGCGTCAGTCTTGGAGCCAGAGGGAGTGAGTTCGATCGCTTCGTCAGTCGAGGCGCTGCGCGAGCTCGGCCTTGCCCTGCTCCTTCAACTCGCGTTGCACGCGGCGAAGGATCGCACCTGGCTCGCGGCCGAGTCCATCCTTGTCGCTCATGCTCGCGGGCCGCAGCGCACGCGCAGCCACGAGGCGATCGACGGCGGCTTCCGCGTCGCCGCGCGCATGCAGCAGCAACGCGGAGCCCGCGAGAGCGAGCACGCGGAAGTGGTTGGCCGAGTCGGCGTAGTCCGCGTTGGCTTCTGCGCTGCGCACGAACGCCGCGTCGCATGCGTCGTAGGCAGACAGCGCCGCCGCGTTGCGCTTGTCCTTGCTGAACGTCTCCGCTGCGACGATCGCCGCGTAGCCAGCAAACCATGCTGCGGTTGCCTTGTCGTCGACCTGCTCTTCGTAGTTGCGATAGGCGCGCAGCAATCCCTCCGCGCCGCGATCCTGCAGGAAGCGCCGTCGAGCGGCGTCGTGCAGTTCGCGCGACCATGCAAAGCGCTGCATCGCTGCGCGCAGCACGTCCTGCGCATCCTTGCGCGCGCCCGCGAACGTCAGCAGATCTGCGGCTTCGAGCGCGTCTTGCACGGTGCCGAGCGGACTCTGCAGCGCGGCTCCGAGGCCGAACGCAGCTTGCGCGATCTCGGCCGGAACGAGCGGTGGCTTCTTGTTGGCGTCGCCGCTCGTCGTCGTCGCAGACGCATACGCAGCGCGCGCTGCCGATCGGCCCGCGGTGCGCAACGCCTCGACGAGCAGCGCTTGCGGCATCGACTGCGCCGCCTGCTTGGTCAGCGCCTTGACGAACTCGCTCGCTGGGGCAGCTGCTTGGTCCGCGAGGCCGAGGCTCCACGAGGCGACGCACTGCGCGGCGAGCGCGGTCACCTTGGCTTCGTCGCCGAGCTTTGCCATCGCGCGTTCGGCCGCGCGCTTGCCGTCTTCGAGCAGGAGCGGCGCCGTGCTGCCGCCTTCGGGCAACAACAGCAGCGCGAGTTCGACGTTGGCCTTCGCGAGCGCGAGCTGCGCGTTTGCGTCGTCGGGGCTCTTCTTCGCCGCGGCCTCCGCTTCATCGAGCGCGCGTTCCAACACGTCGCGGTCCGCCGCTTCTGCAACTGCTGCGAACGGCACGTCGGAGCGCTTCTGCAGAGCGACGCTCGCAGTCGTTGAGTGCACGACGAAGCGCCGCGTCTCGTCGTCGGTTTCGCCGATGCGCGTGAGCGTGCCGAGCAGCGATGCCGCAAGGTCGTTGTCGTCGCAGCGCGCGAGCGCGTCCTGCATGTCGATGCCGCACTCGGGCACGCCGATGGCCGCGAGCGCGTTGGCGGCGGCGCGGAACGTCTCCTCGTCCTCGTCGCGCAGCGCGATGCGCAGCATGTCGATCGGGAAGTTGCCCGCTTGCGCGCAGCGCTTCAGCAGTTGGCGACGGCCGTTGCCATCCGCGTCGAGAAACAGCTTCTCCAACGCGCGTCGGCTCGCAGCGTCCGTTCGGCGAAGCATCTCGTCGGAGTCGATCGGCGGCGGCAACACCGACTGCGTGCCCTTGTTGGCAAGGATTGCATCGATCGCCGTCTGCATGCTGCTGTCGAGGTAGCGGTCGAACAGGACTTTGCCCTTTGCGTCCACGCCGACGTGGCGCGGCGCGTAGCGCTCGCCGCCAAACCAGCGCTCGTAGAGCAGCGGCTCGATCTGCTGGTGTTCGCTGCACGTGCAACCCGGAAAGCGCGGGCACTCAATGCGACGGCCGAGGCTGTCGTAGTCCGACTCGGTGTGGCGATTGGGCGACGCGATCACGCAGACGTAGCCCTTCGTCAATTCGACGAATGCAGAGTCCAGGTAGGTCGCGTTCGCAAATCGCTCGCAGAACGGCTCGGCATCGGCGTTGACGCAGACGAGCAGCGGCTTGCCGGTGGCGTTCTGCACCGCGAGCGCGTCGCCCAGCGTGCGTTGCCATTCGATGCGGGTAGCGCCGGGTTCTTGGGGCTGTAGCAGCAGGGACAGCGAGATCGACAGCAGCAGCATCGACGCAGCGTAGCGGGCAGGCTGCGTTGTTTGCTCACGAGCCGTGGCTCGATACAACCTCGCACCGCTGCGCGTTCGCGGCGACCCACGATGCATCCTTCGTCTCTGCGCGGCTTCTTGCCCGTCTACGCCGCCTCCGCAGAAGGCGACGCGCTTTCTGACTTGGGCGCAGTGGCGCTCGGCGTCGGCAAGGTCGCGGCCGCCGTTTCGCTGTCCGAGCGTCTGATGCGCATGCGTCCGCCCGGTGTGTTGCTGTTTGGCGTAGCAGGCGCGTATCCCGCGCGGCATCGCAAGGGCGCGTCGTTGCGCATCGGCGAGGTGGTGGTAGTGGAGAGCGACAGCTTTGGCGACGAAGGCGTCGCGGTCGCGGACGGGTTCCTCGACGTCTGCTCGCTTGGCATGCCGCAACAGGACACGCCGACCTCGTCGCCGATCCTGTTGGACGCGCTGCGCGCGCGCGCTGCAGCCGATGCGTTGGTCGCGCCGCTCGTGCGCGCGACGACGGTGAGCACGTGCAGCGGGCTTGAGTCGCTGTCGGCGCAGCTCGCGGAGCGCACGGGCGCGGACATCGAGACGATGGAAGGCGCGTCCGTTGCGTTCGTGTGCGCGCGCCACTCGGTGCCGCTGATCCACGTTCGCGCGATCTCCAACTACTGCGGCGAGCGATCGCGCGGCGAATGGGACCTCAAGCGAGCGGTGCGCGCGCTCCACGATGCGGTGAGCCAATTGCTGTTGGAGTCGGAGGCCTGATGACCGCGCGGCGCCTTTCGTTTGGCATGTCGCCGTGCCCGAACGACACGTTCGCGTTCTGGGCCGCGTTGCACGACAAGGTGCGCGCGCAGGGATTTGGGCTCCAACTCGCGGAGCTCGCCGACATCGAAGCGCTCAATCGCCGCGCGACGGGCGAGGTCGGGAACAGGCTCGATGTGACCAAGCTCAGCGTGCCTGCGCTCGCGGCGGTTACCGACGACTACGCGGTGCTCGACGCGGGCTCGGCGCTTGGGTTCGGCTGCGGCCCATTGGTGCTGCGTCGCGGCAAGGACGATCGCACGACGCTCCTTGCGATGCGCGGCGGCCGCGTCGCGATCCCGGGCGAACGCACGACGGCATTCCTGCTGTTTCGCATGTTCGCGGGCTCGGACTTCACGTTCGTTCCGATGCGCTTTGAGCAGATCATGCCCGCCGTCGCGCGCGGCGAATGCGATGCGGGCCTCGTGATCCACGAGAGCCGCTTCACTTATGCCGAGCATGGCCTCGCGTGCGTCGCGGATCTCGGCGTGTTGTGGGAGGAGGCGACGGGGTGTCCGCTGCCGCTCGGCGTGATCGCGATCCGCCGCAGCCTCGGCGACGAAGCGCATGCCGCGGTGTCCAAGCTGCTGCGCGACTCGGTGCGGCTTGCGCAGTTGATGCCCGACGCCGCGCGCCCGTTCGTGCGGCAGCACAGCCAAGAGATGGCGGACGACGTCTGCGATCGCCACATCGCGCTCTATGTCAACGAACGCACCGTCGACCTCGGCGACCAAGGCCGCGCGGCGATCGACGAGATGTTGCGCAGGGGCCGTTCGCTTGGATTGCTCGCGAACGGCCGCTCGCCGTGGCGAGGCGACGCATGATCTTCCCGTTTGGCTTCGCGCTCGCTGCGCTCGTTCCAACGCTCGTGATCGCGATCGTGTGGGCGATCGTGCTGCGCATCCGGCAACGGCCCGTGCGCGCATTCGTCAAGCGCGCGGCTTGGGCGCATGCGTGGCTCCTCGTCGTGCATGCGATGGCAACGTTCCCATTGCTGCTCGGATGGTGGGGTTCGCGCGGGCTAGGCACGCGCGGCGACGAGTCTGCATACGAAGGTCCGCGCATCGCGGCGGACGGCACGTGGTCGATCCAGAATTCAGCGACCTTGCGCAAAGAACGCGAGGCGCCGCCGCGCGAAGCGATCGAGGCTGCGCGTCAGTTGGCCATCGACTTGCCCGGCGCCGATGGCATCACGCTGCGCGCGTATCGCGTTCGATCGCCGCTCGCAGAGCCGCGCGCGACGGTCGTGCTCGT
>JBEELK010000321.1:0-9323 GCA_041168165.1 Planctomycetota bacterium | reverse complement strand
GCACGACTTCGTATTCGTACATCAGCGTGCGACGCACCGTGGAGTCCTTCTTCATCGTGCCTGCGAGCCACTTGCACCAACCGCACCAGTTGGCGCCCCACTGGATCAGCACGCGCTTGTTCTCGCGCTTGGCGCGCGCGACGGCAGCAGCGACGTCCTTCGTCGCATCCGCCTTCTCGTCGTAGACCGGCGGCTCGGCCTTCTTCGCGCGCTCTTGCTTGGCGCCCGGCTCTTGCGCGCCGGTCGGCGACAGCGGAGTCGCCGGCGCAACGGGATCCTGAATCCACAGACCGCTCGCAAGCGCGAGCGACGACAGCACGGAAAGCACGAACGTCATCGTGGCCTCGACGGGGCATGGCCCCAGCATTCGGTTGCGCCGCGGCCCGTCCGCGGCAGGCGCGCGATGCTACTTGTCGAGGCTCGCGCGCGCCGCCTGCAGCTTCGCCAACGTGCCGAGCGAGAAGCCGCGGTCGTGGAAGAACACGACGCGACCATCCTTGTCGAGCAACAGCACGCGCCCAGGCAACCCATCGTCGTTGCCGGTGAATTCCGCGACGGGCTTGGCGTCGCCATAGAGCGTCACGACGCCGCCCCAATCTTCCTGCGGGATGCCGCGACGCATGCCGCCATCGATGAAGCCCGAGAACATGCCCGGCATGAGTCCGGGCAGCGTCGGCACTTCATAGGTCTTGGTCGTCCAGTTGCTCTGCGATAGCGCGAGCAGCCAACGATCGAGATCGAACTGCGTGTTCTGCTGGTAGCCGACGAGCAGAAGCATCGGCTGGCCAGCGCCGACATCGGGCAGCGTCACCGCGGTCCCGTCGAGCGCTTTGCCTTCGACGCGCGGAAAGGGCTGGCCGAGCGGATCGCGCCGCGGGTAGGTGGAACTGCACGCGGAGAAGCAGATGCCTGCGACAACGGCGACCAACACAGCAAGGACGGCGGGCTTCATCGTTGCGCCACTTCGACCAGGACCAAGGCTTGGACGCAATGGCGATAGCAAACCAAGACCTCGGAACTTTGATTCCGTAGTCTCTCGCCCTCTTCGATGACCGATGGCATGAAACACTCCCTCGTCGCGCCCGCGCTGACGATCCTCGCCGCCTGCAGTAGCAGTGACGCTACGAGCGGATCGCTGCCTCGAGGCGACAGCCTCGCAGTCGTGGCAACGCGGAGACCGCCGGCGGATGACGCAGATCCCGAGCCCAAGGATGGCGCGTATCGCGTGCAGTTGACCGCCCCGATCGAACAACTGCGCGAACTCTGCAAGGACGCGGTCCCGCCGCGACAAGCACCGCCAGTTCGCCAGCCGGATCTCGTCGAGCCGATCCAACTCGATCCGTCGCTGCGCCTCGACGTGCGCTACGCGACGAACGACAACTTCCTCGGCGCGCGCGTCTACGACGAAGCGAAGGTGTTCTTGCAGCGGCCCGCTGCCGAAGCCGTCGTGCGCGCGCACCAGCGCCTGCGCGCGTTCGGCATCGGCCTCTTGCTCCACGACGGCTATCGGCCGTGGCGCGTGACGAAGCTGTTTTGGGAAGCGACGCCCGAGGCGCAACGCGACTTCGTGGCGGACCCCGCGAATGGCTCGCGACACAACCGCGGCTGCGCGGTCGACCTGTCGCTGTTCGACCTCGCAACGGGTCGCGCGCTGCCGATGCCGAGCGGCTTCGATGCGTTCACCGAAGCGGCGCACCCGAACTTCAAGGGCGGCACGCCGCTGCAGCGCTGGCGACGCGACATGCTGCGCGCCGCGATGGAGGCCGAAGGATTCACGGTCTACGACGGCGAATGGTGGCACTTCGACCACCCGATGTGGCGCGACTATCCGATCCTCGACGTTCCGTTCGCCGAACTCGGCAAGCCGAAGTGACGAACCAGCGAGTGGATCAACACGCGTCTGCGATCCAACGCGCGAGGCCGCGATGGATGGCGCAGAGACTCGTGCGCTGCGCAATCGTGTTCTCCGCGCTTGGCGTCGCAGCCTGCGAGACGACCTCGCCGCGCGAACGCGCCTTCGTTGCAATCGTCGCGACGATCGCCCATCCGACCGCCGATGCGTGCATCGACGGATTCGTCGCTCGTTGGAAGGAGAGCACGGGAGCAGAGCCTCGCATCGAGAAGCACCACGGCAACGGCGACGCCGCGAGCTTGCGCAACGCGATGGACGCTGCGCATCGCGCGCAACCGGACCTCGTGCTCGCGCTTGGTTCTGCGGCGATCCGCGAGGCGTGCGAACGCAGCGGCTCGCAACCGATCGTGGGCGCGTGGTGCTTTGATCTCAAAGCTGCACGCGGAGACGCAAGCAGCAACATGCTCTGGGGCGTCGAAACGCCGCCGCCGACGCGGCAGCAAGCGGAGTTGCTCGCAGCGTTGGAACCCAAGCCAGCGCGCGTCGGCGTGGTGTTTGCACCGACCGAAGCGATCGCGGCTCGCCAAGTCGCAGCAGCTCGCGCCTTCTTCGCGGAATCGGGCATCGAACTAGTGGAGCAGCACGTGAGCGAGCCCTCGCAAGTCGACGCAGCGATCGATGCGCTCGCGACCAGCCGCGTGGACGCGATCTGGAAACTCAGCGACACCACGGTCGCGCGGGCCTCGAAGCAACTGTTCGAGCGCTGCGCTTCCTTGCGCATCCCCATCGTCGGCGACGCCGAGGCGCAGCTCGCGCAAGGAGCCGTCGCGGTCGCATTCGTCGACTTCCGCACAGCTGGCGAACGCGCAGCGCGACTCGCGCAACGAGCTCTCGACGCTAAGCCCGGCGAGGCTCCCGAGTGGGAACGCTTCGACGAGCCCCGCGTGCTTCGCAACGAAGTCCGCTTGCGCGAACTGGGCATAACTCTGCGCTGACGCGCGCTTGCCGCTGCACCGCGGCGCGGCTCGAATCCGCCGCGTGATCGAAGCGTTGACCGTCGAAGAAGCAGCAGCGGCAGCCGCAGGAGTTGCAGCAGCAGGACTGCTGCTCGGCTTCGGGTTTGCGACGTGGCTGCGGCGAAGGGACCACGCGACGTTCGTGCTCGCGCGCGCGCCGCGCTTGCCGATTCGCGCACTCGCAACGCACGACGACGCGTGGCTGACCGGCACGGTGAAGGCCAAGGACCCGCTGACGTGCCCGTGGTTCGAGGAGCCCTGCGTCGCCTACTCGTACTGCATCGAGAAGGAAGTGACGAAGACACGCACCGTCACCGAGAGCAAAGGCAAGACGCGCACAGAGACCTACACGACGTGGGACACCGTGCATTCGGATTCGGATCAACAGGACTTCGACCTCGACGATGGCAACACGATCCGCGTGGCGCTGACCGAAGGGGACAACGAGGCGATGGAGAGTCGCGGCCACGACTACGAGACGCCGAAGCTGCGGCACTCCGCGTCGCTGCTGCCGATCGATGCCACGGTGAGCACGCTTGGAGTGAAGCGCGAGGACGGCACGTTCGGGCCGTTGCGCGAAGTGCCGCTGCTCGTCACGCGACAATCGCCACAAGAGCGCGTGCAGTCGTCGCAGAAGAGCGAGGCTTGGCTGTTCTTCGCCGCGTTGCTGTTTCCGTTCGTCGGCGTGGGCGTCGCCGCCGGATTGCTGCGTGGCGCCGACACCGCCCAAGACTGGGCGATCGCATCGTCCTTCGGATTGCTCGTGTGGCTGCCGCAATGGTGGCTGCTCACCCACAACCGATTCATCCGCATCAAGCACCAAGTCACCGCAGCGCGCCAACAGATCGCCGTCGAGATCGCGTTCCGCGCGGATCTTGTGCCCAACCTCGTCGAGGTCGTGCGCCAATTCGCATCCCATGAGTCGTCCTTGATGCAGAGCCTGGCCGCGATCCGCGCGGGCAAGGGCAAAGACATCGACGATGCGGTGCGCGGTGAGCCGATCGCGCTGGATGCCGTGCGCGCCACGTTGACGTTGCACGAACGCCACCCCGAGTTGCTCGCGTCGCAGCTCTACCGCGATCTCCACGACAGGCTGTGGGCGATCGAGGAGAAGATCGCGCATGCGCGGACCTTCTATGGCGACATCGTCACGGAGTGGAACGACCGCATCGCGAAGTTCCCGTCGGGCATCGTCGCGCGTACGGCGGGATGCAAGGAGGCGCCGCTGTTCGCAGCCGAGTGCGAAGAACGGCTCCCCGCAAGACTCGGATTCTGATCCGCACGGCGCGAGCTTGCCTTCGCTGCGATCGTCCGGGCATTCTCCCCGCATGCGGAAGATCCTCCCCACCCTGTCCATCCCCCTCCTGCTGGCCTGCTCCTGCGCGACGGAGACGCACGGCGCGAATGCGTTCGTTGCCTTCGGCGGCGGCTCGATGAAGCACGAGACCAACGGCACCGATCTCGACGACAAGACGGATGCTGGCTACTTCGCCCTCGGCGGCGAAGTGATGTTCACCGAGCGCGTCGGCGGCGGCCTGCGCCTCGAAGGCTCCGCGAGCGATGACGACCTGTTCACGGACGTCCCTGGCGCAGACGCCAGCGAAGCAGGCGACGGCGAGCTGTTCTTCCACGGCACCGTGGGCTTCGGGGAGCAACCGCAGGAGTTGCCGCTGCGCTTTGGCTTGTTCTTCCGCGGCTACACGCTGAAGGAGAACGCGACGAGCGACGAGCTGAACTGGTCGTCCTTCGGTCCGCGCTTGGAGTTCGGGCCCGACATCGAGTTGATCGAGAATGACGGCTTCCGCTGGTCGCTGCCGTGCCGCCTCGGCCTCGGCGTCGGCGTCACGACGGTCACCACCGATCCGGAAACCGAAGACTGGGACACAACGATGACGCAGTACGACGTCGGCATCGCGACGCGCTTTGCGTTCACGAAGGTCTGGTTCGACGTCGGCTATCTCAATCGCCAAGTGAACTACAGCGAGAGCGACGAGACGGCGGGCTTCACGATCCGCGAAGCGGACACGACCTTCTCCGGGCTCGTCGTCACGTTCGGCGTCAAGTTCTGACTCAAGAGCCGCAGCGCGAGCCATCGATCGCTGGCATCGGCGCATCGCGAGCGCGAACGCGACGCGAACTGCGCCGATGCCGATAACGGCCGGGTGACGCACTCGACCGAACAAGACGACGATTGGGCTCCGCTGCCTGCGGAGACGGTCACGACGCAAGAGGCCAAGGCCGCCATGCGCGAATCGGCGCGACAGGTCGCGATGCCGAAGCCGGCGGTGCGCCCCGCCAACAAGGCTGCCGCAACGGGGACAGAACGCACCGGAGGTTTCGACCCGCTCGCGGAAGCAGCGTTCACGGCGTTGCGCGAACGACTGCAGCAACATCCGACGACGCGAGACCCGGTCGCGCAGGCGTTCCGTCGCGCATCGCGAAAGAACCAGGAGCCCCTCGTCGAAGCTCCACCGGCGCCGACAAGGCTTCCGCCATCGCCCGATGCATGTGTCGACCGCACCTCGGAATTGCGCTTCGACGATCGCGACGCACGCGAAGGCCTGCCGTGGTTCCAGGCGCTGCCGGAGGAAGAGCAGCAACGTTTGCGCGAGGGATGGCACGCGAACAAGGATCGCTTCACGTGCATCGGTGAACAGCGCCGCGCCGCGATGCGTCGCGCGATGATCATCGGCGCGTGGATCGGCTGCGCCAACGTGCTGCTGACCGCGATCGGCCTCGCGTTCAGCGGCGGCGCGTCGATGCACCTCTGGCCTGCATGGATCGTCGGTCTCAGTGTCGCCGCGGCCGCGCTCGGCGCCCGACTCGGCGGCGGCAGGGTCGCCCTCTATGCGCTCGGCATGGCTGCCTACGCGCTCGCGATGGGACGCATGATCTACCTCTGCCCCAACCTGCTGTTCTCGATGTTCCTGCACGGCGCGTTGTTCCAATACATCGGCGCCGACCTCGACTCGTTGCGCACGGGCGGGTTCTTCGGAACGCGTCGCATCGCGCGCGTGGCGAGCCGAAGCCTCCGCGACGCCGACAGCGCGCCCGCGGATCGAAGCGACGCCGCGTCCCCGCAACGCTGAGGCACGGGACCTGCGCGCGGGCTAGCCTGTGCGCCGGCATGACCACGACGACCGACCGCACGGGCAGGAACGCGCAACGCGCGCGATTCCGTCTGCTGCACAAGCTGCTGGCAGCGGTCGCGGCGCTCTGCGCGTTGCTGGCTCTCGCGCTGCTGTTCGTCGTTGAGCCGCGCACGAACGCGGCGTTCCGCGACCGCAGCGCCGTTCTCGTCGAACACGGCGCGACAGCGATGCGCGAGATCGCGACGAGGCAGGCGGAGCAACACCGCGCGTGGTCGATCGAACTGGCGCGCCTTCCGGAAACCGCGCGCGATGCGGCGATCGCGCAGCGTGCAGCGCTCGCGCGCGAACGAGCCAACCGCGAACTCGAAGAAGCGCTCGATGACCTTCGCTACGAGCAAGAGCAACTGCTGCGCACCTTCGAACGCGACCTGCGCGCGGTGCACATGGAGCTGCTCGCGCTCTGGCTCGCATGCGCGGCGATCGTGCTCGCGCTCGGGCTTCATCGGCTCGTGGTCGAACCCGTTCGCGCACTGCAACTGGCGACGCGTCGCGTCGCCGAAGGTGACCTGGAAGCTCGCGCCGCAAGCTCGCGCAACGACGAGATCGGCGAGCTGGCAGCGGACTTCGCCGCGATGACGGACCAGCTGCGGCGGTCGCGCGCCGATGTCGACGCGTTTCACCAAGGCCTGGAACAGCAAGTCGCGCAGAAGACCAAAGAGCTCACGCACGCGGCCAAGATGGCGGCGATCGGCACGCTCGCGAGCGGGCTCGCGCACGAGTTCCACAACTTGATCGGCGGTATCCGCGGCTGCGCGAAGGAAGCGCGCAACGACGCGAAGGACGACGACAGCAAGGAGACGCTCGATGTGATCCTGCGCGCGGCCGACCGCGCGACCGCGATCGTCGATCAGCTGAAGCGCTTTGCGAAGCAGGGCCAGGGCGCGCGCGCGCGTGTCGACCTCGACCGCCTCGCCAACGATGCCGTCCTGTTGCTGCAGCCCGAGGCGCGGCGCCGCGGAGTAGCGCTCACGGTCACAATCGCAGGCCCATTGCCCGCGATCGCGGACGAAGGCGAACTCCACCAAGTGCTCGTCAACCTCGTCACGAACGCGCTGCAAGCGACGTCATCCGGCGGGCGCGTCACGGTGCACGGCGAAGTCGACGGCGCGTTCGTCTGCATCCGCGTCGCCGACACGGGCAGCGGCATCGCCGCGGCCGACCTGCCGCGCGTGTTCGATCCGTTCTTCACGACCAAGGCCGATGCGCCCGACCCCAGCCAGCGGGGCACGGGCCTCGGCCTATCCGTCTCGTTTGGCATCGCCGAGGCACATGGCGGATCCCTGTCCGCCGAAAGCGACTTGGGCCGCGGCTCAACGTTCTCGCTGCGGATCCCGCTCGCGCGCTGACGCGGATGGTGTCGCATCCATGCGACACCTGGGCACCAAACCGGAACGCAGCCCTCCGCCCCGCCCAAAGCTCGCGCGAATGCGGCCTGATCGCGCGCGCCTCGCTGGGTAGGTTGTGCGCGCATGTCGGAGCACCTCGACGAGACGAAGAGCGACGCCTCGGCCCACGAAGCCAGCGAGCAAAAGCGCTCCGTGCTGATCGTCGATGACGAAGAGTCGATGCGACACTTCTTGTCGCGCGGCTTGAAGCGCCTGTCCTACGACGTGGAGACCGCGTCCGACGGCGAGGCCGCGATCGCGAGCGTCCTGCGTCGGCGCTTTGACGCGATCGCGCTCGACCTGCGCATGCCCGGCCTCGATGGGCTCGCCGTTCTCGCGCGTGTGCGGGCGCAGGATCCCGCCGCGGTCGTCGTGTTGATGACCGCGCACGGCAACGTGAGCCACGCAGTCGAGGCGATGAAGCTCGGCGCCGCGGACTTCCTGCAGAAGCCGTTCGAGCTCGACGAACTCCATCTGCGCTTGTCGCGCGCGTTCGCGGTGCGCGACGCGCTGCTCGACCACGCGTCGCTGCAGCGGCGGCTCGATGCGCCGTCCTCGCAACCGCTGGTCGCCAACAGCCCCGCCATGCGCGCCGTCGAGGCCGAGCTTCTGTTGCTCGGCAAGAGCGACGCAACCGTGCTCATCCTCGGCGAGTCGGGAACGGGCAAGAGCGTGCTCGCGCGCGCGCTGCACGCATCGTCGCCGCGCAAGGACGGCCCGTTCGTCACCGCGAACTGCGCTGCGATCCCTGAGCCGCTGTTCGAGTCGACGCTGTTCGGCCACGAGCAAGGCGCGTTCACGGGTGCCTTGCAGCAGAAGGTCGGCCTGTGCGAACGCAGCGACGGCGGCACGCTGTTCTTGGACGAGATCGGCGAACTCAGCCTCGCCGCGCAGGCGAAGCTCGAGCGCCTGCTGCAAGACCGCGAGTATCTGCCCGTCGGCGCTTCGGCGCCGCGTCGCTGCGACGCGCGCTTTATTGCGGCCACCAACCGCGACCTCGCCGCGATGGCGCAACAGGGCCTGTTCCGGCACGAGCTGCTGTGGCGGCTCCAGGTCGTCACGTTGCGCGCGCCATCCCTGCGCCAGCGCCGCGAGGACATCGCGATGCTCGTGCTCGGCAAGGTCGCTGCGCTGCACGGCAAGTCGCGGCGCGGCCCCACCACGGTCACCGCAGACGCGCTGGCGGCGCTGTCGCTTTATGACTGGCCCGGCAACGTGCGCGAACTGGAGAACCTGACCGAGCGCATGTGCGTGCTCGCCGGCGACCGCGACAGCCTGGGCCTAGGCGACCTCCCGGCCGAGGTCCGCGGCCAGGGCGGCGGCGACGAGTCCGGCGACTACGAATCCGCGCGACGGCGGTTCGACCACGCCTACTTCAGCGCGCTGCTCGTCCGGTCGGGCGGCTCGGTGACCGAGGCCGCGCGCCTCGCCGGGATCTCGCGCGGACACCTGCACCGCCGCATGAAGGAGCTCTCGATTGAGCCGGACGCGGCGCGCGGACTCTGGGGCGCGGACGATCGCGAACCAGGGGCCGGTGGCTAGCATGCTCCGCCCGCCGCGCCGGTAGGCGCCGCGTTCCCCAGTTCGCGCTGACAACGGCACGCCCGTTGCCTAGGCGCGCGCCATGCGCATGCAACCCCTCGCGTTCGCCCCGCTCACCCGCGTCGCCCTGGCGCTCCTCGCCGCGTTCGCTGCCGGCTGCTCGAGCCCTGTAGGCAAGAACGAGCGACGCCAAGCCCCCGCAGATACTCACGGCGCGCCGATCGCGCTGCCGACCGTCGCCGACCCCAAGCCCACGGACCTGCCCGGCCTGCACAACATCGTCGCCTACGCCGACGGGGTCTGGACCGGGGCCGTGCCCGAGGGCGACGAGGGCTTCGCGACGCTCGAGGCCCTGGGCATCCACACGGTCGTCTCG
>JBEELK010000320.1:0-21348 GCA_041168165.1 Planctomycetota bacterium | reverse complement strand
ACTCACCGCGCTGGCACGCAATCCATGCGCGATCGCCATCGGGCGCGATGCAGATGCCGATCGGCAACGGGCTCAGTTCGGTCTTGTCGCCGAGCAAGTCGATCGTGTGCGCGAGCTTCTTCGTCGCGACGTCAAACACCTGCACGCATCCAGCCTCGGCGCAACTGACGAGCGCGCTTGCGCCATTGGGTGTCATTGCGACGCGGATCGGAAACGCGGCAGTCTCGATCGCTGCAATGCGCGCGAGCGAGTTCGCGTCGAACACCACGACTTCATCGGCGGCGCGATTGGCGACCCATACCGAGTTGCCGTCCACGGTGACGGCGATGCCTTCTGCGCCATCGCCAGAAGGGATGGCTGTCGGCGCTGCGCCATCGAGAGGAATCGCAGCGACCGTTCCGTCCTGAATGCTCGTGCCGAACGCGACCGTGCCGTTCTGCGACAGCTCCACCATGTGCATCAACGATTGCGGCGTCGGCAGTGTCGACGCAACGCAGTCGCGGTCGATATCCACGACGACGAGGCGCCGCGACGACTCGCTGGTAACGACGACGCTGCGGCCATCGGGCAAGAAGCGAATGCCGTGCGGCCGCAGCAGGGCGCGGGTGCGCGGGCCGTCCGGGCCATCCAAAGTGTGCGTGAGTTCGATCGTCGCGAGCGCTTTCTGGCTCGGCACATCGACCACGGTGAGCGACTTGCCCGGCTTCTGCCCGCCGTAGTTGCTGACGACCGCAGTGCGTCCGTCCGGCGACACCGCGACTTCGTGCGGGCCGTCGCCGACCGCGACGTTCCCGAGCGCTGCGCCAGTCGCAGGATCGAGGATGCAGAGCGACGCGCCGGACTTCTGCAGGACCAGCAGGCGGTCGTGGGTCACGGAGCGCGAGGCGCATCCGGCGAGCATTGCGCAGGCGAGCGCGAGGCTCGTGCGAATGCGGTGCAGAGCGATGGTCATGTCCTAATCGAGTCTGGGGTTTCGGCGTGTTGCTGTGCGTTGCAGAATGCGCAGCCCTCCGTCTACGCAGCCAGCAGCCAACGTGCGAACGAACCCTGCAGCAATCCTGAGCCTGTTCGCGGTCTTCGCATGCGGCCGCGTTGTCGTGGCGCAGCAAGCGGACGCAGCCCAGGTCGAGCGCGCGATCGCCGCATTCGAGCAATCGGCGTCGAAGGACATGAAGGAGCGCACCGCTGCGTTGAACGCGCTCTCTGCGATCGACGATCCGCGCGCGACCGAAGCGCTGTGCGCGGCGTTGAAGCAGAAGGGCAAGGATCCGTTCGCTCCGCGCATCGCGGATGCGATCGGTCAGAAGCAACGGCCGCAGGCGATCTCGACCTTGGAAGGACTCGTCAAGGCCAAGGACACCGAGCCGCAGTTGCGCAACTCAGCGGCGCGCGCGCTCGGCAAGCAAGGCAATCGCGGCATCGACACGCTGATCGACGTGGCGCAGAGCGAGTCCGACCAAGTCACCGATGCGATGCGACAAGCGAGTCGCGCCGCGCTCGCTGCGTGCAACGAGGATCGCGCATGGCGCGGACTTGCGCCGCTTGCGTTAAAGGGCGGCAAGAACGAGCAGATTGCGATCCTTCGCCTGCTTGCTCCTGCGAAGGGCGTGAAGGCGGTGTCCACCGTGCGACAGAAGCTCGCGCAGGACAGCGACGATGCGATCGCCGCGACGGCATGGAGGCAACTCGCTGCCGAGGGCTATCCGCGCGCAGAGGCGTTGCTCGAAGACATCATGTCGCGCATGGGTTCGTCGCCGCAGCCCGAGGCGCGCGCCGAAGTGATCCGCGGCCTCGCGCACGGCATGTTCGGCCTGTCGCCCGACGATGTGCTGCGACTCGGATCCGCGGGTGGGCCGATGGTGCAGGCGGCGGTGACCGAGGTCGCTCCTGCGCTCGCGAAGGACGCCGCGATGCTCGCGTTCTTGATCGAAGCCGCGGCCGAGCGAACTGATGCGAACGAGCGGCAGTTCGCGTTTGCCGTGATCTCGCGCGCGAGCGCAGAAGCGTTGCAGCCGCATGTCGCGCGCATTCGCGCGGGCTTGCAGAAGCCGACGCGCGACTCGGTGGAGCTCGCGCTCGCGACGATGTCCGCGCTCGCGAAGGACCCGCAGTGGAAGGACGACGTGCAGCGCATGTTGTCCGCGACCGATCCCGAGCTGCGCACGACGGGCCTCTCGCTCTTGCTTGACCTCGGCATCGGCGACGCGGTTGCGATCGCGCAGAAGCAACTCGACGCAGAAGCGTGGAGCCTGCGTTCGGTTTCGTATCGCTACCTCACCAAGTTCCGCAACCTGAGCTCGATCCCGCTGTTGATCGCGCGCTTTGGCAAGGAGACCGGCCGCCTCGAAGTCGAACTCGGTGACGCGTTGTTCGTGCACGCAGGCGTGCGCTGCTGGACCCGCGACGAGTGGTCGGAGTGGTGGAAGAAGTCCGAGCAAGGCCACGAGTTGCCGCGCATCGAGACCGTCACATCGACCAAGAAGAAGGGCAGCGGCGGCGGCTCCACCGCGAGCTACTTCGGCATCCCGTTGGTCAGCAAGCGCTGCATCTTCTTGGTCGACGCGTCAGGTTCGATGTCGGCCAAGATCGGCACGGACAGAAAGCGCACGCGTTACGACGAGGTCCGCACGCAGCTCCACAACGCGGTCGAGAAGCTGCCCGAGGACCAGCTGTTCAACATCTGCTTCTACTCGTCGGGCGTGAACCCGATGTGGCCCGAGTTGCGGATGGCGAAGGGCGACGAGCGGCAGCAAGTGCTCGATCGCATCAAGGCCTCCAACTTCACGCAGGGCAGCACCAACATCTTCGACTCGTTGGAGCGCTCCTTTGGCGATGCGCAGATCGACACGATCTACCTGCTCAGCGACGGCGAGCCGTCGGCGGGTCGCATCACGGATGCGACGCAGATCGCGGACCTCGTGCGCCGTTGGAACTACGGCCGGCAGGTCGTGATCCACTGCGTCTCGGTGGGCGAGAACTCCAGGTTCATGGAGCGGCTCGCGCGCGAGTCTGGCGGCGAATACGTGTTCGTTCGCTGAGCGACTACGGGCTCAGTCTTCGCCGTCGTCTTCTTCTGCGCGCGCGAGCAATGCGCCCGCGATGCGCTGCAGCAGCGCGCTGCCGGCCACGAGTTCTTCGCCCGTGATGCGCTCGTCTTCGGAGTGCGCGAGCTCGATGCTGCCGGGGCCCGCGAGCACGACGGTGCGGTCCTTGGCGAACGAACGCAGCTTCGGTGCGTCGCTGCCAAACGGCACCGCCTTCTGCGCAAAGCCGGGCAGCGGCGGATAGAGATCAGCCTCGCACGCGGACAGCAAGTCGACTTCGCCGTGCATCGGCGCGAGCGCGCGCGCCGTCGCCTCGAATGCGCAGCCGGGCAGCGTGCGCACGAACACTTCGGCTTCAGCTGATGGCGCGACCACGTTGGGCGCAGCGCCGCCGTGGATCGAGCCGAGGTTCCATACTTCGTTGCCGAGCACGGGATCGCTGCGGCCCTCGAATGCGCGCAGTCGCTGCAGCCAATCGACCATCTCCCACAGCGCGGACCTGCCGAGTTGCGGCGTGCCGCTGTGCGCGGGCACTCCGTGCGTTCGCATGCGCAAGTGCATCGTGCCGCGTTGCCCCGTTGCCAGCAGGTTGTCCGTCGGCTCGCCGTTGAGCACGCCGACCACGTTGGGGCATCGCGCGCGCAGCGCGAGCGCAGCGTCCGCGCCAATGCTGTCGGTCTCTTCGCCGATGACGCCGAGCCATGCGAGGTCCGTCACGCCATGCGCGAGCAGCGAACGGATCGCAGCAAACTGCGCGACGATCTGGCCCTTCGCGTCGCATGCACCGCGGCCATGCAGCAAGTCGCCCTGCAGTCGCGGTGCGATGTAGGGCGGCACCGTGTCGAGGTGCGTGCTGAACAGCGCCTTCGGGTCGCTCGACCAGCGCGCGAGCACGTTGCTGCGGCCAGGAGCGACGCGCTGCAGTTCGACGTCGGCGCCGAGTTCTTTGAGCAGCGCGTGCAGCGCAGCGAGGCCGCGATCTTCGTGGCCCGTCGTCGTGTCGTCAGCGCAGAGCGCTTCGAGACGGCCGAGCATCCATTCGCGCGTGCCGTCGCTCATCGAACTTGGCTCAGAGAGCCTTCGTGATGCCCATGTAGGCAGCGAAGGTCGCGAGCGCGAGCGCAACGACCCAGCCAAACGGGCGCGGGACGAAGCCGCGGCGCACGAGCATCGGCAGCACGGCTGCGACGACCCACACGCCAACCTTGGCCCAAAGCCAGCCCTGCCACGTGTCCGGCGCCGACATGTTGAGGCGCGAGAGCATGCCAAAGCCCGCGACGAGCAGCAGAAGGAGGCCGACGCCGTGGAAGATCATCGAGGTCTTCTGCGGCGCGTCCTTCGGCGTCGCGAGCGCCACGCCTGCCGACATCATCAGCAGGGCAAAACCGATCAAGTGCAGGACCTTGTAGAGCTCGAGCGTCATGCGGCGCACGGTAGATGCGCCGCTGCGCGAAGTCGAGCGCGGCGATGCGCGCTCGCGCGAAGGTCAGCGCCGATGCGCGAACTGCGCGATCGCGCCGACGACGTCGATCTGCTCCGCCTCGGTGAGGCCTTGGAAGATCGGCAATGCGAGGCTCGTCGCCGCCGCGTTCTCCGCGACCGGGAAGTCGCCCATCTTGCCGCCGAGGTTTTGGAAGCACGGCTGCAAGTGGAACGGGATCGGATAGTAGACCGCGCTGCCGATGCCCTGCGCGCGCAGATGCTGCAGCAGCGGGTCGCGTTGCTGCTTGTCGACGCGCAGCACGAACTGATGGTAGGCGTGGCGATCCGCGACTTCGGTCGGCAGGCGCAGCCAATCGGTCAGCTTGGCCTCGGCGAACAGGCGGCGGTAGCGCTCGGCGTTCTCGCGACGCATCTCGGTGATCTTCTCGATGTCGCGCAAGCGCACGCGCAGCGCGGTGGCTTGGATCGCGTCCATGCGGAAGTTGCCGCCGACGGTCGTGTGCTTGTAGAGCTCGGCTTGGCCGTGATTGCGCAGCAGCTTGCAGCGATCAAAGAAGGCCGTGTCGTTGGTGGTGAGGAACCCGCCGTCGCCGATGCCGCCGAGGTTCTTGGTCGGGAACGTCGACCAGCCCGCGCAAAGGCCGTCGTTGCCGCACATCCGGCCCTTGTACTTCGTGCCGATTGCCTGCGCGGCGTCCTCGATGAGCGGCACGCCCGCCTTCTGGCAGATCGCGGTGATTGCGTCGACGTCGAACGGCGCGCCAAACAGGTGCACGGCCATCACGGCCTTGACGTTCTTGCTGCGCTTCAGCGCGTCCTCGAGCTTCTGCGGGTCGAGGCACAAGAACGTGTCTTCGACGTCGAGGAACACCGGCTTCGCGCCCGTGCGCGACACGACGCCCGCGGTCGCGAAGAACGAGTAGGTCGGCAGCAACACTTCGTCGCCATGGCCGATGCCGAGCGCCATCAGCGGCGCGAGCAGCGCGTCGGTGCCCGACGACATCGTCAGCGTGTGCTTGCAGCCGAGGTAGGCGGAGAGTTCCGCTTCGAGGCGTTCGACCTCGGGGCCGAGGATGTACTGGCCGCTGCGGACGACGGCGCTGACTGCGGCGTCGATCTGGGCGAGCTGTGCCTTGTCGCGGCACAGGTCGATCATGGGAACTGGCATGGGCGGGGACGATAGGGGCCCGCTGCGCGCATGGAAGAGCGCGCAGCGGGCCCCGTTCTCGCCCTCGCGAGCGTCGCGTCGATCAGTTGGCGCGCAGCACGGTGCGCAGGCCGTCCGACGCGGACAAGCCCTGCGGCTGGCACGTGTCGAGCCACGCGTACTGCGTGAAGATCGGCAGCCCGTCGTAGATCGACAGGCTTGGGATCGGCAGCGAACGCGCGTGCGTTCCGCGCGCGTCGGCGGCGATGAACTCAGCCCACGCCGACGGGTTGCCGAGATCGACGAGCAAGTTGATGCCGACGATCGGCACGTTCGTTTGGGCAAAGCCGAGCACGAAGTAGCCGAAGCCACTCGCAGGCGCGTTCTCGCCGACGAGCGCGAAGCTCGCGCTGCCAAGCCGCGCCTCGCCGTTGCTGCGCACGCGCGGCGTGCCGGGGCAACCGTTGGTCGCGATGCCGTAGTTGGTCGAGGCTTCGTCGCCATCGAGCAGCGAGTCGAGGTCGCGGTCGCGCGCGATGCGCTGGCCCGAGCCCGGCGGCACGCCCATGAAGGTCAACGCTGCGGTGCCCGCTTGGGCTGCGGCGAGCAACTGCGTCTTCGTGCGCGCCGCAAAGCCCGTGGCATTGCCGATGAAGTTGGCGCCGGTCGTTGAGTAGAGCAGCGCAGCAGGCGCGCTACTGAGCGAGCCGTGCGCAACGAGGTCGATGTCGCCAGCGATCGCGCGCGCGATCAACAGGTCGAGGTCGGCGATCAAGGCAGCGTTGGTTGCGTTCGACTGGTCGATCGTGACCTGCATGCCGACGGTCGGCGCGGTGCCGGTGTCGAGCACCATGAGGAACGGCACGATCTTCGACATCACGTTGGCCCCGCGAGCCTGACGCCACGGGTTGAACACCGGCAACGCGAGGAAGTCCGCGAGCGTGCCGACCGAGCCGTCGTGCGTGAACCCGAAGCCCGCCTTCTTCTGGCCCGCGGTGCGCGTCAGTCCGTTCTTGCGGTACATGTTGCGCAGCTGCGCGACCTTCATCTGCTGCGGTTCTTGCAGGATGGAGCCGGTGACGATCTGTCGGTTCGTGCCGCTGAAGTTTGTTGGCGTGTCATGCGTGTGGCAGCTGTTGCAGCTGATCTGCACGACGCCGGCGAGGTTGCTCGCGATCGCGTCAAACTCCGTTTGGCCTTCTTGCTCGCTGGTCCCAGCTGGCGTCGTCCGCAGCGTGCGCGTCTTGAGCTGATTGGGGTTCGGCGGGAACGCGATGCTCGTCGCGAACTGCGTGTAGAGGTTCATGTCCGCCGTCGACAGCAGCGAACCGCCCATCAGCGTGCTGAACGCGCCGTTGAAGGCCTGGAAGTTCGAGCGATCGCCGCGCCAGTGGAAGGGCGCCGTCGCTTGCAGCCCCTTGAACGTCTGCGTCGCCATCGTGCCCTTCATCGGGTGGAACGGCGACAGCGGCAGCACGGTGAACGGGAATGCGCCGGTGTTCGTCGGCGTCGGGTCCATCACGCCATTCGGGTCACCGAGGTCCCACGACAATCCATCGATGTCGCCGTCCGTGTGGCACGACGCGCAGCTCATCGTGCCGTTGCCCGACAGCTTCGCGTCGTAGAGGAACTTGCGGCCGTCGCGGATGTTGGTCGGCGTCGGGTCGTAGGAGCCGAGCTTCACTTCGCTGAGCAACGCGTTGCTCGCCGTGTCGATCACGCTGATCGTCGACGACAGCTTGTTGGCGACGTAGAGGCGCTGCGTCGACTGCGCGAGCGCGAGTCCGCGCGGGCCGCGCTTGTTGCGCGTGTCCACGAGCGCGCCGGGCGTGCCGCCGACTTCGATGCGCGCGAGCACTGCGCCCGTTCCATCGAGGACGCCGATGCGATCCGTTCCCTGCGCGGCGATGTAGATGCGGCCCGAAGCCGCGTCGATCGCGACGCCGTAGGGCTCCGACAGAGCCGTGCCGAGCGCCGCGTTGTTGGGCAGCTGCGCGTAGTTGATGCCGGGGTTGAGGTCGATCGGCGTGACGACTGGCGTGGCGCCCGTCGTGATCTTCGTGATGCGGTTGTCGATCGCGTGGCCCTTCAACACGGGCTCGAAGCGCACGAGGTTGCGCGCCTCGGTGTTGGCGACCCACAGGTCACCAGTCGTCGGGTGCACTGCGATGCCGGTGTTGGTCGTGCCGACTGCGCGGAAGTTGCGGCTCACGAGGAGCGTCGCGACGTCGATCTCTGCGACGTCGTTGTCCGGCAGCGTGTAGGGGATCTGCGCGGCCCACGCGGGATCGTTGGCGCGAACGATGAGCGACGTGCGCGGCGGCGTCGGCAGCGTCGAGCCTGGAGGCAACGTCTGCGCCTGGTCTTGCACGGTCGTCGTGCCATTGCCTGAGCGCTGCACGACGGCGTAGACCTTCGTGCCCGCTGCGTTGACCGCGAGGTTGCGCGGGTCCTTGCCAAACACGTCGACCGAACCGAGCGACGCGCGCGTCGTCGCGTCGAACACCGCGACGCGATCGCTCGCGGCTGCCGTGACGAATGCCTTGCCACCGGCGAACACGACGTCCGACGGCTCGTCCGCCACTTGCAGCGTCGCGACCACGCGGCCTTGGCTCAGCGACACGACGCTGACCGAGTCCGACAGATGGTTGACGACCCAGACTTCGTCATTCGTGCGCGCGTTGACCGAGACGGGCTCGAGGCCAACGACGATCTCTTGGACGAGGACCGGCTGGTTGGGGTTCGCGAGCGAGTAGACGCAGAGGCGCTGGTCGGCGGTGTGCGCGGCAAACAGCCGCAAGCCATCCGGCGAGAGGCGGACCGGGGAGACGATCGGGCTCTCGTAGTTGACGTAGGACTGTGCTGTTGCGGCCGCGGCGAGAGATAGCGCGGCGGCGATCGGGAGATGCCGTTGCATGGGGGCTCCGAGAGAGAGAGGCGACTGGGGAGATCTGCGCAGATGGGACGGATCCACATGGGGAGTGGTTCCGCGAAGACGCAATCTCGTCCCAACAAGGTAGCGGGATCGCGGCCTTTGTGGGCGCGGCGGTCAAGATCCCGGTCGGTTCCCTTCGCCAGCCGTGGCGCCGCGATGCGGCGGACGGCAAGCGGTGGAAGGTCTTCGGCGGATTGCTTCGGTTCGAAGGGCTTTCCGCCCCTCGCCTCACCGCGGCTGCAGTCGCCCGGTCCGCCAGCGATCCGCGAGCGCTTGGATCGATTCGGTCAACAACTCGACGACCGGCATCTGCTCCAGCAGCGACTCGTCGAAGCTCGGCTCCGTCTCGTTGACCGAGTCGGCGAGGGCTCCGAAGCGATTGCGATACCCCGACAACGTCGAGCGCAGCGTGGTCGCGGGCAGGCGGTCGGCGAGCCGCACGTGCAGCAGCGTGATGCCGACGGTGCGGTTCTGTTCGACCTCGGGCACGAGGATCACGGTGCGATCGTCGCTCTTGCCGCGCGTGACGAGGCACTGCTTCTCCATCGCGACGAGGTGCTTCGCGCCGCGCAGTCGCGGGTCGGCGCTTGTGCGCGAACGGATCTGCAGCGCTATGCCCTTCTGCTCGTGCACGTGGATCGTCGCGTTGCCGGACTCGACGTCGCCTTCGATGCGATAGCGCGTCGAGCCGAGCACGGCGTGCACTGCGGGATCCAGTGCCGCGAGCGCGCGCAAGTCGCGGTAGCCGATGCGATCGCGCGATGCGCCTGCCGCCAACGTCTCGCGCACGAGGCTTGCGGTCAGCAATGCCTCGTCGCTGCGCGAGATGCCGACGGTGACGGTCTTCGCTTGGTGCTTGATGGCATCGACCGGGCGCGTGAGTTCGTCGATCGCCGACGTCAACTCTTCGGTCAGCGCGTCGATGACTGCGCCGGGCGCGCCTGGGCTGCCGAACTCGACGGCGAACGAGTCGAGCGGCATCAGCGAGAGCGCGTAGTTGCACAACGAAGTGAGTCGCGCCGCAGTCTTCGCTTCGAGCGCGCCGTCGTAGCGGCCCATCAGCAAGTCCTTGCGGAACTCGATCCAGTGCGGCAACAGCCGCGCATGCAGGCTGCGCAGCGGATCCTTGCGCAACTCCGCGCTCGACGCGACTTCTTCGATCGCGCCGCGCGCCTTGCGCAGCGGCAGAGCGAGCGCATCGATCGCGAGCGCTGCGCGATAGCCAAACAGGTGGCCTGCCATCGTCGAAAGCACGAACGCGAGCGCGGGATGCGCTGCAGGAACGTGGATCACGCCGGAAGCGGCGGCAAAGCGCGTCTCGCCGCGCGTTGCGACGACGAGGGGCTCCGCCTTGTGCGCGCGATAGATCGCGACTTCCTTTGCGACGTCATCGGCAGTCGAACCCGTGAGGCCCGCGGCGCAGACGAGGATCATCGGCTCGGACGAGAGGTCGATGTGCTTCTTGTCCTCCGTCGCATCGCACGCGATCGACTTGTAGCACAGCTCGCTGAGCTTGATGCGCACCTCGGCGGCCGCGATCTTGTTGTGCCCGTTGCCGACGAGCGCCCAGTGGCGGCGCTGCGGCGCATGCGCCTTCGCGAGCGCTTCGATCGCCGCATCCTGCGCGAGCACTTCGCGCATCGCGTCGGGCAACGCGAGCAGCCCGCGCAGCAGTTCGTCTTCGCGCGCGTCATCGGCAACGCCAGCAGCGCGCGCAATCGCGAGCGCGAGAACCCAGCCCGCAGCGCATTGCGCGTAGAAGGCCTTGGTGCTCGCGACGCTCATCTCGATGTCGCGGCCATCGCTCGTGAACACGACGCCGTCCGCCTTGTCGCACAGATCGCTGCCGCGGCGATTGACGATCGCGAGCACGACGGCGCCGCGCTGGCGCGCGAGATCGACGGTGCGATTGGTGTCCGTCGTCGTGCCCGATTGCGAGATCGCGACGATCAGCGTGTCGCGCATGTCGTCGCGCAACGAGAAGCCCGACAACTCCGTCGCCGGCAGCGCGCGCACATCGATGCGCGTGTTGGCGAGCGTGAGTGAGAGCGCAGCTGCAACCGCTTGGCCGGCGACCGCGGCCGTGCCTTGTCCGATCACGAGGATGCGCGAGAAGCGACCGTCTCGCAGCGCAGTCCGCGTCGAGTCCGGCAGCGACGACGTCGGCAGCACCGCGCGCATGCGATTGCCTTCGCGCACGATGCGCCCGCGCAGCGTCTTCTGCATCGAAGTCGGCGCTTGCTGGATCTCTTTGAGCAAGAAGTGCGGGAACCCAGCGCGGTCGATGTCGCGCGTCGTCACTGCTGCGACGGTCGCGTTCTTGTCCGCGAGCGGCAGCGGCGTGCCGTCGAATGCGACGCGCGCGATGCCTGCGAGTTCGCCTGCATGAGCGCGATCGAGCACGACCGACTGGCCGCGACTGCCGTTGGGATTCGCTGCGTTGCCTGGCGTCTCGCCATCCATGCGCACGTAGCGCGCGCATTCTTCGATGACTCCGTAGGGCTCGCTCGCGACGACGAACGCGTCCTCGGCGAGGCCGATGTAGAGCGCTTGGCCCGACCCGCGCAGCGACAGCGCGATGCGATGCGGTTCGCGCGCGGTGGCCGCGGCCGTCGCGACCGAGCCCTCAAACGAGGCGACCGTGCGGCGGAACGCTTCGGCAAACGGCGCACCGGTCTGCATGCAGCGCGCGACCAGCGTCGGGATAACCTTCGCGTCGGTCGTGATCTCGTCCGCGATGGCGAGCCCTTGCTCTTGGATCAGTTGGTGATGGTTGTCGACGTCGCCGTTCAAGACGCCGATGCAGTAGGGCGCGCCGCGCGCAGTCGTCTCTTCGCTGTTCAGCGGGTGCGTGTTGGGCTGGCTGATCACGCCGACGCTGGCCCAGCGCGTGTGGCCGAGCACGAGCGCTTCGGCGCGTTCGTCGGCGAGCAGCAGGTGGAGCAGTTCATCGCGCTGCAACGCGGCGCGCAGTGCGCGCACGTTGTCGCCGAGTTCGCCGATCTCCGCCGCGTGCTTGTAGGCGAGGTCGATGACTCCGTCGTGAATGCGCACGGAGCCATGCATGAACAGCGGGTCGTTTGCGCGCGCCTTGCTGAGTTCGCGAACGCGCTGCGAGCTGAGGTCGAGGCCGCTCAGCATCACGCTGATGCCCGCGGAGTCGCGGCCGCGCACTTCGAGTCGGTCGAGCGCGCGCAGCGCAGTTTGGATGCTGGACCACGCGGTCGCCGCGGACAGTCCGATTGCGCCGTTGCCAGCGAGTTCGCGCACGGCTTCTGCGTGCGGAATGCGATCCTGCCAAACGGACCACAGTGCGTCCTTGAGCCGCACAAGCGCCGCGTTGCGCAGTTCGATCTGTTCGTTGACCGCGTCGTTGGAGCTTTGGTCGAGTGAGCGCTCGAACGCAGCGACTTGCTCATGCAGCGAGCTGAGTTGCGACTTCGCTGCGGCCGTGGTCGCTGGGTGTGCGAGCAGGCACATCAAACCGGGCACGCCGCGCAGTTGGTCGTCGAGCGCGCGCAACGCAGAGGCAGCGTCGTCGATGTGGCGTGCGGTGAAGCCTGCGTGCAGCGTGCGCACGGCGTGCGCGACCGCTTGCTCAACAACGGCTGCCGCAGGCGGGCTACGACGCGACTTGCGCCGCAGCACGGCGATGATGCCACACATGGATGTTCCGACTCCTGATCAGCGAGCCTGCGATGCAGGCGAGACGAACTGGCCCAACCGCTGACGAAGGGCGTCGGCGAGGGGCGTTTGTCCTGATTCTTCGATCGCAGCGGCGAGTTGCTTGAGCCACTCTGCCGCTGGCCCCGGCAACGACTCCGGCGCCACCGCAGATTGGGGCAGGTCCGGCCGGATTTGGATGCGCATCTTGTCGCAGATCACGACGCCGTTCTGCGGCGGCAACTGCATCGGCGTCGCAGTCCGCAACAGTTCGGCCCAGCGCGCAGGCGCGATCTGCGCAGAAGTCGGACAGTTCGGCGACGCGCCACCCTGCACGAGTCCATCGGCGGTCCATCGCAAGAACAGGTCGCCGTTCTTGCACGACAACGTCTCGACTCCGCCCAAGAACGTCAGCGCCGGATCAGATTGCGTCGCGACTTCGGGCCGGGCGCCACTGTCGCGCGCGGCGATTGCATCGGCGAGCGATGCGAGCGCTTGCTCGTTCTCTGTCGCAGTCGCGTCTGCGCGATAGCCAGCGTCGGTCGACAGCAGTGCCTTGAGGGATGCGATTGCTTCGCTGCTACGTCGGCGTCCCCACGGATCGCCGAGGAACGTGCGCTCGTCGGCGAGCGACGCGAACAGCGCGCGTGCGTCGCCATCCAACGCCGCTCGCTTGGTCGCGGCGCGTGGATCGAGTTCTGTCGGTTGCACTCGCTGCGACTGCGCGGTCTCGACATCGATGTCGCGCTGTGGATCGCTCGCGCCGTAGCGCGCGAACGTGCGCACGAGCCACGCGTCGTCATCGTGGAGCGCATCGAACAACGGCACAAAGCGCGTTCGCGCCGCGTCGTCCTTGCGCGCGCGCAGCGCGAGGCCGCGCAACGCTTGCGCGCGCCAGTAGAAGTCGCGGTCCTTTGCCCACGATTCGAGTTGGTCGAGCACGAGCGGACCATCGGCGCCATCGACTGCGATCGCTTCGACGAGCGCCACAGGAAGCGCATTCGCGCCGTTCTTCGCCGCGAATGCGCGCACGGACGGGATCGCCGCGTCGCCGCCGCCAGCGACCTTCTTGCTCGCGGCGAGGCGCACTCCGTATCGCGGCGACGTGCACGCGCGATCGACGTGCTTCTGCCAGTCTTCGTTGGCGGCGGGCTCTTGAGATGTGGCGACGCTAGCAAGCAGCCAGCAGCACAGCGCACCCAGCGCAGTCGTCTTCATCATTGGATCGAGTCGACGTCCATCACGTAGATCGCGATGACTTCGTCTTCTTCCTTCTGCTCGCCGACGTAGAGCGTGCCGGTCACAATCGTCACGCCGTTCTTGATCTCCGTCGTGGTGCCTTCTGGCATCGAGCAAAACACAATCTCGTTCATCTTCGGCGTGCCGGTGCAGCCGCAGGCGTCGTTGATGAGCAAGAACTGCGCGACTGGGCCGCTGCCCGGCGTCTCGCGCATCATGAAGCCGCCGAGTTGGACCTTCTGGCTGTCGAGCTTCGTCACTTCGTCCGGCAGCTTCATCCCAGCGGTCCAGTCGAAGCCCGCGAGCACGGCGAAGCTCGTGCGGATCGGGTCCTGCGGCAGCAGGCACAGCGGCAGCAGCAGCGCTACGGAACGCATGCGACGCATGCTGCCGAGGGCCGGAGCTCCGCTGCCTTGGATCACGACGCGCCGCCTTCGAGCTTGATCACTTCGACGGGGCAATCCTTCGCGGCCTGCTCGATCTCGTCCTTGAGCGACGTGAAGTGGGCCTGCGCGTCCTTGCGCACGATGCAGGTGTCGTCGCCGTCGACGACGAAGACTTGAGGCGCCAAGTCCTCGCAGACCTTGCAGGAGATGCAGCCTTCTTCGATCCAGACGCGGCGGATGGGGGAGGTCACGGGGCGAGTTGTTAGCCCAGGGTCGCTGGGCGTTCCATGGTGGGATTGCGACGACCGTTCGCTGGTGGGGCGTGGGTGGGTTGCAGAAGGGGGGCTGCTTGGCGCAACCGGGCCTCCCGCCCGAGAAGTTTCTCAAGGGGCGGCTTGAGGAATCCGAGAGTTAGACCTAGTCTAAGTTTGTGAGCCACCAGCCCATCATCGACCAGTTGACCCGCCTCGGCATCCGGCCGTCCGCCCAGCGCGTGGCGATTGCGGCCTACGTGCTGGCGACCGAGGAGCACCCCTCCGCCGATCTGGTCTGGACCCGCGTCAAGGCGACCCTGCCCGTGGTGTCCAGGGCGACCGTGTACAACACGCTCAAGCTGTTTGTTGAGAAGGGTTTGCTGCAGGAACTGGTGCTGGCTCCGGGGCACTCGGTCTACGACCCCAAGGTCGAGCCGCACCATCACTTCCTCGACGATATCTCCGGCGCCATCCACGACGTGCCCTTTGAGGCCGTGCAGGTCAGCCGAGTCCAAGAGCTGCCAGGCTTCGAGGTCCGCGACTACAGCGTCGTGCTGCGCGGCCGCCGAGCCTGACCTTCTGCCCGCATCGCGGGCTTCCCCGTATCCACTAGTTAGACAAAGTCCAAAAACAAACGAAGTTTAGAACGGATCATGAAGACCGTAGGAGATCGCATTCCCGCCTTCCGAGTCCCGGCCACCGTCTCGCGCGAATCCGGCAAGGAGTTCGCTGACCTGACCGAGCAGAGCTACCCCGGCAAGTGGCTCGTCCTGTTCGCGTGGCCGCTCGACTTCACCTTCGTCTGCCCGACGGAGATCGCCGAGTTCGGTCGCCGCAACGCGGACTTCGCCGACCGCGACGCGCAGTTGCTCGGGCTCTCGCTCGACTCGCAGTTCGTCCACCTCGCGTGGCGCAACCACCACCCGGACCTCAAGGACCTGCCGTTCCCGATGCTCGCCGACGTGAAGCGCGAGTTGTGCGCGGCGCTCGGCATCCTGCACCCAGTCGACGGCGTGCCGCTGCGCGCGACGTTCGTTATCGATCCGCAAGGCGTGATCCGCTTTGCGTCCGCGCACGACCTCGACGTCGGCCGCAACGTCGACGAAGTGCTGCGCACGCTCGACGCGCTGCAGACCGGCGAGATGTGCCCGTGCAACTGGAAGAAGGGCGAGAAGACCTTGGAGGTGAAGTGATGGACGCGCTCCTGCACTTCGCGTCGACGTTCCCCGATGCCGCGAAGGACATCCGGCTCAACCTCACGTCGGTCCTCTCGCAGTCGTCGCTGACGGAGCCGCAGCGCTTCCTCGTTGCGATCGCGGTCGCATTCGCGGCGCGCGACGCGGCGTTGGCGCAGGCCGTCGTTGCGGCGGGTGGCGCGCACGCATCGGCCGCAGTGATCGCCGATGCGCAGGCTGCAGCGGCGCTGATGGCGATGAACAACGTCTACTACCGCTTCCGCCACATGGCGAAGAAGCCCGCCTACGAGCAAATGCCGCCGCGCCTGCGCATGCAGCGGCTCGCGCAGCCACTGACGAGCAAGGCGGACTTCGAGCTCGCGTGCCTTGCGGTGAGCGCCGTCAACGGCTGCGAGATGTGCCTGCAAGCGCACGAGCGCGTCGTGCTCGAAGCGGGCGTCACGGAGGCCCAAGTCCACGACGCGATCCGCATCGCGGCCACCGTGAACGCCGCGGCGACGGCGTCGATGCTGCGCAGCCCTGTGCCTGCGTGAGCCTGCGAATTCGCGAGTCGCCAACCAAACCTCAGAAACCAGACCTCAGAAACCAAACCGAAACACTCAGGAGACTGCCCATGTACGACTCCCCGACCGCTCTCTCGCCCGAAGCCCGCGCAACGATCGCCAAGGCACTCGCCGGCGTTCTCACGGACGGCATCGACCTGCATTCGCAGATCAAGGTCGCGCACTGGAACATCAAGGGGCCGCACTTCGTGTCGCTGCACCCGTTGTTCGATGCGCTCGCAACGGAGCTCGCCGCGCACAACGACGCGATCGCGGAGCGCATCGTGACGTTGGGCGGCCTCGCGGTTGGCACCGCGCGCCACGTCGCCGCGCATTCGCGACTTCAGGACTACCCGCAGGAGACGACGCTGGATCTCGAGCACGTGAAGCTGCTCGCAGCCCGCATCGGCGTCTGGCTCGAGTCCGCTCGCACGGCGCGCGCTGCGGCGCAAAAGAACGGCGACGATGAGGCCGTCGATTTGCTGACTCAGGCGGTGCAGGGATTCGAGAAGCACGCGTGGTTCCTGCGCGCCACGCTCGGTCGTTGAACGTCCCGAATTCGCCCAAAGGCTGCACGGGCAGGAAACGCGAGTTTCCCTGCGCCGCTGCGGCGCGCCGTTCGTAGTCTGCCCGCCCCGATTTCCACGAGAGGACCCATGAACTTCTTCCGCCCGAGCGTGCTGTTTGCTGCGTTTGCCAGCGTTTCCCTTCTGACCGCGCAGGAGCCCGTGAAGGGCGCCGAGAAGGTCGAGACCCAAGCTCCTGCAGCCCACGCCGAGTGGATGCAGAACTTCGCCGATGCGAAGGCGAAGGCTGCGAAGGAGGGCAAGAACCTCCTCGTCGACTTCACCGGCTCGGACTGGTGCATCTGGTGCAAGCGGCTCGACAAGGAGGTCTTCGAGGAGGCCGACTTCCAGAAGGAGATCGTGAAGGGCTACGTGCTCGTCAAGCTCGACTTCCCGCAGGACCAGTCGCTCGTCACTGAGGAGATCAAGGCGCAGAACGCGCAGCTCCAAGAGCAGTACAAGGTTCAGGGCTTCCCGACGATCTTCCTGATGGACGCGAGCGGCAAGCCGTTCGCGCAGACGGGCTACCAGCCGGGTGGTGGCGCGAAGTATCTCGAGCACGTCGCCGAGCTGAGCAAGGGCAAGGCTGGCTACGACGAGAACATGGCGAAGGCGAAGGACGCGAAGGGCGTCGATCGCGCGAAGCACCTCACGGCGGCGCTCGAGTCGTTCAAGAGCGACGACCTGATCTTCGCGCACTACCGCGCCGAAGTGGACGAGGTCATCAGCCTCGACGCGGATGGCAAGGCGGGCCTGAAGGGCAAGTTCGAAGGCAAGCTCGCCAAGATGGACCTCGAAGCGAAGTTCAATGAACTCGCGCAGGGCGGCGATTGGGAAGCGGCCGACAAGGCGATGGAAGAAGCCATCGCGAAGTGGAAGGGCAACGCGGCCATCGAGCAGATGGCGACCTTCTACCGCGGCATTGTCCTGATCGAGAGCAAGCAGGACTTCGCGGGCGCGCTCAAGCTCGTCGACGCGGCGATCGCGATGGCGCCGGAGAGCGACATGGGCAAGCAGCTCGTGCAGATCAAGAAGCGCATCGAGGCTGCGAAGAAGCAGATGGAAGAGCAGGCTGGCGGCGAAGAAGGCGGCAAGGACGGCGGCAAGTGAGCCGCTGACCGACTTCGGTTGCACCCAACGCGGGGCGCGAGCGCATGGCGTTCGCGCCCCGCGTCGTTTCATGACTGCGCGTTCGCGGTGTAGCTTGCGCCGCGATGGCATCCATGCGCTGCGTTGTCGTGCGCGAGCACGGCGGGTTCGACAAGCTCCGGCTCGAAGAGCGTCCGATTCCGACTCCGGGCCCCGGCCAAGTGCGCGTCAAGCTCGCGGCGATCGGCCTCAATCACCTCGACACGTGGGTGCGGCGCGGAGTGCCGGGGCACACGTTCCCGCTGCCGCAGGTGCCGAGCAGCGATGGATGCGGCACGGTCGACGCGATCGGGCACGGCGTGTCGAACTGCAAGGAAGGCGATGCAGTCGTCGTGTTGCCGGGCGTGTCGTGCGGCGTGTGCGAGAGTTGCCTGCTCGGCCAAGACAACCTCTGCCGCCACTATCACATCCTCGGCGAGAGCTGCGACGGACTGTGCGCGGAGTATGCGGTCGTGCCGGCCGCCAACGTCGCGAGCAAGCCGCGCGCGTTGTCGGCGCCCGAAGCTGCGAGCATCTGCCTCGTGTTCCAGACCGCGTGGAACATGCTCGTTCGCCGCGCCGAGATGCGCGCAGGCGAGACCGTGCTCGTGCATGCGGGTCTCTCTGGCGTCGGCAGCGCGGCGGTGCAGATCGCCAACGCGCTGGGCGCGCGCGTGATCGCAACGGGCGGCGGTGCGGAGAAGTGCGCGCGCATTGCGGCGCTCGGCGCGCATCACGTCATCGACTACACGGCGAAGGACTTCGCGAGCGAAGTGCGCGCGCTCACGAGCAAGCAGGGCGCCGACGTCGTGTTTGAGCACGTGGGCGCGGCGACGTTCGACGGTTCGATCAAATGCCTCGCGCGCGGCGGCCGCGTCGTGACGTGTGGCGCGACTACGGGCGGCGCAGTGTCGATCTCGCTGCACCAAGTGTTCTTCAAGAACCTCTCGATCCTCGGCAGCACGATGGGGCAGAAGGGCGATCTGCGCACGATCTTGCGCATGTTCGACCAAGGCCGCTTCCGCGCCGTGCTCGATCGCGCGTTGCCGATGGATCAGGTCGGCGAAGCGCACCGCTTGCTCGAGTCGCGAGAAGCGATGGGCAAGCTCGTGCTCGTGCCCTGAGCAGGATGCGTTCGTTGCGCGCGGATCCAGCGCAGTAGGATCGCGCGCCCATGCGGACGCACGCTCTCCGTCGCTTCCTCTCCCCGCTCGCGGCCTCGCTGCTCACGCTCGCTGCCGCAGCGCAAGTCCCGAGCCCGTTGCAGTTCCTCGGCCACGAAGTTGGCGCGGACTACAAGCTCTGCAACCACACGAATCTGCTTCGCTACTTCGAGGCAGTCGATGCCGCGAGCGATCGCGTCAAGCTCGTCGACATCGGCACGACGAGCTACGGGCGCAGGCACATGATGGCGGTGATCACTTCGCCGCAGAACCACGCGCGGATCGAAGAGTTGCGCGCGGCGTCGGTCGCGCTCTGCGGCGCGCGCGTCGATGAGGCCGCAGCGGAGCAACTGATCGAGAACGGCCGCGCCGTCGTGTGGATCGACGCAGGCTTGCACTCCAACGAGTCGATCGCGGGCCAGAACATCATCGAGCTCGTGTGGCAGATGGCGTCGCGCAACGACGCGGAGGTTCTGCGCATTCTCGACGAGGTCGTATTGCTCGCGTGTCCCGTCAATCCCGATGGCCTCGAGCTCGTCGCCAACGCATATGCCGCGACGGGATCGCTCGACATCCCGATCCTCTACCAGCGCTTCATCGGTCACGACAACAACCGCGACTTCTACGCGTGCAACATGGTGGAGACGCGCAACGTGAGCCGCGTCTTCTTCTCCGATTGGCGCCCGCAGATTGTCTACAACCACCACCAAACCGCGCCGCAAGGCACGGTGATCTTCACGCCGCCGTTCCGCGACCCGTTCAACTACAGCGCCGATCCCGGCGTGATGCGCGGCATCGACTGGATTGCGTCGTCGATGAACCGTCGCTTCGCGAGCGAACGGAAGCCCGGCGTGATCTCGCGCGGCGGCGCGCCCTATTCGGGATGGTGGAACGGCGGCCTGCGTTCGACGTGCTACTTCCACAACGTCATCGGGATCCTCACCGAGGCGTTTGGGCATCCCGATCCGACGCGGATCGTGCAGTCCGTGGATCGACGGCTCACGTCTGGCGAGTACCCGGATCCCGTGCCGACGCAGGTGTGGCACGCGCGGCAAACGGTCGAGTATCTGCAGACCGCCAACTTCGCGATCCTCGACCATGCGTCGCGCTACCGTCGCGAACTGTTGCGCGACATCTATCGCATGGGCCGCAACTCGATCGAGCGCGGCTCGCGCGACCACTGGACCGCGACGCCGCAGCTGATCGCGATGGCGAAGGCGAAGATCGAGGCGAAGGAAGACGGCGACGCGGTGTTCGTCGATCCGAGCCTGCGCGATCCGCGCGCGTGGATCCTCCCCGCGGGCCAGCGCGATGGAGCCGCCGCGTTGCGCATGGCGCAAGCGCTGCAACGATCTGGCGTCGATGTCCACGTCGCGAAGCAGCCCTTCGTCGTCGTTGGCCGCGAAGTGCCTGCGGGATCCTTCGTCGTGTTCGCAGCGCAAGCGTTCCGTCCGCATGTGCGCGACTTGTTCGAGCCGCAGTTCCATCCCGATGACTTCAAGGACGGCAAGCCTGTGCCGCCGTACGACTCGGCGGGCTGGACGTTGTCGATGCAACTCGGCGCCGAAGTGGTGCGCGCCTTGGATCCGATCGAAGGCGAGTTCGAGTTGCTGACGGCGATAGCCGAACCTGCTGCGCAAGCAGTTGCGGATGACGTGGTCGGATGGCGCTTCGATCCCACGGATAGCCACGCGATCGTCGCAGTGAATCGCTTGCTCCAACGCTCGCTCGCTGTCGAGCGCATGCGCGATGGCTCGTGGTTCGTGCCCGCGGCGCAGGATGGCGCACGAGCTGCGGTAGTAGACGCAGTGGCGGGCCTCGGCGTTCGCGCAGAAGCGTTGGCGGAGGTGACCGAAGAAGCGCGTCCGCGCCAACGCGCGCCGCGCATCGGCTTGTTCGACGTCTGGGGCGGCAACATGCCGACTGGCTGGAACGAGTGGTTGCTGCGCGAGTTTGGCTTCGCGCACCAGATCGTGTTTGGCGATCGCATCGCGCGCGGCTCGCTGCGCGACGACTTCGACGCGCTGATCTTCCACACCGGCTTGCCGGGCGGTCGCGACCTCGCCAATCCGCAGCGGCCGATCACGAAGGAGACGCTCGACAAGCTCGCAGCTGCGCTTCCTCCGTACGAAGACTGGAGCACGCTGCCGTCGCGCGCGACCAAGCTCACCGCCGCCACCGCGTGGCCTGCGCTGCGCGAGTTTGTCGAGCAAGGCGGCACGCTGCTCGTCTTTGGCGGCGAGTGCGAAAAGGTCGTGCGCCAGCTCGAACTGCCGATCACGGTCGGCGCGTGGATCGACGATGCGACTGCAGAGGGCGGGCGTCGGCGCGTGCGCAACGAGGAGTTCTACGTGCCTGGTTCGTTGCTCTCGATCGACGTCGATGTCGCGCATCCGTTCGCTGCTGGTGCAACCAAGCAAGCAGTTGCGATGTTCACGCGTTCGAGCGCAGTGCTGCAGCCCAAGGATGACGCTGTCGAAGTCCTCGCGCGCTACGCCGACAAGGACACGCTCGCATCAGGATGGGCCGTCGGCTTGCAGCACGTCGCAGGCCGCGCAGCGATTGCGCGCGCGCCGATGGGCAAAGGCTCAGTCGTGTTGTTCGGCGCCGATGCCACGTATCGCGGCCAACCACTCGTGACG
>JBEELK010000319.1:0-4275 GCA_041168165.1 Planctomycetota bacterium | reverse complement strand
TGGTGATCGAACCGAGTGGCGAGCCGCATCCTGGCGCAAATGTGCGCGTGCACGAGACGCCGGATCTTGTCTACGGCAGTGACGAGACCACGGATGCAGATGGACGCATCACGCTGCGATTGCCTGCGACCGGCAAGAAGGTGTGCATCAGCGCGCGCAACTACAAGTTGCCGTGGGCCGTGTCGGATCCGATCACGCTCACGGAAGGCGAGCACAAGGTCGAGCTTCGCCTGCAACAAGGCGCAACGGTGCGCGGCCGCGTCGTCGATCAAGATGGCAAGCCGCTTCCGTGCGATGTGTGCTTGCGTCGTCCCGCAGGCGGACTTCGCGGACTCGGCGCAGACGTCGGCGACTTGCTGGCGAGCACGGCGAGCGGCGACACGATCGGCACCGGCGAGGATGGCACGTTCTGGTTTCACGGCGTAGGCCAAGAAGAGCACGAGGTGTGGGCGTTTCCCGATCGCGGCGGCATGCCAGCGCGTGCGCGCATTCGAGTCGGCGAAGAGATCACGCTGCGCCAAGGGCAAGGCTGCGAAGGGCTCACGCTGCTGACGATCGCGCCCATCGACGCCGCGACGGGCAAGCGCATCGTCGTCACCGATCTCGATGTGCGCGGCGCGCTCTACACGCCGAGGCAAGAGTCTGCGGACGCGCCATTCACGTGCGCGGTTCGCAGCGGCGAAGTCATGGTGTTCGCGCGTGCGATCGACTACGTGTTCTACGAGCAGCGAGTGACCGTTGGCGCTGCGCCGATGACGCACGAGGCGCGCATGGAACGGAGCCCGCTGCGCTTTGTCGTCGTGCGCGACGCAAATGGTGGCGTGCTTTGGCCAGCAGAAGTGCGCGCGGAGACGACTTCCGGCCAAGAGGTCGACTGGATCGACGAATACGGCAACCACGACGGATCGGTCCTTCGTACCGATCGCAATGGCCACGTGACGTTGCGCGGGCTTTCGTCGGGCGCCTACACGTTGCTCATTGAGCGCGGCGATCCAAGCCGCCGCGAGAGCGACGGCAAGCCAAAGCCCCAGCGCTTCGAGTTGCCCGCAGGCGCTGGTCTCGACGCGCCGTTTGAGTTGGTCTGGCGCGATGGACGCTAGCGCAGCGCGTTGGCCACGAACTTCCAGAGCCGCGAGCCCATCGCGCGAATCGAGCGCAGCGGTTCGTGCGCGACGCCTTCGAGTTCGACGTACTCGTGCGCGATGTGGAGCGACGTAAGCCGATCGTGCATCGCGCGATTGGCGGGCAGCGTCTCATCCGCGGTGCCGCAGACGATCAGGAGTCGCGTGTTCGTTAACGCCGCCGCGTTCTGTTCGGCGAGCAGCCACGGGCTGCGTTTTGCGAACTCGTCCTGCGACCCGCCGTAGGTGTCGTCGAGCACGCGCACTCGTCGCGTCTCGTTGACGCGCGGCGCTTCGAGGAGTTGCGGTTGCAGCGGTCCGCCACCAAGGCTGCATGCGGCGCCAAACATCGTTGGCCGCGCCAGCGCAAAGCGCAGCGCGCCATAACCGCCCATGCTGAAGCCCATCACGACGCGATCACGTTGCGCAGTGCGCGTGCGGAACGCGGCGTCGACATGCGGCAGCACTTCGTCGAGCGTCACGGTCTCGACTGGCTTCGTGCCATCGACGTTGTCGCACCACATGCCAAGCGGCAGTCCGTTGGGGAACACGACGATCGCCGGCGGGATGTCGCCGCGCGCGATCGCCGCGTCGAACGCGCGTGCCACGGGCTCGACGCCATCCTCGCCGCCGCCGCTGCCGTGCAGCCACATCACGACGGGGTAGCGGCGCTGCGCGTTCTCGTCGAGGTCGTAGCCGCTCGGCACGAGCACGTGGTAGCTCACGAATGTGCGCGCTGCGCGACTCGCGTAGGTGCGCTGCACGAGCCCCGGTGCCGCGATGGGCTCGGTGGTCCAAGGCTCCGGCATCGGCGTCGCGCGCAAGAACGCAGCGACCGCGCGCCAACCTTCGTTCGGCAACTCGTGTCCGCCATCGTGAAACCACGTCGCGACGTGTGCACCGTTCTTCGCGCGATGCAGCGTCGCGCCGCGCACCGATGGCCATGCTTCGCCAGCGCCCGCAGCCGCGCGTTCGATCAACGCATCGATCGTTCGCTGTTGGTTCTCGAACGGCACGACGCGGTCTTCGCGACCCGCGAGGTGCAACACGGGACGCAGAATTGGGTCTTGGCCTTGGAACTTGCGCGCAGCGCCAGCAGACGACGGCGCGATCGAAGCAAAGGTCTCGCTGCGCGTCGCGAGAAGCAGGTAGCAGAAGCCGCCGCCGTTGCTGTGTCCGGTCGCGTGGATGCGCCGCTCATCGACGTCATACTCGGTGCGCAGCGAAGCGAGCATCGCGTCGACGAAGCGCAGATCTCGATCGTCGTGATCGCCTTGCGCGCTTTGCCAACCAGACCGCAGTCCGTCTGGATCGCGCTGGCTCGGCGTCTGCAGTCCTTGCGGATAGACGACGACGGCTCCCGTGAGATCGCGATGCAGTGCAAAGTTGCGCGCGGCGCTGCGCATCGTGCCGCCGTGGCCGTGGAACACGAACACGAGCGGCGGCCGTTGCGGCCCTGCCTCGCGGGCCTTGGGCGCTACGACGAGCGCTTCGCGTTCGACGCCGTCGAGGGTCCAAACGCGGCGCTCGATCCCTGCTGCGTCTGCGTCATCCTGCGCACCGAGTGCGCACGCGAATGCGATGGCGGCGATGACGAAGGCGAGTGCGCAGCGAGGCATGAATGCACGCTACGCAGCGGGACCGACTTGTCCCACCGCGCGCGCCGCGCGGCGATCACTTCGCTGCGAAGTGCTTCTCGAACATCGCGACGAGGTCGCGTTCGACGTCCATCGCCGAACGGCCTTCGATGCGCAGCCGTGGCAAGAAGTCGACGACCGCGCCGTCCTTGAACACTGCGACGCTCGGGCTCGACGGCGGAATGTGCGCAAAGTGACCGCGCGCGCGGCTCGTCGCGTCCTTGTCCTGGCCTGCGAACACGGTCGCAAAGCGCTCCGGGCGGTTCTTGCTCTGCATCGCGCGCACGACGCCGGGTCGCGCCATGCCCGCGGCGCAGCCGCAGACCGAGTTGATGACGAGGAGGCCGGTCTTCTTCTCGGCGACCCACGCGTCGACCGCGTCGGACGTCCGCAGTTCCATGGCGCCGTGGTTGGTGAGTTCTGCGCGCATCGGCGCGACGAGGTCTTCTGGATACATAGGGCGTGCTCGGGTCGTTGGAGGCGAGGAGGTTAGGACAGCCGACGGCCGAGGCCAACGGGACAAGATCGTTCGCGCGCAATGCGATGCGGCTCGCCGTGGATCCGGGCGTTGTCCGGCGCGTGCCGCGAAACGAATGCAGACCCCTTGGTTGCGGTGCGCCAGACGGCGAGCATCCTCCGGCGCGATGCCATTCGCCTCCTACCCAACCTCGCCGATGCAGGCCTTGCTCCCGTTTGCCCTGTTGCTCGCCGTCGCTTGCAGCGCGCCGTCGCCGTCGCCGACTCCAACGCCAGTTGCTAGCGCAGTCGACGTTCGCCCCACACACGCGCCGGTGTTCGAGAAGCCCGTGTCGATGGCTGAGGCCAAGGCGATCTTCGATGCCGCCGGCGTTCAGCCAGGGCAACCACTGCCGAAGCTCGCGTTGCTGTCGCTCGACGGAACGCCCGTCGATCTCGACACGCTCCGCGCGGGCCGGTCGATGGCGCTGGTCACCTGTTCGCTGACGTGCAACGTCGCGCGCAGGCAGCAGCGCGAGGTTGCGGCGATGCAGCAGCGACTCGGCGATCGCGCGGTCGTGGTCATGGTCTACACGATCGATGCGCATCCCAAGTCCGATGCGTGTCCCTACACCGGCGTCGAATGGGTGCCGCAGCAGAACGAGGCCGACGACGTGCTCGTGCGTCAGCCGACGACGCTCGAAGAGCGACTCGAGCTCGCGCAGCGCTACGCAAAGACGCTGGCGAATGGCACGACCGTGCTCGTGGACGCGATGGACGACGCGGCGTGGATTGCGCTCGGCCGCGCGCCCAACCTCGGCATCGCGGTCGGCGCCGACGGCGTGGTGCGCGCGCGCACGGGCTGGTTCGACGGCAAGGCGATCGAAGCGGCGCTCGCGAAGTAGCCGTCTGCCGCGGTCCCGGGCCCTGGGCCGCTCGCGCTTTCCGGGGCGGTCCCTAGACTCTTCGCCCCCTATGACTCAGACCCTCCGCGTCGTTTCGTTCGGACTTGGCCCGATCGGCCTCGCCGCTGCGCGCCTTGCCCTTTCCAAGAAGTCGAT
>JBEELK010000318.1:0-6300 GCA_041168165.1 Planctomycetota bacterium | reverse complement strand
GCCGTGCATCGTCGCCGGAACGGGCACGCCCGCGAGGTCGAGGAAGGTCGGCGCGAAGTCGATGTTCTGCGTCAGTTGTTGGATCGTCCGTCCGCCTTCGATGCGCTTTGGCCAGTGCATCACGAGCGGCATGCGCAGGCACTCTTCGTACATCCACCGCTTGTCGTAGTAGCCGTGCTCGCCGAGGAAGAAGCCCTGGTCGGACGAGTAGACGATCAGCGTGTTGCGCTTCACGTCAGGATGCGCGTCGAGCCATGCGAGCAACTCGCCGACGCTGCGATCGACGCCCGCGACGCAGCGCAGGTAGTTCTTCAAGTAGCGCTGCAACTTCCATTGCACGAGCGCGCGGCCCTGTGGCGGATTGCGACGGAACGCTTCGTTCTCTTCGCGGTAGGCGGCGAGGAACGTGGCGCGCTGGCTCTCCGTCATGCGCCGCATCATTCCGTCCCACCATTGGTCCGGTCCCTTCGCGGCGGCGCGCTCTGCGTCCGTGGGCTCCAAGAACAAGTCGTATTGCAGGTAGAGGTCCTTCTGGATCTCCATCTCGGTCTGCGCGGCCTCGGGGATGCGCGTTCGGTAGTCGTCGAAGAGCGTCTCGGGCAACGGCAACTCGACGTCGCGGTAGAGGCCGAGGTCTTGCGGCGCGGGCATCCATTCGCGGTGCGGCGCCTTGTGCTGGCACATCAGCAAGAACGGCTTCGATGGATCGCGCTCGCGCTCGAGCCACTCGATCGCCATCGCGGTCGTCAGGTCGGTCACGTGCCCTTCCTTTCGAACGCGGCCCGTCGGCGTCAGGAAGTCGGGGTTGTAATACTGGCCTTGGTCTGGCAGCACGGCCCAGCGGTCGAATCCCTGCGGCTCCGATTCGAGATGCCACTTGCCGAAGATCGCCGTCGCATAGCCCGCTTGCTGCAGCGCCTTGGGCATCGTCGGCTGCGAGCCGTCGAACGTGTTGCCATTGCGCATGAACCCGTTCTGGTGGCTGTGAAGCCCGGTCAGCACGGTCGCGCGCGAAGGTCCGCAAAGTGCATTGCCGCAGAAGTTGTTGGCGAACCGCACGCCGTCGTGCGCGATACGGTCGATGTTCGGTGTCTTGCACAGGCGCGATCCATAGGCCGAGATCGCATGCGCCGCGTGATCGTCGCTGAACACGAACACGATGTTGGGCCGCGATCCGGTCAGCGGGCCTGGCCCCTGGCTCTGCGCCGAGAGGTTGCAAGCCAACGACAGCGCGAAGTGCAGCGAGACGAGCAACCACAGGGCGGTGCGCATCGCGGCACGATAGCGCGCGTCGAACAAACACAGCGTCGCTTGCTATGGTGGGCTCTGTGACGACGGCGCGCGATCCCAAGCTGACCTACTGCGGCAACGTGCACGCTGCCGACAGCGTCGACGGCTTCCTCGATTCGCTAGAAGCGCACACCGCCAAGGTCGCCGCGTCCGCGCGCGCTGCATCGCGGCCGTTCGGGCTCGGCGCGTGGTGGCCTCACGCGGTCGCGAGTGCGATCGCGCGCGATCCCGCGACGCAGCAGCGCGTGCGCGACGCGATGGCGCGGTTGTCGATCCCACTGTGGACGCTCAATGTGTTTCCGCACGGCGACTTCCACGGCGAGGTCGTCAAGGAGCGCGTCTACGAGCCCGATTGGTCGACCGAAGAGCGCGTGCTCTACACGCGCGACTGCGCCGAGGCAGCCGCAGCGCTCGCTCGTCCTGGCGACGTCATTCCTCTGTCGACGTTGCCGCTCGGCTATCGCGCCCCGGGGCAACTCGCGGACCTGCGGCTCATGGCGCGCAACCTCGCGCGCATGGCTTCGATGCTGCGCGACCTGCGCGATCGCACCGGCGTGCACTGCGTGCTCGCGCTTGAGCCGGAGCCGTTCTGCTTGCTCGAACGCGCCCTCGACGCTGCAGACTTCTTGGAGCAATGGCTGTTCGACGAAGGCGCGTGGCCGACGGTGCCCGAGTCGGCGTTGCGCGAGCATCTCGGCGTCTGCGTCGACCTCTGCCACCTGTTCGTCGTCGGCGAGGACCCGCTCGCGGCGATCCACAGCTTGTTCGCGCGCGGCATCGCCGTGCCCAAGGTGCAGGTTTCGTCGTGCCTCGAAGTGCGCAACGAAGCGGGCCTCGACGAGTTGTTCGCGTTCGGCGAACCTCGCTACCTGCATCAGACGGTGGGCGAAGGCGTCCGCGCGCTCGACCTCGCCGACGCAGCGTCGCGTCGCGCGGAGTTCGCCGCCGCGCTCGCGCGAGGCCCGGTGCGCACGCACTACCACATGCCGCTGTGGTGGGACCGCGACGGCGCGTTTGGCTCGACCAAGAAGGACCTGGAGCGCGCGCTGCTCGGCATCGCGCAATTGCCACAGCCGCCGCTGTGCGAGGTCGAGACCTACACGTGGAGCGTGTTGCCCGAGCGCATGCGATCGGACCCGCTGCCAACGCTGCTCGCGCGCGAACTCGACTTTGCGGCAAACCTGCTCCGCCGCTGACATCCGCGGCTCCTGCTTCGTATCCTGCTCGCCCCGTTCGCTAGCGCGCCGATGATCCACCTGCACAACGTGACGAAGAGCTACCGCCAAGGCGAGCGCTCGGTCTTGGCTTGCGAGGTCACCGACCTCCGCATCGAGCAGGGCGAGCAAGTGGCGTTGGTCGGTCGCTCGGGCACAGGCAAGACGACGCTGCTGCACGTGCTCGCCGGCATCCTGCGCCCGGACGCGGGCGAGGTGGAGATCGCGGGCCAGCGCATCGATGCGATGAGCGAGTCGCAGCGCGATCGCTTCCGCGGCCAGCACATCGGCATGGTCTACCAGACGTTCAACTTGCTGCAGCCGTTCACTGCCTACGAGAACGTGATGCTCGGCGCGTTGTTTGGCCGCGGCGCGGGCCACGCGGCAGAGGCTCGCGGCAAGGAGTTGCTCGCGCGCGTCGGCCTCTCGGACCGCATGCATCATCGACCGAGCGAACTATCGGTGGGGCAAGTGCAGCGCGTCGCGATCTGCCGCGCGCTCGTCAACGATCCCGAAGTGATCCTGATGGACGAGCCGCTCGGCAACCAAGACCGCGCGACGGGCGCGCAAGTGCTCGATCTCTTGCTTCAGCTCGCGAAGGAAGGCGGCAAGACGGTAGTGATGGTCACGCACGATCCCGACTCTGCGTTGCGCATGCAGCGCACGGTCGACCTCGCGACGTTGCGGAGGGCCTCCTCATGAAGCTCTGGTCGATCAGCATGCGCAATCTGCGCATTCGCCTCGTCTCGACCGTGCTGACCACGATCGCGATCGCGGTCGCGACGGGTCTCTATGCGGCGATCATGTTGATGGCCGAGCAGACGCGCGATCGCTACGAGGGCAGCATCGGCGGCTACCAAGCGGTGCTTGGCCCCAAGGACTGCTCGCAGCTCGAACTGCTGCTCAACACGATCTTCCATGTCGGCGATGCTCCGGGGCAGATCCCGTTGTCCGTCTGCGACGACTTGCGCTCGGGCAAGGTCTCGCGCCGCGGCGCGGTGCGCTACGCGATCCCGCAAGCGCGCGGCGACAGCATCAGCCGTTGGTCATTCCCGGTGATCGGAACGGTCGACGAGATGTTCTCGCTCTACGAATGGCAGCGCGCGCCGTTGCAGTTCGCAGAAGGCGGGCCGTGGGCATTCACGTATGCGGAGCTGCAAGCGCTCGGCGAACAGCTCGCGACGTTTGAGAGCGCGCGTCGCGCCGGCGAGAAGCCGCTGCCGCCGCGGCCGCAGATCGACGCGAAGTGGAAGAAGGCCGTCGTCGGCCATCGCGTCGCGCGCGCGATGCAGTTGTCGCTCGGCAGCACGATCGTGCCCGTGCACGGCAAGCACGGCGAGTTTGGCTACCACGAGCACCCCGAAGCAGCGTGCGAAGTCGTCGGCATCCTCGCGCCGACCAACTCGCCGCTCGACACGACGGTGTTCTTGCCGCTGTCCGTGCACTTGCTCGTCGGCGGGCATGAGGGCGGCCTGTTCAAGGTCGAGATCCCTGCTGGCAAGAACCCGGATGACGCCGCGAAGCTGCCGGTCACTGCGCGTCAACTCGCACTGACCGCGATCCTCGCCGACCCCAAGGATCACCTTGGCGCGCAGTTCTTGCGCAGGGACTTTGGCACGCGGCCCGACGCGCAGGTCGCGTGGCCGCAGGACGTGATCCCCAAGTTCCTGCAGCAACTCGGCAACGCCGCGGACTGGCTCGAGATCGTCGCGCAGCTCGTGCTCATCGTCGCCGCGATGATGATCGCGGTCGCGATCTACAACACGATGAACGAGCGCCGCCGCGAGATCGCGATCATGCGTTCGCTCGGCGCGCGCCGCGCGCAGATCGTCGCGATCATCGTCGGCGAGGCCGCCGCGCTGTCGTTGTCGGGCGCGGTGGTCGGCGTCCTGTGCTGCCACGTCGCCGCGCTGCTCCTTCGGTCCACCGTGGAGGAAATGACGGGCGTGTGGCTCGAGTGGGCGACGTTTGCGCCGCGCGAGCTATACCTTCTCGTCGGCGTGGGCGCGCTCGGCGCTCTCGCCGGATTGCTCCCTGCCTGGAAGGGATCGACGACCCAGGTTGCCGACAACCTCTCCCAGACCTACTGAGACGTTTGCCATGAAGATCGCCTTCGCCGTCGTGCTCACCAGCGCGCTGCTCGCAGCGCAACAGCCAAAGCCTGAGCCCGCGCCACAACCGGTTCCGAAGACCGAGCAGAAGAAGCCGGAAGAGCAGAAGCCCGAAGCGAAGCCCGCCGACGGCAAGCAGGAGCCCAAGCCCGCGCCGCAGGAGCAGCCCGCGCAGGAGCCTCGCATCGATCAGCCTGCGCCGGATCAGCCGATGCCCGCTGGCTCGGATCCGGCGGACCTCGCGGCGATGCGCAGCGCCGAGGCGATGCTCGCGGCGGAGCGCCGACTGCAGCAGATGATCAAGGAGGGCAAGATCGAGGGCCTCGACAAGATCGTGACCTTCGATGAGCTCTCGGCGTGGCCCTACGAGGACGGCCTCAAGGGCATGCCCAAGAAGGTGAAGGACCTGCACGGCAAGAAGGTCCTGATGTCGGGCTTCATGCTGCCGATCGACGAAGTCCGCGACATCAAAGAGTTCCTGCTCGTGCAGTCGCTCTGGTCGTGCTGCTACGGCCAGCCGCCGGACATCAACGGCATCGTTCGCGTCGTGATGCCGAAGGGGAAGACGACCGACTACTTCTTCGACCCGCTGAAGATCATCGGGACGTTCAAAGTCGAGGCGACGTCGATCGACAACTACTGCGTCGACATCTACCAGATCGAAGTCGAGAGCCTCGAAGCGTTGAAGGAGCCGGCGACCCCGTCGGATCCCTCGCCAACGCCTGCGCCCGTCACGCCTCCCGGCAAGTGACCACCGACTCTCGCTTGGGTTGAGCGAGCGCTGCGTCGGGTGAGACTCCCGACGCCATGGGACGATCCGCGCGCTGCCGCCGCGAGAAACCGCAAGGCGGAGACCCATCGGCGTCGATAAGGACGTCGATGTCGAACCCGCGGTCGCTGCGAGCCAAGAAGCTGACGGTTTCTGCGCGTCTGTGCGCAGCGCTCGCCGTCGGTGTGTTCTTCGTCGCGACGCTGCTGGGCCTTCTCGGCGCGGATCGAGAGGCGCAGCGGCGCGCACAGGATGACCAAGCGCGCGACGTTCGCTTTGCGCAGCAGGTCGCCGATCGCGCTGGCCCGCTGCTCGAGCGCGGCGATCTACTCCGCCTGTCGACGCTCGCGACCGCGAGCCGCGATCTGCACGGAGCGCGCGTGCTCGTGCTCGAGCGTTCTGGCCGCGTCGTGCTCGACACCGACCTCGTGCTTGGCGATCGGTCGCTGTCGCTGCTTGCGCACGGTGGCGCGTTCCAGCGCACGGTCGCGCGCGAAGACGGCGATGGCTCCGTGCGTGAGACGATCGCGCCGGTCAGATTTGGCGGCGAAGTGCTCGGCGAGATTCGCCTGCAGATCGAGCCCGCGCTGTCGCAGTCCGCGTTCGACTTCGGTTTGTTTGGCCTCGTGCTGCTCGGCGGCGCGACGCTGATCGCAGCCGCGTGGATCCTGTCGCAGCACTGGGCGCAGCGCGTGCGCGGCACCACGGCATCGATCATCCAGATGGCTCAGGGCCAGCCGACGGCTGCGCCTGCTCCGAGCTCGGATCGCGAACTGCACGAACTTCACCTTGCGCTGCAAGAGTTGGAGAGGGGCGTGCACGACGGGCTCCATCGCGTCGTCGATCCGTTCGTCGAAGTTGCGCTTCAAGTCGTCGAAGGACTCGAACGTCGCGGCCTCGTGCCGGATGGCCATGG
>JBEELK010000317.1:0-7652 GCA_041168165.1 Planctomycetota bacterium | reverse complement strand
GCGAACGCCGACTCGAGATCGAGTTTGCCGCGAACGAACAACCGCTGCGGCTCTGCGTCGAGTTGTTCTCGGCGCGCGGCCTCTGGGTTCTGTGCACGCGCGACGGCGAGGCGCTCGAACTATCGCGCACAGTCACCACCGCAGTTCGCACGTTGCAGCAGGGCGGCCGCTACGCGCCGCCGCCGGAGCGATCTGGCTCACCTGCCGTCGAGGAAGCGCCGCGCTTTCACGCGCCCGTGCTCGCTTCGATCGACGCGCACTATCTGCCGCTCGACATCCACCGCGCACGCCAAGCGCTGCGCGAGAGCCTCCTGCTCGCCTGCGCGCGAGCCGCGCAGAAGCTCGACAAGAAGATCGAAGGTCTCACCGAGCAACTCACGATGGCCGATCGCTCGTCGAAGATGCGCGAAGAGGCGGACCTGATCCTCGCTTACCTCCACGCGATCCCACGCGGCGCTGAGTCGATCGAAGTCGACGACCCGATGGGCAACGGCACGCGCGTGCTCGAACTCGATCCCGCGCTGCCCGCGCGCCAGCAAGCCGACGCTCGCTACGACAAGGCGCGACGACTCGATGAGGGACGCGCGATCTCGGAGCAGCGACTCGCGCAGGCGCAGCAAGAACGCGCATCGCTGTCGGCCGTGCACACGGCGATCGAAGCCGCGAGCGCGGACGACGAAGACGCGCTTCGCCAATGCGAATCCCACCTGCAAAAGCTCGGCGCCGTGCCTCGCGCGCGAATCGAGCCGAAGCCCGACAAGCAGCAGAAGAAGAGCAAGGACAAGGTCCACGGCGAGAACGTTCGTCGCTACGTCAGCGTCGAGGGCTACGAGATCCTGGTCGGCCGCGACAACCAACAGAACGATCGACTCACGCTGCGCATCGCCAAGGGCAACGACCTCTGGCTGCACGTCGGCGGCAATCGCCCTGGATCGCACGTCGTGGTGCGACTGCCCAAAGGCAAGACGGCGAGCCTCGACACGCTGCTCGATGCGGGCACGCTCGCGGTGCACTTCAGCAAGGCGCGCGGCGAGCGTTCGATCGACGTGATCTACACGTTCGCGAAGAACGTGCGAAAGCCCAAGGGACTGCCAGCCGGCGCGGTCGTTCCGTCGCAGACGAAGACGATCACCGTCCGACTCGACGAAGCGCGACTCAAACGGCTGTTGTCGGGCTCCGACGACGACGCGTAGCGCGCTCCGCGGCGAATGCGCGAGTAGCATGCCTCGCCCATGCGCGCCGCTGATGCCACGATGTTCCGCACGCTGCTCGTCGCCTGCTTGCTCGCGATGGCGAATGACGCCATCCGTGCGCAGCAACAACCCGCGGACGATCCACCGACCGCGACGCCAACGGCTGCGGAGTCGAAAGCGCTGCCCGAACTCGGCCCACCTGCAGCTCTGCCGGAAGGCGCGCCACCGCACCTTGCGCTCGTGACCCGCGATCGACTGCGCGCGCACGCGTATTGGCTTGCCGACGATGCGCGCAAGGGTCGCTACACCGGCAGCGCTGCACAGAAGGAAGCTGCTGCCTACGTCCAAAAGCAGTTCCAAGCGCTGGGCCTGCAGCCGCTCGGCGACAAGAAGACCTTCGTGCAGACGTATCCGCTCGAAGCCACCACGTTGCATGCGAGCTCGTCCATCACGCTCGCTGGCTACGAGTGCAAGGAGTTCGCCGTGCTGCCCGCAGGCGACGGCAAGTTCGCAGCGCAGGGCAAGATCACGTTCTGCGGCAAGGGCCGCCCAGACGAGATCCCCGCATCGCTCGACGGCCGCATCCCGGTCGTCGTGCTTGAGAAGCAACCGCGCGGCAACGGCCCCGGCGGCGACCTGCAAGCGATCCAACGCTACGGCGATCTCGCCAAGCGCATCGCGAAAGCATCTGCGCCGTGCGCCATCGTGCTGCTCGCCGGCGATCCAGGCGCGTTCGGCAACACGCTGAACTACTACGGGCTGATGCCAGACCACGCGCAGCTGTCAGCCGGCGGCGGCGCGCGCGCACAGTCGCTGCCGATCCCACTGATTGCGCTCGGCGGCGAGCACGCGGCGAAGGCGATGGCTGCGCTGTCGATCGAGATCAAGGATGGCGAACCGGTCCGCGCGCAAGAAGACGACAAGGCAACGGGCAAGGTTTCGCTGCGCATCGACCGCACGCAGAAGGGATCGGCGACCAACGTGTGCGCTGTGCTGCAAGGCACGACGCGCAAGCAGGAGGCGATCGTGATCTCCGCCCACCACGACCACATCGGCCGCCGCATCGATGGCGATGCGTTCAACGGCGCCGATGACAACGCGAGCGGCACCGCTGGCCTGCTCGCGCTCGCCGAAGCGTTCAGCAAAGGCGGGCCGCGTCCCGAGCGCTCGATCGTGTTCTTGTCGGTCAGCGGCGAAGAGCTCGGACTCTGGGGCAGCAAGCACTACAGCGAGCATCCGACGTGGCCGCTCGATCGCATTGTCGCCAACATCAACATCGACATGATCGGTCGCGCCGAGAAGGACGGCAGCGGCTGCAAGATCCAGATCACGCCGAGCAAGGACCACCCGAAGTACTCGTCCCTCGGCCGCCTCGCGGCGCAACTCGCGCCAAAGTTCGAGGTCTCGTTCACGAGCGGCGACGCCTACTACGAACGCAGCGACCACTACAACTTCGCGGTGAAGGGCGTGCCCGTCGTGTTTCTCTGCGATGGCGAGCACCCGGACTACCACCAAGTGACCGACCACGCCGACGCGCTCGACTACGCGAACATGGAGCGCATCGCTCGCTTGCTGTGCTGGACGGGATGGTCCGTTGCCAACCAGAAGGAACGGCCGAAGGAGCTCGGCGCGCAACCGAACTGGTGAGTCGACCTAGCGGAGCTTGGCTCCGCTGCCTGCGCGCGCGCCTACTTGCCCGTCTGGAGCTTGCGCTCCATCTCGCCGCGTTCCTTGACCGACGCGGTGTGCAAGTCGTCTTCGGTGTTGGGCTTGCCGTCTTGCCCAAGGCTGTGCACATCGACGATGCCGTCGACAACGGCGATCGCATACGCACCGCCCCACGGATCCTTGCGCGAACCCGTCCACTCGATCTGCTCGTACGTGGGCGCAATCGAGTCGTCTTCCTGCGCAGCCACGAACTTCTTCACGGCGCGCGCCAACGAATCCAACTCGCCCTTCGCCAATCGACGCTGCCGCCACAGTTCGCGGTCGACCTTGGGATCAGGCCGCTTCGTGCAGTCCCACGCGACGAGCCATTCATGGTCGACCTTGGCAAAGCCCAAGTCCTGCGTCAGTCGTTGCTCCATGTGCGGCAAGTGAGCCGCGCCGTAGTAGATGCCGAGGTCCTTGCTGCCCGCCGCGATCTCGCGCTGCAGCACCTGCAGGCACTTCTCGTTGCGCCCTTCGAGCAGCGTCGAGCCAGAGCCTGAGCTAGCGGCCTCCAGCGCCTCCAATTGCTGCGCCATCATCAAGCGCAGTTGGTGCCGACCTTCGCCGTCGCGAAACGCCTTTGCCATGTCGACCGGCTTCTTGCGCGGCGCATCGTCCTCGTCGTCCTCATCGCCGTCGTCAGCAGCGGCTTGGCTCTCCGCCATCTTCTTCTGCGCGTTCATGCCGACCTGCATCAGCATCGAGAACACGCTCTCACCGCGTTCCGCCATCGAGTCCTCGAACTCCTCTGGCGTCATGTCGGCGTGAACGAAGTTGGCTACGCCGTAGTCGATGCCATCGAGTTGGAACTCCAACTCGAGCCCGTTCTTCATCCCCTGCTGCAGCATCGAAACAAAGCCGCCGCGCGCCTCGCCCTTCTTGGGTCGATAGTCCTCTGGTCCCACCAACTCGTAGAGCAGGCGCTCGCACTGCGTGAACCTGCGCTGCAGTTCGGCGTAGTGCGCGGCGTCGGCGATGTGCACGGCGCCAAACAACCGCACGGTCACTCCCGCATCGTTGCGATAGGTCGTGATCGCGACGTCGAAGTGACCGCCCGTGTCCTGGGCGACAAACCGCGCGAAGTCCGACGGCGTCTTGTCCTTGGCGTCTGTCAGCGGAGCCGGAGCCGACGGCCCAGGCTTCTTGGTTGCGCCAGTCGGCGCATCCTGTTGCGCAAGGAGCGCAACCGAAGCGATGCAAGCGAGACCAGCGAGACGGACCGCGCGGAAGAACGGCATCGCCGCATCATCAGCGCACGCGCGGCCCGCCGACAAGCGGGCCCTCGCGACCGACCTTGGAATCAGCGGCTCAGAGGAACCAGTCGCCGAAGTCCGCCGCGGGCGCGTCAGCAGGGATCTCCGCGCTCGATGCCACCAATTCCTCCAGCCACCAGTTCGTCGAGTGGTAGAGGCACGTGACCTTGGCGCACTCGTGCGATGCGTCGAATCCCGTCAACAAGCGGTTCGTCTCGCGCACGCCATCGTCGCCGTGCTGCCACAGCGCAGCGCCGCCGAGCTTGGCCTTCTCCACGCCGCGATGCGCAGGGCAGTTGAACGTGCCGAGCGGCGTGACGACTTGCCGCAGCATCTGCATGTGGCAGGTCTTGGGTTGTCGCGTGTAGTCGCGCCAGTTGCCCTGCATCAGGACGCGCAAATTGGTGCTCTCAACGATGCGGAACGACGGCTTCGCGCGTGCCCGAGCGCGGTCGATCGCAGCGCGGATGCGCAGCACGACATCCTGCAACTCGCCTTCGACCTTCGCTGGATCGAGCACTTCGCTGCCTTCGCCGGTGCGCTCCAGGAACGGCTTGTAGGAGATGTAGTCGAAGCCGCTCTTCTCGGCGCGCTCCGCCGCCATCTCCATCTCGTGGATGTTTTCGATGATCTTCACGTCGCCGCGCGCGCCGCCGCGCCACGTGATGACAAACGAGAATCCCATGTCGAACGCAGGGTTCGCCTGCTTGATGCGCGGGATCCAGCTGCAGATCTCGTCGAGCGACAACGTCTTGCTCGACGGGTTGTGCATGCGACGGAACACGTCGTTGCTGCCCGAGTCGAGCGACAGGCGAATCCAGTCGCCCTTCTTCAAGAACGGCGCGGCCGCCAACAGGCGATCTCCGCGGCTGCCATTGCTGACGACGGCGACTTGCAGGTTGAGTCCCTTCAAGAACTCCACCATCGACGCGAAGCCGGGGTAGAGCGTCGGCTCGCCGCCGCCGATCAGGATCACGCTCTTGAGTCCGCGATCCACCATCGTCTGCAGCGACGCGCGCAGCTCGTCGTCGGCATGGCGCACCTTGCTATTGAGGATGTCCCAGTCGATGCAGTGGTCGCACGCGTAGTTGCACGCAGTCGTCAAGTCGAGGTTGATCGACAGCGGCGCAAGCTCGGGGTTGGCTGGCAACTCACGGCCCTCTGCTTGTGCCTTGCGCGCCGCGCGCTGCCACCGCACGTAGTCGACGACGTAGGGCCACATCGATTCCTGCTGCAGTTTGCGCGCAAAGTCGTGCACGGCTGCTGCGCGGACCGGAGCCGCCGCGGGCGCGGCAGGCGTGGGATGCGTGTCTGGCTTGGTTTCCACGCGGCGGAGTTTGACGGGCAAGCGATGCGCTCGCCAGCGGGGATCCAATTCTAGGCGCAGGGAAATGCGCTCCAGCGCGCAAGAAACAGGCGGTCAGCCAAATAGCCGAGCGATCGTCTCGACGTAGACGCACAGCCTGCCCGCAATCGCATGCGCGGCAGCCGCGCGCTGCACGTTGCGCATGCCGGACGCCGGGTAGCGCAAGTTGCGAACGAACTGGCCAACCAACGTCTGCAACGGGTCTTCGACGGCGACTTCGCGCCCGTTGCCGCAGAAAGACAGCTTGTAGCCCTCGCCGATGCGGCGGTCCGCGCGCCGCCCATCGACTGAGAACCACGCAGGGCGCGGCTGCTCTAGATGCTGCTCGACGAGCAAGGTGGCGTCGATGCGTCCGCGCGGCCCGGCTAGCGCCAAATCGATGCGGCCACGACCTGGCGACGGAAACTCGCCGCGCGCTTCGAGCAACGTCAGCAGTTCGCCATGCCCAGGACGCGCAACCGCCCAGGCCATGCTGATCAGGTGCGGCAGCGAGTCTTCTGCCATCAAGCGCGGCTCGCCCGTGATCGGCGAGAGCCCCATCTCCACGCGCCTGGCAGCGCCGTCATGCGCGGAGCCGTAGAGCGCGTCGAGCGCAGGCAGCAAGCAAGGCCACTGCGCGTGCTCCGCGAGCAACGCCCCGGCTTCCGTGAAGTCGAGGATCGCGGCCATCGCGTCTTCCACCGAGGCGGGATCGACGAGCGGCTTCTCGCACAAGCACGGCAAGCCAATCGCAGCAGCGGCCTGCAACGACTCCAGATGATGCTCCGCCGGCGATGCGACGACGAGCGCGTCGATGCCCGAGGCGCAGAGGGAACGCACGTCAGGAAACGACTGCACCGAGTGGCCGAGTGAAACAGCAAGCTGCGCCGCATTCGCCTCGGCTCGCGCGGCATCTCGCCCCGAGCAACCAACGACCAACGCGCCTTCGCGTTCGAACGCGCGCGCCAAGAACGGCCCCACGCCATTGCGCGACCTGCCCGCGCCGACGATTCCGATCCGAAGCGGCGCGTCGCTCTCTCGACCTTGGGTCACGGGCGCTGGCCTGACTTCGGCTCCGCAGCGCTCTCTTGCCGCTTCTTGCGCAACTCGTCGACCTTGGCCGCAAACGCAGCCGGATCGTCCTCGTACTTCTTCTTGCACTTGCCGCAACAGAACACGAGTCGGATCCCATCGACGTCGACGAAGTGCTCCTTGCTCGGCTTGTCGCCGCTGACGATGCACTGTTCGTTCGCGGGCTCTTCGCGCCGCTTGCGCTCCGCGATCTCGCGCTCGGCAGCGGCAACGCGCTGCGTCGCATACTCGCCGCGATCGACGACCAAGTCCGACTTCTTGCTGACAGCGGCCGCGGCGCCGTTCTCGGTCACCGCAGTCGCGAATGCGTAGACCTTGCGCAACTGCGGCATCGCAGAGGCCGCGAGCAATCCCGCGTCGCCGACCTTGGAGCCGTAGGCGTTGAGCACTTCGAGCTTCGGCATGGCGCCGAGCGCGGCAATCCCGGCATCGCTCACCGCGGTGTTCGCGATGGACAAGCGACGCAAGTGCGGCATCGCTTGGATGCGCGCGAGCCCAGCATCCGTCACGGCAGTGCGGCTGAGGTTGAGCCACACCAACGATGGCGCGAGTTGCGCAACCGCTTCCATCTCCGCATCGCCAAATTGCGCGCCGGCCAGCGACGCATTGCAGTCGAGCGCCGCGGAGTCGACTGCCACGCGCTCGCACAACACGCCCTTCGTTCGCAGCAACGCCACGGCCTCGTCGATCTTCCTCTGCGCGTCGGCCGAGGGCGGCTCGATGCCGAACTCGATCTTGGGGATCTCGAGCTTCTTGCGTTCCGCTTCAAAGAACGCGTCGCCTGCCTCAGGCCACTCCGCGCCGGCTTCGATCCAACGCTTGATCACGGCCACGGACTCCGGCGCAAGGCGCGGCCCCTCATTGGGCATGCGTTCCTCGTCGCCATCCGGCAACTCGATGCGACGAACCAGTTCGCTCGCAGCAACGTCGCCCGCGATCACCGAGCGCTCTTCTTCGTCGACGGGGAACGCATGCTCGCGAGCGTCGAGGCGAAGGTCGCCCTTCTGCTTGTCGGCGCCATGGCACGACACGCAATGCGCCTGAAGGATCGGTGCCACT
>JBEELK010000316.1:0-3887 GCA_041168165.1 Planctomycetota bacterium | reverse complement strand
GTGTCGTTACGACGGAACAAGCCTCACGTACTTCGCGGCGAAGGACGGCCTCGCCGACGATCAGGTTCGTGCGATTCGCGAAGACCGTCACGGCATCGTGTGGTTCGAGTGCGCCACAGGCCTCACGGGCTTCGACGGAACGCGTCTCTTCGCGCCGACTGCGCGCGTGGTCTCTGCGTCGTCTCCCTGGCGATCGCGCGAGGACGACCTGTGGTTCAAAGAAGACGGCAGCATCGGCGCCACCGATGTCGAAGGGCGGCCAGGCGCCTATCGCCACGATGGCACGACGTTCACCTACCTGACGTATCCCGTCGTGCCCGCACTCGCGGAGCGCAATGCCTTTGCTACGACCTGCATTGCCAAAGGCAAGAACGGCCGCGTGTGGTTTGCGACCTACGCGGCGGTGATCGGCTACGACGGCAAGACGTTCACCTTGCTCGACGACGCGGCTTGCGGGCTCGATGCGACGCGCGGAACGCTGCACGTGCGCGCCGTGTTCGAGGACAGCGCGGGTCGCGTATGGATCGGCAACAACGGCATCGGCGTGCTGCTCTACGAGAACGGTCGTGTCACGCACTTCACCGAGGCGATGCAGTTGTCGCGCATGGGCATGCACGGCGATCGCGTGTTGCCGCTGCCGTCTGACGCGCCGCTCGGCGCGCCGTCGATGCATCGCGTATTCTCAATCGGTGAAGACCGCGACGGCCACATGTGGTTCGGCACCGTCGAGATGGGCGCGTGGCGCTACGACGGCACGGCGATGCGGCAGTTCACGGCCGCGGATGGTCTCACGACGAAGGATGTCATGGGCATCTACACGGATCGCCGAGGCGATCTGTGGGTGACGGGCAACGGCGTGTTCCGGTTCGACGGCGTGAAGTTCGAGCGGCGGTTCTGACTGTGCTGCGTGCGGTGGATTGAGGTCCGCCTCGGGGCCTCGGCTCTGTAGCCCCGGGCCCGCGCGATGGTTATCGCTTGTAGCTGGTCCGTCGCGCCGTGAGAGGCTGCACGGGCTGAGCAGTCAAACGTCTCGAGGTTGCATCCGATCCGTGGCATCGGACGAAGCGCGGGCGCATTACCCATCGCCGGCGTCCTCACGTGCGCGGGCCAGGAGACGATTTCCATGCGCCTCACCGCGTTTGCCGCCGTTGCCTTGTTTCTCGCTTCTCCGTTCCACGCCGACGCATGCGCCCAGGATGGTCGTGCTGCGCGACGGGCTCCGAAGTCCGACATCGTCGACACCGCGACCGCGGCTGGCTTCACCACGCTGGTTGCTGCAATCGATGCAGCGGGGCTCGTCGACGAACTGAAGGCCAAGGGGCCGTTCACGGTGTTTGCGCCGACCGAAGAAGCCTTCGCGGCGTTGCCCGATGGAGCGCTGCAATCGCTGTTGCTGCCGCAGAACAAGGAGAAGTTGCGCCGCATCCTGCGCAACCATGTCGTGTCGGGACGGCTGACGTCGTTCGAGATCAGCAACATCGACGTGCCGCAGATGGCTCCGACGGCGAGCCGGGGCCGCGTGTCCGTCAGCGCGGACGCGCGCGGCTTTCGTTATGGCGACGCGAGCGTCGTGCGCGCAGACATCGAGTGCAGCAACGGGGTCGTGCACGTCATCGACCGCGTCGTGATGCCGACGGAGAAGCGAACCGAGGATGGCCTCAAGATGGCCGCGAAGGAAGTGGCGCCGACGAGCTTGCTCGACGCGCTGCGCGCGGTGCCGGACGGTCGCTTCTCGATGTTCCTCGAAGCGGTGGCGGCAAGCGGCGCAGACCAGGACTGGGCGCAGCCGGAGTCGAAGGGCAGTTGGACGATGTTCGTGCCGACCAATGATGCCTTCGAGCGTCTGTCGGACGGCGAACGCGCAGCACTGCTCGATCCGAAGAACCGCGATGCGTTGCGCGCAGTGCTCGATTGGCACGCGCTGCCGGAGCTGCAGGTGTGGAGCTTCGACTTCGACCTGTACGACCTCGGGCCGGCGATGATCTCACGCGAGCGCGGGCGCTTCGTGCTCGACATCCTCGACAACGGGATGGTGTTCGTTTACGCGCTGCGGACGGCTGGCGTCGCTCGCGCCGCGGAGGAGCCGTTCAAGGCTCGCGTGCTCGCTGGCGACATCGCGGTCGGCGGTCACATCGTGCACGTCGTGGATCGCTTGATGGCTCCGCGGTCGCTCGAGGGTAAGTTGTTCGCCGCGCAGGTCTATCGTGAGAAGGAAGTCGAAGAGCTCGCCGCTGGTGCCAAGTCACAAGAGAACGCGCGCCGCGTGCTCGCCGAGATGGTGCAGCAATCCGCGTCGCTCGGTGACGAAGCGGCGTTAGAGCTCTATCGCCTCGGCCTCCGCCTCCTCGAAGAAGTGGTGCCGGTAAGCAGGGCCGGCACGATGTTGATGATGGAGGACGACCGCAACGACCGCGCGAAGTTGCGCGCGCGACTGCTCGCGCGCATCGGCGACCTCGACCGCGTGTGGTTCGCGACGTTCTTGAAGAACCGCCCGCTCGCGACGTCGCTCGACGCGCCGATCCCAGGCATGCGTGTGCGCACGTCGCGGAGTTCGGCTGGCGAGCCTGCGGCCCCTCGCTCGGACAAGGCGACGGGCGCAGCTATGCAGGCCGACATCAAAGGCCGCGAGCCTTCGGTCGCCGCTGCGACGGTGGTGGAGCCACAGGTGCGCGTGCCGAGTGGGATGTCGTGGTGCAAGGTGCTGCAGGCCGAGGTCGACAGCGCGGTGGTGACGGATGCCGCGTTGCGCGATGCGATCACGAAGACCGGCCTGCCGTGGCGTGTGCGCGATCGCGCGAGTGGCATCGAGATGTTGCTCGTGCCGCCGGGCACGTTCTCGATGGGCAAGAGCCCTGGGGACCAGGAAGCGCAGTCCAACGAGGTCCCTGCCCACGCGGTGACGTTGACGCAGCCTTACTACCTCGGTCGCTACGAAGTGACGCGCGAGCAGTGGGACAAGGTGATTGCGTCGAAGGTTGCCCAAGAGCCTGCGAAGGATGGCGCCCGCGAAGACTCAGAGGAGAACGGCACCGCGGTGGTCCAGCCGGGCGGCGGCGTTGTGATCCTGCAAGGCAGCGTCGAACTGCGTGGCGCAGATGGCAAAGTCGTGCGCAGCGAGGTCGCGACCAAGACGAAGGCCGACGGGACCGTGGTCGTCAGCTCTGTCGCCATCGGCGACGAAGTCGAGCAAGAGGACCCGACGCGCCCCGACTTGCCGGTCACGGCCGGTTTCACGAAGAGCCGCGACTACTGCCGAAAGCTGGGCCTGCGCCTTCCGACCGAGGCTGAGTGGGAGTTCGCATGCCGCGCAGGAACCAATGGTCCGCGCTACGGCAACCTCGACGACATCGCTTGGCATCGCGGCAACGTCGCTGGCCAGCGCAAGCCGGTCGGCGGCAAGGCTGCAAACGCGCTCGGCTTCCACGACATGATCGGCAACGCGTGGGAGTGGGTGAACGACTGGTACGGCGAATACACGCGTTCGCCGCAGACCGACCCGACCGGCCCCGCGACGGGAACCTCACGCGTGATGCGCGGCAGCTTCTTCAACTTCGAACAGGGATTCTGTCGCGCGTCGCTGCGCTACGACGCCAACTCGCCGGAATTCGACAACGGCTGCGGATTCCGCGTCGCGCGGAATCCATGAGCTGCGTGTTGGGTTAGGTGAGGGCTCTTGAATGGCGAGTCCGTCGAGAGTGATGGCGACTCGCGTGAGGTCCGACCGTCGGCTCGTGGCGTGCCAACTGCTCTCTATCGGTTCGTGCTAGCGGAACGTGGATCGCAACGCGGACTGCGATTCACGCCACGCAGCATGCGACCACTAGGCCTCGTTGGCCTTCTCGCATCGCACCCTTGCTGGCAGCGATGAACCTCGATGTCGCGGAAGG
>JBEELK010000315.1:0-40815 GCA_041168165.1 Planctomycetota bacterium | reverse complement strand
GCGCTGCTCTGGCACCACGTCGACAGCTCCGGCTGGGGTGCGACGTTCAGCATGAGCCTCGTCCGCAACGCTCCCGGTGCCCGGTTCTCGATGGACTCTGACTCTGCGAACATGCCCGGCGCCATGCTCTGGTTTGGGCCCGACTACAAGTTGCTCAGGTGGCGCAAGGGCATGATGCGAGACCTGACCGCCGGCTTCCGCCGTCGCCCCGCGGATCTAGAGCAGCAGGATCGCAACGCTCAGTGACCGCAACTGCAGGCACGCAGCACGTGCCTGCATCCATCGCCGCGCTGGACTCGCCAGCTTGGCGATCAGGCCCGTTCTCAGAACTGCACGAACTGCAGCAAGTCCTGGTAGCGACGCTCGATCGTCGACCGATCCGCGGCCGCGAGCGCATCGACGCCGATCGCTTCGACGTTGACGCTCGCCGCAACCGTGCCGTAGGCGACTGCGCGCTTCATGTTCCAGAGGCTCACCGTGTCGCAGCTAGCCAAGTAGCCCATGAAGCCGCCCGCGAAGCTGTCGCCGGCGCCGGTCGGATCCACGACGCGCTCGGTTGGATACGCCGGCAGCGCATAGTGGAAGTAGGGGCTGAACACGAAGCAGCCGTGCTCGCCCTTCTTCACGATGACGAGCGACGGGCCCATCGCGAGCACTGCCTTGCCCGCCTTGATGAGGTTGCTCTCGCCCGTCAACTGCTTGACCTCTTGGTCGTTGACGATGATGCCGTGGATGCGCTTCATCAACGCGCACAGCCCGTCGCGCTCGCGCTCGATCCAAAGGTCCATCGTGTCCGCGACCACGAACTCGGGGCTCTCGACTTGGTCCAGCACCGACATCTGCGTCGCAGGAGCGCCGTTCGCGAGGAACACGAACCGCGAGTTGCGGAACTTGGCAGGCACCTTCGGCTGGAAGTCCCCGAACGTGTTCAGCTGCACGTCAATCGTCGTGCGAGAGTTCATGTCCGCGGAGTAGCGGCCATGCCAAGCGAAGGTCTTGCCAGGCTTCGTCTCGAGTCCGGCAAGGTCGATCCCGCGCGACTCCAACAGGGTCCGATGCTCCTTCGGAAAGTCCTCGCCCACCACGCTCACAAGCCCAACGGGCGTGAACATGCGCGCAGACAGCGCGAAGTAGGTCGAGGAACCGCCGAGGCAGCGCTTGGCCTCCGCATGCGGGGTCTCGATGGTGTCGAACGCAGTGGAGCCGACGACGAGCAGATTCATGGGGCAAGCAGCATGGCGCGGGCTCCGCTCCCCGACAAGGCAGGCTTCTCGCAAACGCGAGTTGCGGGACTCGAAGTGGAGCAACCGCTTCTAGCTGCCCGCGTCTTCGCGTTGCTGCTCCGCCGCAATGTCCTGCTGCGTGACCCGATCGCGGCCAAACAACACGAGCAAGCCTGCGAGCAGCGACCAAAGCGTCGTGTGCAAGCGATAGAGCACGGACAACGCCACGGCGCGCGTCCCCATCGCCTTCGCGCCAGCCTCAAGGGACCCCGCGCCCGCGATGTACGAAGCACCGTAGGTCGCGAATAGCTTTTGGTAGAGCACTTCCCCGAGTCCCCAGCCATTCGGCATCAACGGCACGGCGCTGATGATGTTGATGACTGGGATGAGCACGAAGTACTCCGTCCACGGCATGCCGACGCCGAGCGCATCGCCGATGAAGACCACGCTCATCACGGACACGACGTGGTTGGCCACGCCAGCAAGCAGGCTCGCCAGCACGACGTTCTTGTGGCCGCGGTAGACGAAGACCGCTTCATCCAACATGCGCAGCACGTTGCCCAGCTTCTTGGGCAAGCGCTCAAGCATCCACTTGAGGCGCACAAGGCTGCGGAGCCTTCGGCTGAACGCAATCGAGAACAAAAGGGCTAGGCCGCCGATCACCGCCCAGATCGCGATCGCAAGATCGCCGAACCGATCCAACGCGAACAGCACGACCACCGCGCCCAAGATGGCAAGCGAAGCCAATCCGAGCACGCGATCCACGATCACCGAAACCAACGCCGGGACGCGTTGGCCCGGGCAGTGCTTCATGATGTAGATCGCCTTGATCAGGTCGCCGCCCGTCGCACCGGGGACGACGGTGTTGAAGAACACGCCGATCCACGTGAACCGCAGCGATTCGAGCAACGTGACGTTCAGGCCGTTGACGCGCAGCAACCACCACCAACGAGCGCCGGCAACCAACACCGTGACGAAGTAGCACGCAGCGCCGAGCACGAACAACATGACGTCGAGATTGCGCCAATAGGTCAAGAACCCAGGCGCCAACTCGATCTCGCTGCCGTCCGCCTGCTTGCCGGGCTGCACCGTTCGCTCGTTCCCGCTGCCGTCAACGACGACAACGCGGTCTGAGGACCATGCGCCACGAATCGACACCGTCTCTTCGACCGCATCCGCCCCTGCGCGGGCAGTAAGCAATCGGTCGTCCCACTGCACGCTGCGGAACACGAGCGTCATCAGCCCGATCACGAGCAGGAACTTGATCAGCTTCATTGCCGTCGCACGACTCATCGCACCCATTCTCCCTTCGCGCGAACCTTGCAGCGCGCGTCCGCGATGCTTGCCTGCTCGGTTGCCACCTGCGCCAGCAGCGTCTCTGCAAACGCTCGTGCATCGACGCGCAAGTCCGACAGCGCGGCAATCGGAACCGGCGCGCCGCCATGGGATGCATTGACTGCGAAGTGGATGAGGCAGCTCACCGGCGTGACGGTCGCAATCGAAATCGACAACTTGCCGTCTCCCACGAACACATCGTCGCCACAGCGGCGCGCAACGAGATCGGGACGCATAGCGCGCAAGACCTCGAGCGCCGTGGCGCTCAACAGGCGTTGCCGATGCACGCCGAGCATCAGATCCGTGTCGGAGAATGACTCCCAGACGAAGTGCACCATGTCATCTGCGGCGATCCCTGGCCCGTCGATGTCCGCTAGATCTGCGATCTCGTCGCGACGCACCTTGCATGGACCGCGAAACGCAACGAGCGCATCCCCGACGATGCCGGTCTCGCTGAGGATCCAATGCGCGCTCAGTTGCGAGCCGTCATAGGCAATGGAGCGATCGATCCAACGATAGATCACGGCACGGTCCTCTGCTTGCGGTAGTCGTTCCACCACGCAGCGACCCAATCTTCGCCATCGCCGGAGTCCGGGCTCGGGTCCGCGCTCTTGCGCCCGATGCAGAACGCGAGCGCCTCGCGCGCAGGGATCGCAGTCGGAGAGAAGAACGGGTCGCTATCGAGCGCCATTCGGACAAGGAACTCAGCGGGAGCAACTTCGTCCCAGGACTCGCGGCCCGCGATCTTTGCAGTGCGCAGTGCGCGCTCTCCCTGGAGTTGCCCGCACAAGTGAATCACTCGGAGCCGCAAGGCATCCGATTCTTCAAACTGGGGCTCGCCAGATTGGATCTGTTCGGGCGACGCGGCAATGAGCGCAAGCAACAACGGCACGGAGTTGGCACCGGCGGAACGATGGAGCAACTCGATCGCGCAGAGACGCACTTCGCGAAGCTCGGGGCCGCGTCCTTGCGTCGCCGCGACAACCGACGCGCGCGCGGCATGAGCAAAGGCAACCTCGAGCGATTCGCGTGCGAATTCACGAAGCTCCGCTTGCTGCTCATCGGCGTGAGCATTCGCGAGATCCGAGAGCAGCGCGAGCCGTTGACGCCAGGTCGCGAGCGGCCGCGAGCAAAGGCCCGCGATGGCAGCACGATATGCGGCGTCGTCGGCCTCCTGCAGCGCCGCGCCGACCGGCGATCGAGCCGCTGGTCGGAACTTCGCGAACGCATCGCGCCATGCAGCTGCGCCATCCAGCAGCGCTGGCTTCGGGCCGAACTCGACGAGTCCGTCGGTTAGTGCGAGGCCCTGCGCGGATGCAAGTTGCGCGAGGCCTTCCAGTGCCATGATGCGGTTTCGCGGCGACGGATCGAGTTCCGCGATTCGCACGAGGCGCTGGGCCGTTGCCGCACGCCGTTCGAGCCGACCGCCCGCCTTCACAGGCAAGGCACCAGCAAGCTCGCGCACATAGGCCGAGGGATTCTCGAGCTCCCGATCGACGCGCTCCCCGAACACTGGCAGCAAGAACCAGCGAAAGGGTGCCATCAGCGACCAACGCGCGATGCCCCACGTGGCCTCAACCTTCGTGCGGTACACGAGTCGCTCGTCGTCGCCGCTGCCCTCCACCTCCACCGTGGCATCCAGGTCGCGGAGGATCTGGTCGTAGCTCAGATTGTGGACCGAGCATGCGCAGAGGAGCAGCGACGCGAGCAATATGCCTCCGCGTCTGCGCATCCCGCGACATGCGGCCTTGGCGTGGTCTTCGATTTCGCTCGTCTCGCTCACTTGGACAACCTCCGTCGACGATCCTCGACTCGTTCCCGCCGATAGGCCGCGTCGGCCGCCCTGGCTGAGTCCACCGGGCTCGTTGCCGCGGAGTCAGTAGCCAATGCCGCGTCGATCGCGAGAAATGCGCCAGCATCCTGCTCGGCGGCCAATGCCCCGAGCAGCAACGCGACGCGGTCCGTCGAGGGCAACGCCGCCGCCTTGCGCGCTCCCGCGATTCGAACCGAAGCATCAGGATCCGACAGCGCCGCCGCGCAGAACTCTGCCAACAACTCGGCGTCGACAACCGCCGCCTCAACAGCCATCGCGCGCAACGGCGCAGAGGCATCGCCGACGGCGATCGTGCAGGCCGATTGCGCAACACCGCCGCCAACCGGCAGCAAGCGTTGCAGTGCATCGAGTCGAACCGATGGAGCGGCAGCGCCGCGCAAGTCACCGAGCAGGTCCCGCACGCGCATTGGGCGACCGCCGCTGCCACGCTGAATGGCGTTCTCCAACAGCGTCAGTTCCTGCTCTCTCTGCCGCAGATAGTCGGCACCATCCACGGTCGCGCGCAGTCGACGCATGCAGTCCCTTGCGGTCGAGAACGAGGACTCGATGCAGCACATCTCTGCCAACTCGTGCCACAAACCTGGACCGAACGCGGCGGCGTCACGATCGCGAAGTGCGCACAGCGTGTCGATCGCTTCTGCGCGCCGACCGAGATCGCGCAGCACTCCGGCGCTAGCGACCGCGAGCTCCGCCGATTGCGGAGCCTTGGCAGACGCGGTTCGCAGCGCCCTCAGCGCGTCGGCATGACGCTCCTCGGACTCCAACATGGTCACGAGCAGCAGAGCAGACTCCACCACTTCGTTGCCGGACTCCACTCGTTGCCACAACTGCGCTTCCGAAGGCAACTCGTCGCCTTGGGATTCGGCCTGATGGCCGGCATCGACAGCAACCAAGGTCGACGACGCGCCGCCAAACTCGCTCGGGGCCTCCGGCTTGGGCGCCTCGCAGGCGCCTAGCAGCACACAGAGACTCGCGAGGGCCAAGCTTCGCATCGGCGCGGAGTTGTAGCGACCCCGTGCCATCACGCACCCTTGTTTTCTCCGGCGCAACCGCCAACGTCGGCGCATGACTACTGAGCCCGTGAACATCGATCGCATGCTGCACGCGCTGCGCGCTGCAGTGGACGCCACTCTCGACGCTGCTGCTTTTGCGTCCCAGCGCGCGGCATCGACGCAGCGCCCGAAGTTGCGCCGCAAGGGCCCCTTCGAGTTCGTGACCGATGTCGATGCCGCATGCGAACGACGGATTCGCCGCGCCCTGCTGGCCGCCATGCCAGATGCTGGATGGCTCGGCGAAGAAACCGGCAGCAAGAAATGCGACCGCGACTTGGTGTGGGTCGTCGATCCGATCGACGGCACTAGCAACTACGCATGCGGCTTGCCCCACTGGGCGGTCTCGATCGCATTGATGCATCAAGGCATGCCCGTCGTCGCCGCGGTGTGGGCTGAGCCTGAAGGCGCTCTCTACACCGCGATCGCAGGCCACGGTGCGATGCGCAATGGCGCGCCGCTACGAGCGCCGAAGACGGCTTGGGACGACAAGGCGGTCGTTGGTTGCCAGTGGCGACGGAGCACCAAACCGCCAGCGATCCTCCCCGCCATTCAGCAGCAAGGTGCGCGGGTCCGCTGCTACGGTTCGACGGTCGTGCAAATGCTCGACGTCGCCAACGGTCGACTCGTTGCGAACATCCAAGAGCAGGGGCACATCTGGGATCTGGCCGCCGCCGCGTTGGTACTCACGGAGGCAGGTTTGCTCGTCACGGGCTGGGATGGAGCGCCGATGTTCCCGGCGAAGCTCGACGGCGAGATCCACTTGCCGAGCCTTGCTGCCGTGCCGGGCGTGCATGCGAAACTGCTGCCTCGTTTGAAGCGGCAGCGTCCTATTGTTTCGCGCAAGTAACACTCATGCCGCAGGGTGTCCACGAAGTGCGACACCGGTGGCTCTGCTGCGCCGAATCCGCGTCGATCCGCAAAAATCGCTGCAACGAATCGGCGTGGCCCCGATTTTGCGCAACGCCTCATGCCAGGATCGATATCCTGCGCACCCGCACCAACCGCCGCGCCACTGGTAGGCCGGCACCCTCGGAGCAATCCCAACATGAAGAAGCTCGTTCTCGCAGGCCTTTGCTGCGCAGGCGTTCTCGCGCTGCTGCCGCAAACCGGCAATGCCCACGGCGGCCAGTATCGCGGCCCCGGTGACGTGGTTCCGCCGAACCCCGGTGGCGGCCGTGGCGGTGGCCCTGGTGGTCCCGCAACTCCTGGCCCTGGTGGCCCGGCGACTCCTGGCCCCGGCGGCCCCGCGGCTCCTGGTCCTGCTGGCCCTGCAACAGGCGGCCCTGCGGGCCCCGCGGCGGGCAAGGGTCCGACGACCGGCGGTCGCGGCATCCAGCTCGAAGACGACCTCAACAAGTGGGAGTTCTGGTGGGAGTTCAACAAGGACCCCTACATCCGCCTCCGCGACTCGATCCACTCCACGTCTGCCGTGTCGGGTAGCGACGAGTTCTACCTCGGCGCCACGCGCAAGGTGGATTCGCAAGACACGATGAGCCCGTCGGAAGACGAGAAGCTCAACATCATCCTGCCGGCGCTGAAGAAGGCGATCGACTCGACCGAAGACCGCGACATCACCTCGTCGTGCATGGTCGCGATGGCCAAGATTGGTCGCAACCACAGCGAGTTCAAGCTGCGCGACGTCTTCATCCCCCGCTTGAAGCGTGGCGACCAAGAGATCCGCGAGACCGCAGCGCTGGCGCTCGGCATCGCAGCTCTGCCTGACGCAGAGAACATCGACATGCTGACGAGCCTCGTGCTCAACAGCGATGCGGCGAAGCAAGCCAGTGGCGGCGACGTGAACGACCGTACGCGCGCATTCGCGTGCTACGCGCTCGGCCTCGTCTCGCATGCCAATGCGGATGCGGCGCTGAAGCGCAAGGCGTTCGATGCTCTGCGCCAGATCGTCGACGACGACTCGAAGAGCACGCGCAACACCAAGGTTGCCGCGATCAACGCGATCGGCATCCTCAACGCCGCCGGCGCGCCCTCGGCAACTCCCGCGACCGGCGATGGCGCCGCTGCGGCGAGCGGTGAAGGCGACAAGGCGCTTGTTGCCGATGCCCTCAAGTGCATCGAGGCCTACTACATGAAGGCCTTGGGCTCGGGCGATCAGTTGCTGCAGTCGCACTGCCCGCCGGCAATCGCCAAGTTGCTGGGCAAGGACTACGCCGACACGAAGGTCGTCGATTCCTACAAGAAGCTGTTCGCGGATGACCTTGCCGAAAAGGGCAAGACCAAGCGCAGCAGCAACGACGTCCCGCGTGCGTGCGTCCTCGCTCTTGGCCAGCTGTGCAAGCCGATCGACGACGAGAAGTCGCCGGACGCCGAGTACGGCAAGCTGTTGCTCGAGACCTGGAAGTCGCACCGCGACCTGCAGACCAAGTACTTCGCAATGCTGGCCCTCGGCCAGATCGGCGGCACCTGGTGCCGCACGCAACTCCTGAAGGAGTTCGACAAGGCCGGCAAGTCGATCGAGAAGCCGTGGGTCGCTATCGCGATGGGCGTCTACGCCTACGAGAAGTACGAAGCGGACCAAGCCGCCGGTCGTACGGCGGAGCTCGAGGAAGAGTTCGGTCGCACGCTGCGCACCGCGCTCGAAGACGTGAAGGACCCGAGCGCTCAGTCGGGCCTCGCGGTCGGTCTCGGTCTCTGCCGTTACGAAGCGGCTGCTGATGATCTCCGCGCACTGCTCGTGAAGAGCCGTAGCAAGGACGATCTCGCAGGCTACCTGTGCATCGCCTTGGCACTCATGGGTGACAAGCGTTCGGAGGTCGACATCCGCGACATCGTCGAGAAGTCGGTCCGCCGTCCAGAACTGCTGCAGCAAGCCGCGATCGCTCTCGGCAAGCTCGGCGACAAGGGCGTCGCAGACGAGCTGCAGAAGTTGCTCGGCGATGGCGACACCAACCTCGCCAAGCTCTCGGCCGTCGCGTCCGCGCTCGGCTTCATCGGCGATCGTCGCACGATCGAGCCGCTGAAGCGCATGCTCGCGAACGAGCAGCTCACGCCGCTGTCGCGCGCGTTCGCTGCCGTTGCACTGGGCGGCGTCGGCGACAAGGAGAAGCTGCCGTGGAACAGCAAGATCAGCACGAACATGAACTACCGTGCTGCAGTCGACACGCTGACGGACAAGACCGCCGGCATCCTCGACATCCTGTGATGCGCTGAGCCATTCGGCTCCGACGCGGGCAGCTCTGCTGAGCTGCCCGCTTTCGTTTCTAGGTTGCTCGCGCTTGGAACAGCCGTTGCGAAGGACCGACATGAACTCGCAAGCGACTCGACATGCAGTTCGATGTGCGGTGGCTCTCGCTGCTATCCATGCCACCGCGATGGCGATGCCCCATGGCGGCCAATACCGCGGCCCAACCACGGTTGTGCCACCAAGCGGATCTGGCAGCAGCGGCAGCACCGCTGCCGGCACGAGCGGATCCTCCAGCGCGAGCAGCGGCGTCCCTGTGGGCCCAGCATCCACTTCGACCGCTTCGGGGCCAGCAGGTCCCTCTGGTGTCGCAGGCGCAGGTCGCCAAGGCAGTCGCGGCTACGCGGTCGATGCAGACCTTTCGAGTTGGGAGTTCTGGTGGGAGTTCCAGAAGGACCCCCTGCTGCGCGTACGCGATGGCCTTGCCTTGCGCCGCGCATTCCATGCAACCGACCTGCTGCTCGGCGGTCGTGGAGCTCTCGGCTCCATGTTGGAAGCGCCGAGCGAAACCGAGGTTCGCACCGTCGTTGTTCCCGCTCTGGCCAAGGCGCTCGCGCGCGCAGAGGACCGCGACACGATCACCGCAGCAATGATCGCGCTCGCCAAGATCGGCGTGGACCCCGACGGATTGCGACTCCACGACCTGTTTCGCGAACGCCTTGCGAGTCATGACCAAGAGGTCCGCGAATCCGCGGCACTGTGCATCGGCATCGCACGCCAGTGCAAACGCGAGGACCTCGAACTGCTGATGGCCCTGTGCTCCGACGCGCCGTGGGGAAGGCGCTGCACAGGGCGCACGAGCGTGGATGAACGAACTCGCGCATTCGCCACCTACGCGCTTGGACTGTGCTTGCCCAGGGTTGATGCCGGCCAACGCATGGCGCCAGTTCGCTGCCTGACCGAGCTGCTGCACGCCGAAGGCGCTGCGGGCATTCATCGCAACGTGACCGTCGCCGCCATCGCCGCAATTGGCCAATTGCCGAACGAAGACAATGCGGCATCGAGGACGTTGGTCGACACGGCCGCGATGGAGTTGCTGGCGTTCTATGAACAGGACCTCGGCCCTGGCTCCCAGTTGACGCAATCGCACTGCCCCATGGCGTTGGCGCAGTTGCTTGGCAGATCCCATCCGCGGAGCGACGCATGCAGAGCCAAGTTCGCGGCGCGCCTCCGCGAAGAGGAGGCATCCGACCTAGGTCCGCGCAGCAAGACCAACGATCATGTCGCGCAATCGTGCGCAGCAGCGCTCGGCGCGCTGTGCCGCCCGTGGGATGACGACGCGTCGGCCGATCGAGCGTCATGCGAGGCCCTCGTGAACGCATACCGGACTGCGCGCGATCATCAGACACGCTACTTCGCGGCGTTGAGTCTCGGTCGCATCGGCGGAGCCAAAGCCAGATCTGCGCTGCTGCTCGAAATGCGCGAAGCGAGCCGAGCCATCGAGCAACCATGGATCATGCTTGCGCTCGGGACGATGGTCGCAGACCGCAACGCAGCGGCGCTCGCCGCCGGCAAGACGCCGGAGCCCGACCTCGAGATCCGCGATGCGCTGCTCGCGGCCTTCCGCATCGCCAAGAACCCGCAAGCGATCGGCTCTGCTGCGATTGCGCTTGGCCTCTGCCGTGCGCCGGGCTCCTCGGACGCACTGCGCCGCAGCTTGTCGGAGTATGGGAAGCGCGAAGATGCGGGCGGCCAGATCGCGATCGGCCTCGCGTTGCTCGAAGAACGTGGCGCAGCCCCACAGTTGCGCGAACTGTTGGCCGGCTCGGTGCGCCAGCCGCAGTTGCTCGTTCGCATCGCAACGGCGCTCGGACGACTTGGCGACGCGGAAGCCGTGGAACAACTCACCGCAATGTTGGAGTCGTCGGATGGCGGCCTAGCCCGCATGTCCGCGCTGGCCTCTGGCCTTGGACAACTCGGCGATCGGAGATGCATCGCGCCGCTGCTGCAGATGCTCAGCAATCGCGAACTGACTCCTCTAACGCGTGCGTTCGCTGCCGTGGCGCTCGGCGGCGTTTGCGACCCAGAGCCCATGCCCTGGAACGCGCGCTATGCGGCTTCCGTCAACTACCGAGCCGCGGTCGAGACGCTGACCGACGGAGCGGCCGGCATCCTCGACATTCTGTAGCCAGCGACGAGAGCGAACGCAGCGCCGCAGCAAGCGAGCGCGGCAGCCAGAATGCCATTCCGTTCGGCGATGCCCATCGCGCGCGCGATGGGCGCCCACTCGGCAGCGAGCGCTTCCTCCTGTGCGCGAAGCGATCCGAGCAACGGCTCTTCCGGCTTCATCGCGAGGCCGTCCATCGTCGCCATGCGCGCGGACTGGATGCGTCGCAAAGCCCAGTTTGCAGCGCCCGCGAGGTAACACAGGTAGGGAGTCGCCTTCACGCTGCTTGAGGCAGCCGCGAGCACGCCTGGGAAATCGCCCTTCGAGTAGCTCTCGAACGCCGCCGCTTCGGCCCATTCGGGGCTGTTGGGACCAGCGAATCGCAACGGCTCGCCGGGATCCTTGTTCTGCACGTAGGACGCGAGCAGCAGTCCATCGAGCGCGGGCCGATCGTCGCGCAACAGGCTCTTCGCCTCTGCTCCGCTTGCGAACTTCCCCCACCGCGCGGACTTCGCTTCCGACACCACGCGCGACCAAATGCCGTGCTCAGCGTCGGACATTCCCGCCACCGATGGCGCAGCATCGGGCAACGACGCGGAGTCGATCAACGCATCGCGCCGTCCGAGCAGGAGCACGTTCCTCGAGTCCGGGATGCGCAACGCCGCGACGTCGTCGAACACTGCGCGCATGGTGTGCGCAATCGCAGTTACCACGGGGTCGTCGATGCCGAGTCCGCCAACATTGCACGCAATGACGCCCTTGGGCTCGAGGCGCGCGCGCGCAGCCGTGAAGAACTCAAAGCTCGCGAGGTGCGCGGGGATGTAGACCTGATGGCTATAGGCATCGACGTGGATGCAGTGCCACGTGGCGCGAGCGCGTTCGACGAAGACGCGGCCATCGAGGCCGCCAACGACCACGCCGTTCGCGCGCGGTGCGTCGAACCAACGATCGCCCAACTGCACGACTGCGGGATCGAGCTCCACCGCGTCAACAATCGCTTGTGGCCAAGCCGCTGCATAGCAGCGCCGGAACGTCCCGGCCGCGTCCCCGATCGACAACGAACGCAGTCCAGTGGGCGCCGTGCCATCGCCCGCGAGCCATGGAGCGATCGCGTGGTAGTCGTAGTACGAACTCGGCCTACGCGTGGCGTCCGCAGAACTCGTCATGCGGCGGCCTTCGATCGCCACCGAGTGGTAGCTATCGAGGCCCTCATTGATCTTGAGTTCGGTTCTCGCAGCGCCGTCCTCGGAGCGCGAACGCAACACGCGCAGATACTGATGCCGCGATTCCACTTCGGCGAGCAACTCGGAACCAGCTGGAGCAGCGCGCAGCGGGCTCATGGGGAGGTCCAGGCGTGCCACCGCCATCAGGATGACCGTGATGGCTAGACCACGCCGCCAAAGCACCCCGCCAGCGATCGCCAAGAGCCCGGCACCAACCCATATCGCGGCCCGACAACCAAACTCGGGCACGAGCCAATGTGTCGTCACGAAGGTGCCGACAAGGCTGCCCATCGTGCCTGTCGCTGAAACCAATCCAGCCGACCGTCCGAGGCCATTGCCTGCGTTTGCGACGCCGACGACAAGTCCCGGAGCGACCGCTCCGAGCAACCAAAGCGGCGGCCCGAAGAGAACGACTGAGGCGGCAAGCGAACCGCGAACGAGCGCAGGCATCGCGGCGTCGAGCGGCAGGTCCTGCGGCAAGAGCCAATCGCCGAGCATCGGAGCGACAAAGGGCACGACCGACAGCACGAGGCTCGCAGCAACCAACAGCCGCCGCGGCGCGGCAATGCCGATCCGCTCTGCCCAAATGCCGCCAGTCCACGCGCCCAACGCGAGCGCCAACAAGATGACGCCGATGACGTTGGTCCAGACGTAGGCGGAGTCGCCAAAGAACGGCGCCAACAATCGCACCGCGCTCAACTCGACGACCATGCAGGCACAGCCTGCGAGCGCGGCCACGAGCGCCGCGCAGGAAGGGCTCAATCGCCCGCCTACTCCATCACTTGCCGGCACCGGTCTCGTCCGCCTTCTTCTCCGGCTTCGGCACGTTGACTCGGAACTCGACCGGGAACAGGAACTGGGTGTCGTTCTTGCGCACCATGCGCTTCAGCAGGTTATTGAAGTCGCGGTTGCGCTTGCCCTCTTCCCACGCCTTGTCGTTGACGACAAGCGTGAACTTGTTGTCGAGGTCGACCAGCGAGTCGTTGAGCGAGATCATCAGAGACTCCACGCCAACCGCGGTGATCTTGATGCGGTTCTGCGCGCGATCGGCTTCGACCTCGACGCGCGGCTTGCTGCCCTCAGGCGCTGTGTGGACCGATGACATGTCGGCGATCGACACCCAGTAGGCCTGCTTGAAGCGGTCCTCGTTGGGCTCGATCACGATCTTCTTGCGATTGACGATGCGCTTGCAGCCCGCCATCCACTTCTCGATCTCCGGCGCTGCGGCCATGAAGGGGTAGGCGTCCGTCGTCGGCAGGATCGTGCAGGTGACGCCTTCGACCTTGTCGAGGCGCGCCTTCAACGCGTCGCAAGCCGCCGCAGTGTCCGCACTCGACAGCAACAGGAAGTTGGCGCCGCCAAGGCTGCCAAGGCGCAACTCGTCCACTGCCATGGGCGAGCGCAGGATCACGCCGGTGAACAGGTCAGGGAAGTGGCACGCGAAACGCACCGCGAAGCCGCATGCGCCCTTGCCTGCATCGAGGAATCGACGCGCGCGATCGACGTTGTAGCCGCGCTGCGTATCGCCGAACGAAAGCAGCAGTTCTTGGATGCGCTGCTTCTCCTGCTCCTCGCTCTCCGTCTTCGAGTAGTCGGGCATCGTGTCGAGTTCGACCGTCTTCGACACGACGGGCACGTGGATGATCGTGTCCCCTGCCAACGTCGCCTTGTCCGACCACGTCGAGTCGAACCACTTCTTGCCTTCGGTCCACTCCTGCTTGTCGTCCAGGCCCGGCACCAGCAACACTGCGCGCGTCGGCGTCTCCGCCTTGTAGGACTTCGGAACCGACAGGTAGTAGGCCGGCACCGGGTCCTTCGCGTCGACCTTGCGAAGCGTCATCGGCTGCTTGCGCTCGTAGGGGATCGCGCTTGCGAAGATCACCTCGAGATCGGCGATCGACTTGAGCAGGTCCCCGTGTTTGTCGGACTGCTTCTTCCAGTCCGCCCAGAACGCCTCGCGCGCCGTGTCGTAGGCCTTCTGCGCCTTCTCCCGAGCCTTGCCCACTGCGGACGGATCGTCATAGGCGATCTGCGTCTCGACGAACTTGGCCAGCTTGCCTTGGAGCGCCTTCTGATCCGCTGGCGCCAGCTTGGGCGCGGGATCCTGCGGCATCATGGCGGCATCCGCCGAGGGGCAGAAGTTTGCGAAGCACGCGAGCGTCACCGTCAGGGACAAGGGCATCAGCATCTCCGAAGGCTGTCAGGAACCAGAGGGGCAGAAAGGGCGCAGAAAGCGTCGCCGCGCGCGGGACGTTACCGAACGGCTGCGCCCTTGTCAGGAAGTTGTTGCGGTCGAGCGACCCCAGCATCGCGCAGAACTAGATCGATGGCAGCCCGCCGCAACAGCGCGGCATCGGGACGGACCAACAACGCGCGCGATGCGTCCGCCAAAACTTGGGCGCGCGAGCTCGCGTCCACGCGACCTTGCGCCGCCTCCACCACGAGATTCGTGATGCCGGGCCCTTCGCCAAACTTGGCGTCGCACGCGATGCTGCGCTGAAACGCCGTCCGCGACGCGGCGGGGTCGCCAGCGACGCGCAGAAGGAGCCCGTAGTCGTTCCAGGTCCACGAGTCGTTCGGAGCGAGCTGCAACGCGCGTTCGTAGACACGGCGAGCCTCCGCGAGTTGCCCGACATGCCGATGCGCGAGCGCGAGATTGGCCAACCGCGCAGCGTCCTCGGGCAGCTGCTCCGCGATCGCGCGGAAGATCCACATGCCCACCGTGCGCTCGCCGGATCGCAGCGCAGCGTCCGCGAGCGGAAGCAACGCGGCCTCCTCGGCTGCGATCGCCTGGGTCACGGCGGCGCGACGACCAGCTACCAGTCGTTCGCCCATCTCCACGAAGTCGAACGCAAGACCTCGCCGCACCATCGCGCGCAGCGCCGCCGTCAGCGCCCCATCCGACAACGAAGCGCGCGACTCCGCTTCCGATGCGAGCCGCATGCACATCGCATCGTCCGCGGCCACGAACGCGATCTCCGACGCGCGCCCGAGTCGCTCGTCGCGAGCCGATCCCGGCGCGATCCTCAGGAACGCGTCGAGCGCAAGCTTCGCCTGCTGCTCCGAGCGCGTATTCCCGGCCAGGCCATCAAACACATCCGCCTGTGCTGACAGTGATGCACCAGCGACGACCAGCGCCACCGCATAGGCGCGCATCGCATCCTTGCTCCATCGATCCATGATTTGCCGTCGAATGTGCAGCCGCGGGCCTCCATCGGAATGCCCAACGCGTCGCTCATCATGGTCTGCAAGCGATATCGCGACAACGGGACCGTGCGCGTCCTGGTGCTTTCGACCCGCAATCTCTGCATGATCGCGCCGTGCGCAAGATCCGCGTCGCCATCCTCGGCAGTACGGGCTCCATCGGAACGCAGGCCCTCGACATCGTCCGCCAACACTCCGATCGCCTTGCAGTGGCGGGATTGCAGGCCCATTCGTCTGCGGCCCAGATCGCCGAGCAAGCTGCTGCCTTCGGCGTCTCCGATGTCTGCCTATCGGGCGGCTCCGAGCCATCGGCGACCCTTCCTCGCTCAACGCGCTTTCACTCCGGAGCGGCCGGTATCCTCTCCATGTTGGAACGCTGCGAACCCGACATCGTGCTCAACGGGATCACTGGTGCAGCTGGGCTCGAAGCGTCGGAGTGGACGCTGCAGCGAGGCCTTCGACTCGCTCTCGCCAACAAGGAGTCGATGGTCCTCGCGGGCGGATTGCTCATGGACATCGCCGCGCGCACTGGCGCCGAGATACTGCCGGTGGACAGCGAGCACTGCGCGATCCATCAGTGCCTCCGCTCGGGGCGTCGCGCCGAGGTTCGGAAGATCCATCTGACGGGGTCTGGCGGCCCGTTCCGCACGCGTCCGCTCGACACGTTCTCGTCGATCACGCCGAAGGAAGCGCTCAACCATCCCACCTGGACCATGGGCAAGCGCATCACCGTCGGCTCCGCGACGATGATGAACAAAGCCTTCGAAGTGCTCGAGGCGCACTGGATGTTCGGCCTCGCCCCGGAGCAGATCCAGGTCGTGCTGCACCCACAGAGCATCGTGCACTCGATGGTTGAGTTCGTGGACGGCTCGATCGTCTCGCAGTGCGGTTTGCCCGACATGCGGTTGCCGATCCTCTACTGCCTCGCCTACCCAGATCGACTGCCGTTCCCGTTCCAGCCGTTCGACGCGGCGCGTTGGTCCAAGCTGGAGTTCCAGCCCGTGGACCCCGTGCGCTACCCAGCAATCGGCCTGGCCTACGAAGTGATGCAACTCGGCGGCGACTCAGGCGCCGTGCTCAATGCAGCCGATGAAGTGCTGACCCAGCGTTTCCTGGACGGCCGATTGGAGTTCCCTGCAATCGCAGCTCACGTGGCCGACATCCTCCGCCAGCGGACTCCGCGACCTGTGCGATCCATCGCAGATGTCCTCGCTGCTGACCGCGAGGGCAGGCAACGGGCGGAGCAGCTCGCATCGTGATGCCGCGCGACCGATACAACCGACCTCACCCCCATGACTGACTTCGGCAACGGCCTGCTCGTAGCGCTCGGCATCGGGCTGCTGATCTTCGTCCACGAACTCGGCCACTACCTCGCAGCCCGATTCATCGGCGCGAGGGTCGATGTGTTCTCGCTCGGATTCGGACCGCGCCTGCTCGGCTTCCAACGCGGCCCCACGGACTATCGCTTGTCGCTGATCCCACTCGGCGGCTACGTCGCCGTGGCAGGCCAGGATCCCGAGGACATGCGCTATCCCGAGGAAAGCCTGCAGCGAAAGTCGGTGGGACAACGGTTCTTGTTCTTCCTCGGCGGCGTGCTGATGAACGTGCTGTTCGCGCTCGTCGCATTTCCGATCGCGTTTGGATCAGGCGTCAGCTTTCCAGCGCCAGTGATTGGCGCGGTCATGCCGGGCAGCCCAGCTTGGGAAGCGGGGCTCGAGCCGATGGACCGCGTGCTCGCTGTCAACGGCAAGTCGATGTACTCCTTCGAGAACCTCGTCGTCGAAGTCGCGCTCTGCGGCTCGCGACCGCTCTCGCTGATCATCGAACGCAACGGCGAACCACGGACGATCGAGACAACGCCGCGCTACAGCCCGCAGGACGGCATCTACACGATCGGCATCGAGATGGCGCTCAGCTCTGCGCCGGCACAACTCATCGTCGCGGAGAATGGCGCAGCCCACGCAGCAGGACTCCGCACTGGCGACGAGCTAGTCGAGATCGATGGCAAGCCCGCGCTCCCCACCGCGCCCGTGTCTGAGGAGACCGAGACAAGGGCGCAGCGCGGCGAACCCATCCAGGCCCTCGTTCGACGAAAGGGGACGGACGGTAGCGACCAACAAATCCTTGCCACGATCACGCCGCGCCCGACTCCCTCGGAGCGGCCACTGCTCGGCGTCGAGCCGATGCGGCGTCGCATCGCAGGCATCCGTCCCGGCTGCCGCTTAGCCGAACGCCTTCAGTTGCAGCGCGGTGATGCGCTGCTTGCCGTCGATGGGACTGCATGGCAGGGCCAGGGATTCGCAGGCGTAGGCGACGAACTCGTACTCACCGTGCAGCGAGCGGGCAGGACAACCGCGCTGCGAGCGGAGGCCAACGCGGAAGACCGAGCTGCTCTTTCCACCGCACTCGCGTTCGACGCTTCGATGGACGAGACCGTCATCCAACCTGCGAAGGACAGCGCGGCAGCGGCCGCGGGGCTCCAAGCTGGCGACCGAGTGCTCGAGATCGACGGCGACAAGGTTGCCACGTGGCCGGACCTCCAAATGCGGGTTCGCGCCTCGAACGGCCGCGCACTTCGCCTCTTGGTCGAGCGCACAGCCGTAGCTGCTGATGAAGCGCCGAGCGCCTTCGCCGTCACAGTCGAGCCGCGCCGCCCGATCCAACACGACTACGGCTACACGCGCCAGATCGAGCGACTGCGCCACGTAGTGCGCGCGTCGGACCTCGGCGACGCGATGAAGCTTGGCTCCGTGTGCGCTGCAGATCTCGTGAAGCAGCTTTACGTCACGACGAAGCGGCTGCTGACCGGCGAGGTCGCAGCCAGCAACTTGGGTGGGATCATCCAGATCAGCCGCGTGAGCTACCACAACACGCAATGGGGCCTTCCTCGGTTCCTCTACTTCCTAGCTCTGCTGAGCATCAACCTCGCGTTCGTCAACGTGCTGCCGATCCCGGTGCTCGATGGCGGTCACTTGCTGTTCTTGCTCATCGAGAAGATCAAGGGCTCGCCGGTCAGCGTGCGCGTGTTCCAGTACAGCCAAGTGCTCGGCCTCGTCCTCGTGTTGGCGCTCGTCGTGTTCGTCACCTACAACGACATCCTGCGCCTCCTCTGACCAGAGCTGCGGGTGCCATCGCTCGCATGCCAGGCCTCCTGCCACTCCTTCGCCTGCTTCGCGCAGGCACGCTATTCTCGCCCGCGGCCGATGTGCTCGCGGGCCGCTGCATCCTCGCTGCCGCCGGCGAGTCGATCTGGCACGAGGACCTCGTCCGCCTGATGGCTGCGAGTGCGCTCATCTATGCCGCAGGCATGGTCTTCAACGACGTCGCGGATGTTGACGAGGACCGCGCACAGCGGCCCGAGCGCCCCATCCCGCGCGGCGAGATCTCGCGCCCTGTGGCGGCGCTACTCGGATTGCTGCTGCTCGGCGGCGGCGTGGCCCTGTCGCCTGCATCGCTCCATCACGGCATCCTGGCCGGCCTTGTGCTGCTCTACGACTTCGCGGCCAAGCGCGCTGCGCTGCCCGGAGCGCTGTGCATGGGAACGCTTCGCGGGCTCAACCTTGCGTCTGCCGCCGCGATGCTCGGGATCGCTGCGCCCACCACATTGATCGCCGCGGCCGCGTGCTACGGCGTCTACGTGTTTGCGATCACGATCCTCGGCCAGTTCGAAGACGACCGCAGCGTGCGGCCCCGCGCCGTTGCCGCAATCCAAGGCGCACCGATGTGGGCTGCGCTCGGCGGACTGTTGTCGGTTCAGGATGGGCTATGGCCCGCTCCGGCCATCGCGCTTCTGCCGATCCTGTCGTTTGCGCGACGCAACCGAAGCATCACAACCTGGGGCCAGCCGGAGATCCGCGCCTCGATGGGCTACCTGCTGCTCGGCTTGCTCGGATACACCGGCTTGTGCTGCCTTGCGGCAGGACGGGCGATCGAGTGTGTCGCGGTGATCGCTTGCATCCTGCCTGCGCGTTGGATCACCAAGCGCCTGCGCCTTGCGTCGCTCACGTAGCGTTAGCTGCCGATCTCAAGCGACAAAGAACACGGATCAGCGCGTCGCCTTCCTGCGCGCCGCGATGGCGGCATCCGCTTCGGCACGCGTCATCTGGCCTTTCTTGACCAGCTTCTCCAGCGCCTTCTGGAAGCGATCGAGGTCGCTTTGCTGGTCGGCGCGGTGCGTCTGCTTCGCCGCAGGCTTACGCGTTTCCGCCACGAGGTGCTCCTCGATGTTTGGCTTCGCGCCCACGACCGGCTGGTTGTGGTTCACACCCATGCCGAAGTCATCCGACTCGGTCTTCAGCAGACGGCTCTCGGCACCCATGCCGGCAGGAATCTGGGCGAGGAGGTTCTTGCGAACCTCTTCCAGGTTCAGCGCCATCGGGTCTAGACCGAGGTGCTTGTCCGCGCTCGCCGTTCCAGCCTTGCGGAACTCGTCCAGCAGCGAACCGACCAGGTTGTGCATCAACGGCTCGATCACCTGTTCCGCCGTCGAACTGGTGTTCTTCTCCAGCACGGCGGTGACCAAGTGCTGCACGCGCGTGATCGACTCGCGGAGGAACTCCTCCATCTCATGGCTCAGGCGAGAGTCGAGTTGCACCTTCGCGCTGCTGGCGACCTTCTGCACGATGTCGGCCGCTACTTTGGTCGCCGACGTGAAGAAGTCCTGCATCTCGATGCTGAGTTGACGGTCGCGCTCTTCGCGCAGCTCGACGGCCTCGAGCTCTTCGAGCGCGTTGGCAGGGCCAGAAAGCGGCCGCTTCCCAGTGACCCCCATGCGGCGCATGCGCTCACGTTCCTTGCGATAGCTGTCGAACCCGTCCCCGATGCCTTGGTGCATAGCTTGGCCTCTGCGGCGATCGCCGCGCGATGCTTGGCTATCGGCCAGCCGCTGTCAGGCCTTGACGTGAGCCACAGCAAGCCGACGCAGCACGACCAACGCAGTGTCGCGATCCGGCTCGATGCCATCGGCGGAATCGAGCGCATCTTCGACGGCTCGAAGCAGTTGCCCCACAACGGGACCTTTGGGCACGCCGAGCGCCAGCACGTCTGCGCCGGTCACAAGCGGAGGGCGCTCTGGCGGCAGCAATGCGTGTAGGCGCGTTGCCTCGTGCCAGATCGAAAGGTCGCCATGGCTGCCTAGGCAATCGGCGCGATGGAAGGCGAGATGCTTAGCGAACAGCGGCGAACGCATCCACCGCTCGCGACGACGCGGCCGCATCTGCAGCAAGCTCGCGATGCGGATGTGATCGCGACAGATCTCACTGACCTCCAGCCGCAGTTCGCGCGAGGCGTGGAAGCGTTCGAGGATCGAATCCGCCATGCGCGCGGAGAGCACGTCGTGGCCGTCGAACCGGATGCGATCCTCGGCGACGCGGAACGTCGGCGGCTTGCCGACATCATGCAACACGGCGCTCCATGCGAGGATCGCGTCCGGCTCCTCCATGCGATCGAGCACGAGCGCGACATGCGTCAGCACGCAGCCTTCGGGATGGTACTGCGGCGGTTGCGGCACTCCCTCCATCGCTGCCACCTCGGGCATCAGCAAGTTCGCGAAGCCGAGTTCCACGAATCGACGCAGGGCGCGACCGCGGCCCTCCCCACAGAAGGCACGCGTGAGTTCGTCGAACACGCGCTCCTTGGACAGCGTGCAGAGACCCTTGGCGAAGGCCTTGGCAGCAGCTTCGGTGACCGGGTCCACAGCGAGACCAAAGCGCGCCTCGAACCGCAGCAGGCGCAGCAGACGCAGCGGGTCTTCCTCGAACCGCTTGGCTGGGTCGCCGATGGCGCGCAGCGTGCGCGAGGCCAAGTCCGTGAGGCCGCCTGTCGGATCGAAGATCTCGCCGGTTTGGGCATCCGCGTAGATCGCGTTGCAGGTGAAGTCACGCCGCTGCGAATCGAGAGTTGGATCGGTGACGAACTGCACGAAGTCCGGCCGTCGGTGATCGCGGTAGTTGCCTTCGATGCGCAAGGTCGTCACGACCACGGGCCACGGCAGGCCGTCGATGCGGCAGGCGCCAAGACGCGCGTCCTCCAACTGACCATCGCCGATCGCAGCGGCTGCCGCCTGCGGATCCAAATCGGTCGCGAGATCGTAGTCCGCGGCCACCAACCCGAGCACTAGGTCGCGCACCGTGCCGCCGACAAGCCACGCGTTCCCCCCGGCTATGCGGATGCGATGCGTGATCGCGCGGATCGGCTCGGGGATCGATGCAGCGTCGAGCTTTGCTCGGACCATGCGGGCCACCATACTGCGCCCATGGCGACAGTGCCTGCAGCCGAACCGACGGAGCTCGATTCCGATGGGTTCCGACTTTCGACGCGCCCGCCGCGCAGTCCCATGACCCTTTGGGTTCTCCTCGGCCTTCTCGCGCTCGGCGGGACGTTCGCGCTCATCCTGATGACCGCAAGACGGTCCGCGCGCGCCGAGTCCCGCGGCGACGATCTCGCCAGCCTGCTGCTGCAAGAGGCTCAGTCGATCGTTCCCATCGACTGGACTAGTTCGTGGCAACGAGATCACCTGACATCGCGATGGCTTGCGGCGGCGATGAGCCAGGGCGTGTCCGTGTCGGAGTTGGAGCCGAACGAAGGCGACGAGGCAGGCTTTGCTTTCCTCAACAAGCACTACGCGCTCGCGGTGCGTCCGTCCCCACGACTCGAAGCGGATGTCCCCACAGAAGAGGGCGACCTGCCGATCGAAGCCGTCGCTTGGCCGCGTGCAGAAGCAGGCCCTGCAAAGTCCGTGTTCTTCCATCCCGAGGACGCAGATCGCGCCTACTCGCGCAACCTGCAGTCCGACTATTGCTTTGACCTTGCTGCGCAGCGTCCGCGGCCTGGCATCTTCCACCGCAAGCCGGAATCGAAGCTACGCGCGTGGGACTACCGCGCATTCGACGATGAGCGCTTCCTCGTGCAGAGCCGATCGACCAACTAGGGATGCGTGCTCGCTCTGCGCGCGCGCTCGATCAGAAGTACTCGAACAGGAAGTCCTTCATCAGCGCACGCATCGGATCTAGCTGCGCGCGTGGCCCCGCATCTTGAACACGCGTCAGTCGACGAACGTCGTCCAAGTCGAGCCAGGGTCGCGTCAGCGAATTGAGCGCTTGGATCCGCAACTGCGGCATCTCCGACGCGTCGAACAGGACGTCGCGCAACAAGTCGGCCACTCGCTTGGCGAGGTCCTTCGAGCCTCGCTCGACAGCGATGCCGACGAGAGTCTGCATCCAGAGCGCGCGCCGCTTGTAGTCACCCTTCTCCAGCTTCGGCCAGAACGAGAGCATCTGCTCCTCTTGCCCGCGCAGGTTGGGCGCAACCACCGGGATGTAGGAGAGCGTGTCGAGCTGATTGCCAAGCGAGTCTTTTGGACTGATCGTGCGAGGCTCGGCGGTCCAGATCGCAAACAGTGCTTCGGCTGCTCCCGGTGCGCGACAGAGCGCCAATGCGATCAAGAACTGGCGCCCTTCCTCTGGCGGCGATTTCTCGAACCTCTCCCGCAGCAGCGGGACTACGCGCGGATCCCCGCTTGCGCCGAGCATCCGCAGCAGCAACTGAAGCCGGGATCCCGTCGCGGTCCCCGTCTGTTCGATCACCGACGTGACCGCGTCGGGCCGGCCGCGTTTCGTGAGTTCGCGCAGCGCGATCGACTTGGTCTCCACCAATTCCTCGGTTCCAGCGAGCACTTCGTAGGTGCCGGCGATGTCGTCGCCAAGGACGCCTTGCAGCGCCTCCGCGACCGCGAGACGCACCTCGGGCCGCGGGTGCGTCGACAACCGAAGCACGAGTTCGCGCAGCTGGCCGAGGTCGCGCCCGCGAAGATGCTTGAGCGCTTCGGCCAAAGCCTGCGCGTCCTCGCCGCGCAGAGTCTCGCTGAGAAACAGAGTGCCTGAAACCTTGCCGGCCGAATGCAGCACCGAAGCGCAGATGATGCGGAACTCGCCGATCGCGTGTTCCCAGATCGCTTCGAGCGAGGTCGCCGCCTGATCGGCGGGCAACAGCAGGATCTCCTGCAGCACAAGGTCGCGGATCGCGAGCGGCGTCTCCGCCCGCATCAGCTGACGGAACATGGCCGGACACTCTTCAGGCAACCGCAGGCGCGCGGCGCGCAGCCACGCGGTGCGCGCGCGGCCATCCATTCCGGTCAAGAACAAGGGGAACGCGGACCGCACGGTCTCGGCAGAACCTGCGCCCGAGAGCGCCGCGAACGCAGCCTGCCGCACGCCAGAGTCCGGGTGCTCCAGAGCGCGCCGCAGTGCATCGTCGAACTCGGGCCGCCCCATGCGACCCATCGCGTCGAGCGCGTTGCGCACGACATCGATCAGCATCGGCTGGCTGAACGCGCGGTCCATCACTGCAACGAGAACCTCGACCGCGTCGTCGGGCGCGCGCCCGAAAAACTCGGTTGCCATCAACCACACTTCGCGCCGCGTGTTGCCCTGGAGGTTGGCCGCGACTCGCTCCAACGCTTGCCGGCGCGAACGCTGGTAGACCGGCGCTGCATTGGGAGTCGGCAGTTCGAGGGCTACCGGATAGTCCTCGCGCCACGTCTCGAACGCATACCGCTGCGGCCGTGGCGCGGACGGCGCCGCTTGCGGCAACGCAGCCTCAGGCTCCTGCGAGCGGGCGGTGGCGAGGCCTACGGACAGCGCGACGAGAACGGCGAGTTGGGCTCTTTTCACGGGGACGGACCGAATCGGGTGCGGCAGACAGTATCGGCTGAGGGGCGCAGAGAGCCCAATCGCTCCGATCGGGCGCGGCAGCTAGCAAGCACGCCAAGCGTGGTCACTCCACGCCGAACGACAGAGTCCTGCTGCCTAGGATCAGCGCGGAACCCCGTCGCGCGGAGCCTCGAGCAGACCCTGGACATGGAGCAACCGACTCTGCGCCTTGCGGTAGTCGAGTTGGTTGCGCAGCAAACGTCCGCGCGCTTCGCGCAACTCCTGGTTGCGTCGTTGGACTTCGAACGCCGTCGAGGACCCGACGCCAAGCTTGACCTGCTCAGTCTCCAAGTTGGTCTGCGCTAGCCGCACCGACTCGGCGCTGGCTTGCACGGCCTGCGACAAGCTGTCGAGGTTGCGCACCGCCTCGCGCACTTCCTTGGAAACGTCCAGCATCGCGCCATACAGCGTCCGCTGGCGACGTTCGACCTCAAGCTCAGCGCTGCGCTGCCGCGAACGGGCGGCCTGGTTGCCGATCGGAACGCTGAACTGCAGGCGCACTCCCCAATCGGGATACTCCTGCTCAAACGAGTCGCGGAACGCGTCGTGGAAGGTGCTGTCGCGTACGCCGTCGGCAGAATAGGAGCTCACCAAGTCGAGATCCGGCAGCAGGTCCCGATTGGCCTTCATCAGGTCGATCTCGGCCTCGGCAACGCGACTGCGCGCGGCCTTCAGGTCGGGACGGCTTGCGAGCGCGACATCGGACAGCTCTGCAAGGTCGCTCTTGACCGGAGTGAAGTCCGTCTCGATCGGCTCCACGGGCTGCAGGTTCCATCGCCAGATCTGCCCGTCATTGTCGTCGAACAACAACCGACGCAGTTCGTCCTCGTTCTTGCGGATCTGGTTATCGGCGGCAATCCGCTCCTCGAGCCGACGCGCTACTTCCGCGTCGTCGGCGACACGGTCACGCGGTGCGAGAGCTCGCACCCGGATCTGCTCGAGCGTGATGCGCAACTGCTCCTGCGCCACCGCGAGCGCGGACTGCACGATGCGGTAGTTCTCACGGCTATAGACGAGCTCCCAGTAGGCCTGCACCACCGCCAGCAGCGTGTCCTGCACCGCACGCGCATACTCCTGCTCACTGCGCGCCACGCCTTGTCGCGCTGCATCGATGTCTGCGCGGTTGTAGTCAGACCACGCGCCTCGCAGCAGCGGCTGCGTGTAGCTGAAGACCATCTCCGACGAGAACTGCGTCGAAGGGAAGGCATTCGACAGGTTGCTGGTCGTGTCGAAGCGAGCAGGCCGATACGACAAGTCGAACAACCCGCCCGTCATCACTCGCTGGCGCCAACCCACCGTGGCGTCGATCGTCTGACGTTGGATCGAAGGCTGGAACGCGTTGCGCTGCGGCGACTGCGAATCGTTGTAGCCCGTGTCGCCGTACAGCTCAGGGTTGAAGAACGCCTCGGCCCCGATCAACGATTGGCGGGACTGCTGCGGCAACAGTTCTCCAGCGCGCAACTCGACGTTGTTCGCGCGCGCAAGCCGAAGCGCGTCCGACAGCGTCAACTGACGACGCGGCAGTCCACGCTCGTCTGCCTCAGCGTCGACCGGCAACGTCCCCATAGGATCCTGCGGGGCGGCCTGGATCGCCGGTGCGGCAGGCTCTTGCGCGCGAAGGCACGCGTGCTCGGCGAACGCCAACGCGATCGCGACCGCAGCTGCGAGAAGGCGCGCATTCCCTGCGCGGACATCGGAACCGAAAGTGGCGTCGGAGCGCATCGAGGGCGAACTTGGTAGCCGATCACAGCGGCGATGCCTAGCCGTCAGTTGAAGAACGGCAGCAACGGAACGCGGCAGGCTCTACGGACATTCGCCCTTCGTGCGGCCCGACAGGCGAGACCTTAGATGCCGGCCATCGTGCCGCGGTCTTCTGTCGCCAACATGCAGTCCAACAGGCACAGGCACAGTGCGGCGCGGTCGCCGAGGTCGGCGGGCGCCGACAACGCCGCGACGCGACGCAGTTCGAGTTGCCACCGCGCGAAGCCAAGGACTTCCGGGCCGCGCGAGGCCGCGAACTGCTGCAGCGACAGGTAGTCGGGAACGAGCGACTCCGGACGCCAGTTGCGCAGCGCCTTTTCCAGCCCTGCGCGCTCGTCGGACGCGAGCAAGTCGCCGAAGCCGTAGACCATCGCCGTCGGCACATCGGGCGTCTCGATGCGGCCATTGCGGCGCTCTTCGAGATGCCCAAGCAGCAGCAAGCGCACTGCCTTTGCCTTCTCGGAGTCGATGCCAAGCTCAGGCGCCATACGGCAGAAGCGGCCGCCCGCAGCGAGCCCAGCCGCCGGCTCTGACGGCAGCAGCATGCGCGGACGACGCCGCGACCACACTTCATCGTCGACGACGAGCACGCTGGCGATCCAGCGCTCGCCATGTTCGCGCAACGCTTCGCTTGCGACTCCGAGGTCCGACACCGCGGCCTCCGCCAACGCGCACAGCGCCATCGCCAGATCGCCGCCGTGCAATGCGCCAATCCGCGCCTCCAGCGAACGCACATACGCGATCGCTGCGTCGTCGTAGCGCGGTCCCGCGGCAACTAGCGAGCGCAGAGCCAGCGCAGCCGCGCGAGCCGACTCGGCATCCGCGCTCCCTGCCTTTGCCGCAATCTCCTCGGCGAGCCGTTCGACGCGATGCTGAAGTCCGCGAGCCAACTCGGCGTCCCGCAGCGCAGCCATGCGCTCTCCAGCGGTTGCACGCAGCTCGCGATCAAGCCGCAAGAAGCCAACCGCGTTCCGCGGCGACAACCAACCCGCGAGTCGGTCTTCTGCGCCATCGCGCTCGAACCGCAGCATGGCAGACGCAAGCGGAGTGTCCTTCGCCATGCGCTGCGTAGCCTCGATCGCCTTCGCGATCGTCGCATCGATCGGGCGCGCGACATAGGGAACCGGTTCAGGCGTCACATCGCGCTGAGTCACGACGTGCCGCCTCGGTTCCACAGGCTTGCCGCGCAGCGAGAGCGGATCGAGCCACGACAGCGCGACAAACAGCGCCGCGGCAGCCGCAGCGCAAGCGACCCACGCCGACATCGGCACGGCCGGTCGCGCGCCGCGACGAGTTTGCGCTGCGTGCACAAGGCCTTCCATCCGCGCCGCGAACCCTTCGCTCGGCTCGCAGGAGAGGCCATGCATCCGCTCCAAGAGGTTGCGCGTCTCCGCGAACGCGATCGCTTCCAACGGATCGTCGGCGATGCGTTGCCTCAGCATATCGAGGTCACGCTGCCGCCCTTGCAGGAGCGCGAGGTCCAACAACGTCGGCGCGACGCCATCGTCGCCCATGCCGCCATCCGATGCGGGATCGCTCATCGATCGCCCCCCGCCTTGCGCGCGTCAGACTGCGCGTCGAGATCGGACGCGCCATCCGCGGCGCCATCTGCCGCTCCGAGCAGTTGCTTCAATGCAGCAACCGCGTTGTGCATGCGCGACTTCACGGTGCCCACCGGGATGCCGAGCAGTTGCCCAATCTCGGCGTACGGCCGCTCTTGATAGACCGCCAACTCGAACACGATGCGATGCGGCGCGGTCAGCGATTCCATCGCCCGACGCAATCGCGCGCGCTCCTCATCTTCCGCAGCATGTTGCGCGGGATCTGGCTCGTGCCCCGCGACCTCGATTGCGGGCGCATCGACCGTCGTCTGGTCGAGCGAGAACAGTCGGCGATGCGGACGCTGCGCTCGGTAATGGTCGATCCAGAGGTTGGTCGCGACTCGGTAGACGAACGTGGACAGCTTGCCTTCGGGCCGGTAGCGCCTGCAGCCCTGCATGAGCTTCACGAACAGGTCTTGGCAAAGGTCTTCGGCGCGGTCCCGATCCCAGCACAGGCGGTAGAAGAACTGCACCATGCGGCTCTGGTAGTGCGCGACCAGGGCCCGGAACGCCTCTGCATCGCCATCGCGGTATGCGAGCAGCAAGTCAGCGTCGAGGTCTGGGTCGGCTACGCGTTTGCGCATGGAGGGCACTCCGGGGACACGTTGCGGCAACGGCCCCCATCGGCTCGGGGTTCACTCAGGCTTCGGATTCTCGCCGAGTGCACGGATCCAGGGGAATCCCTCCGCCGCGGCGCAACGGAATGCGACGTTGCGCCCGCCATCCGCTGCCATCGAAAGTTCGATCCAAAGCGCGCCCTGCGGCACGAGGGCCGTGATGCGGTCGGCCCATTCGACGCACGCGACCACAGAGGGCTGAAACAGATACTCCAGGCCGCCGTCGTCGAGGAACCCCGCCAACTTCGCAGGCAGATACGCATCCGCGTGGAGCAGCGGCTTCGGCCCCGCGTGCTCAACCACGAGCAAGTAGGTCGGACTCGCGACCGCATCGGCGTCATCGACCCCGAGGCCTCGCGCAAGCCCGCGCACCAACGACGTCTTGCCAGCACCCACCTCGCCGACGAGAGCCACCACATCCCCGGGCTGCAGGTGCCTGCCCATGCGCTCGCCAAGCGCATCGGTCGCGGCGGGATCGGGCGGAAGGACGAACCGCGCCAACGCAGGCGGAAGGTCAATCGGCTGCGACATCGTGTTCATGCCCCGCGGGAGCGACCTTGTGGCGTTGACCATCCTCAAGCAACCAAAGCCCAGGCTCGTTCACAACCCGACCGATCGGCTTGCGCGCGCGCGCAGCGAGTGGGCCGTCAGTCGGCAACGTGCGCCCCTTCTTGACCGTGAACAACAACTCGTGGTCTTCGCCATCGGCGAGCGCGCGCAAGAGCGCAGCCTTGCGATCTCCCCTTGCGAGTCTTTGCGCCGCCATCGCAATCGGCACCGCGTGCGCATCGATCTCAGCGCCGAGGCCGCCCGATGCCTGCAGCATCGTCCACAGGTCGAGCAACAACCCGTCGCTGACGTCCATGCACGCGGTGCACGGAGTCGAAGCACGCGCAAGCCATGCGCCTTCCTTCAGCCGCGGAACGAAGCGCAGGTGCTTGCCTGCGATGCTGCCGCCGAGCGCGCCGGTCACGTGAATCGCATCGCCAACGCGCGCGCCGTTGCGCAACAACGCGCGGCCTTCGCAGTGACCGATCGCCGTGACCGTCACGACAAGCGGGCCCGAAGTGGATGACACGTCGCCACCGACCACGAATGCGCCGCCTTTGTTCGCCGCAGCGCGAATGCCGCGCAGCAAGCGATCGAGATCGCGCGCATCCAAGTCGCGCGGCAGCACGAGGGACACGAGCAAGTAGTCCGCGACCGCGCCCATCGCCGCCAGATCCGAGAGGTTGCGGTTGACAGCCTTGCGACCGACGAGCGCTAGGTCTTCGCCGCGAACGAAGTGCTCGCCTTCCACGACAGGGTCGACGCACAGCACGGACTCGCGGCCGCGGTTCTTGCACACCGCTGCGTCGTCGCCGATCGCGATGCGAGCATCCTTCGGAGCAGGAAACCAATCCTGCAACCGACGCGTCAAGGCGCGTTCACCGCCCATTCGGCAACTCCGCAGCGTCGGGCTCGGGCGCGAACACAAACAACACCACGCCACGAACGGATGCACGCGGCAACGGCCCGAAGGCGCGCGAGTCGGGCAGTCGAGAGTCGGTCGATTCGTGTCGCAGCACCAACTGGTCCTCTGCCGTCACTTCCAGCACGCGCGAGAGCACGACGCCGCCATCGGGGACGTCGCAGAACACGTCGTGGCCGACCTTCGCGATCGAGCCGCGCTTGTCGACCAAGCATGACGAACCCGCAGGGATGCGTGGCGTCGTATCCATGCCCATGGGCACGCGGATCATGCCGTAGACATTCCAGAACCAGAGCAGCGCCGCGAACGCGAACAGCATGGTCAAGCGTCGCACGACGCGCGCAGCGGCAACCGGCGTCCAACGCCTACGCGGCGATTGCGCGGTTGCGCGTTCCGGCTCGACATTCGCGCTGGTCATGTTGGCAGAGGATCCCATGGAACCGCGCACGGCTCAACCGCGCGAAGTGCGCACCGCGCGATCCATCAGAGCCGCGCGCCAGGATGAAACGAGCGCCCGCGACGCGTGTTCTGGATCCGCTGCCTCGGCAATCGCGGAGATCGCGGCGATGCCGATCGGCTTCTCCGCAAGGGGAAGCGAGGCCACTTCTTGAGCCCGCGCAGCACTGCAGCCTCCGAGCCACAACACAGGTAGCGGTGCTTCGCGCGTCCACGGACCGGCGCGCTCGACGCCAAGACCAACGAGGCCAGGCTTCGATGACGTAGCCCACACTGGCGACAGCAGAGCGAAGTCCGCGCCTGCATCCCCCGCGTTGGAAAGCTCCAAGGGCGAATGGCACGACGCACCGAGCAGAGCCTCGGGCCCGCATGCGCGCCGCGCGAGCGCCACCGGCAGTGACCGATGGCCCACCTGCACTCCGTCGCAGAGTCCCGCGGCAGCGAGGTCGCAGCGATCGTTGACGAGCAGCACTCCATCCACGGCGCGGATCGGGATCATGAGGCGTTCGCACACGCGAGCAAGTTGCGCGGCTCTCATCAACGGCTCGCGCAGTTGCACAGCCCGCACGCCGCCGCGCAAGGCAGCCTCGACGAGAGAACACAACCGGCTTTCGTCGCCTTTGCCATCCGTGACGAATGTGACAAGCAGCGCGTCGAGCGAACGCTTCTTGGTCACAGCCAACCCCGTTTGCGGAACCACCACAACATCCCGATCGCGATGCCGAACATCAACGCGAGCAATGCTGGATAGCTGTAGTGCCAATGGAGCTCCGGCATGTGCTCGAAGTTCATGCCGTAGATGCCGACGAGAAACGTGAGCGGGATGAAGATCGTCGCGATCAGCGTCAGGACCTTCATCACCTCGTTGAGGCGAATGCTCGCAGACGCGAGGTGCAACTCGGTGAGGCTCGCGCCGAGTTCGCGATAGTTCTCGAGCAAGTCGATCAGTTGCACGACGTGGTCATGCACGTCGCGAAGGTAGACGCGCGTGTCGGACGTGACGCGCGCGGAGTCGGCCCGCATCAACGCGGACATCACTTCGCGCAGTGGCCACAGCGCGCGGCGCGCGACCAGCAGTTCTCGACGTGCTCGGTGCAGGTCTTGCACAACCTCGGCGGCCGCGCTACCCGCCACCACGGACTCTTCAACGAGCTCGAGGCGATCGCCAAGCGCCTCCATCGCCGGGAAGTAGGCGTCAACGACCGCGTCCACCAGCGCATACGCCAAGTAGTCTGCGCCGTGCTTGCGCAAGCGCGAGGACGGATCGCGAAGCCGATGCCGCACAGGCTCGAAGCAATCGCCTGCGTGCTCCTCGAACGTGAGCACGAAGTCGTCGCCGAGGAACATGCACATCTGCTCGGTCTCGCCAGGATGCGCCGGGTCGAGCACGCGCAACACCAAGAACTGATGCTCGGGATAGTCCTCGAGCTTCGGTCGCTGGTGCGTGTGCGCGATGTCTTCGAGCGCCAAGCGATGGAGTTGGAACAACTCGCCGATCCGGCGGATCGCATCGATGTCGCCGATTCCTGCGACCGCGACCCACAACAAACCGCCTTGCTCCCGCAACGCCTCGACGCGTTCGATCGAGATGTCGCGCTCCTCCGCGCATGCGCCTTCGCTCATGCGCATCGCGGCAATCACCGGTCGCGGCGCGGTCGGATCCGGCTGCATCGTCCCAGGCGGCGCGCCAATCGGAGCGCGCTTGTGCCGCACGCGCTTGCGGCCGGACTTGCTGTGCGACCGCTTCGCGTCGCTCTCGGGTTCGTTCGTCACATCAGCCTCGTGCGCGGACCCTAGCTCTGATGCGCCCACTCCTCCAGGCTGTAGAGCACGTTCTGCGGCACCGGCACGCGCGCGCGATCCGTCAGTTCGCGCAACACTTCGTCGAATGCGAGCCCCTCGGCGATCCCAGCGCGCAGCGACGCGGCGTCGAGCTTGAACTGGTGCACGTGGTCGCTCTTGATCCGCTTCGCGAACCGATCGAACGCATGCACGGCTTCGTGCACGTCGTCGCCGGGGAACAGCAGCACTTCGAAGTCCGGATTGACGATCACCGTGCTGCGCGTGCCTGCAACCTTGGCCGCCGGCTCGGCCTCCAACAGGTCCGCTCCGAGCTGAGACAGTCGCAACGCGACGGGGCGGCCGTCGCGAAGCCCGATGTCGACGAGCCCGAGCGGATACAGCCTGCGCTTCACCCACAGCAGCAGGTTCATCGCCATCTGCTGCAGCGATTCCGTCGGCGTGTAGCCCTGGCCGGAGAACCGCGCAGCGAAAAACTCCTCCGCTTGCTGCCCGTCGAGTTGCGACAGATACGCATTGCGCGCGAGGAACGGCAAGCAGGTCATCTCCTGCCACGCCAGCGGCTCGCCGCGCTTCAACAGTCGCAGCAGCACGCGACGCATACGCAACTGGTGGAACGGCTCGCCAGGCAGAGCACGATCTTCGAGGAAGTTTTGCAGCAGCAGCTTCTGTTGGTCAGCGAGCGGCGAACGGTCGAACTCCATCCCTTGCGGCGTTGGTCGCAACGCGCGCTCGCCACGCCGATCGATAAGGCGGCGATACAGACAGAACTTGTAGATCAGCTCGAGCTGCGCCTCGCCGGACAAGAAGCCACCTGGCAAGGGCAACAACGATGAAGCGATGCGCTTATGGCTCGCCTTGAACAGGTCGCCATCCGACGTGAACAGCACTTTGCTCTGGTTCAGTTCGCGCAAGAACCTTCCGACGTTGCTCGCGAGATTGGCACCGCAGGACAACGTCTCTTGCACATGCGGAGCGTGGCTCGCCGCATGCTTGAGCAGTTCCTCCAGCGTCACTTCATGGAACAGAACGAGCGCGTTCTCACACGGTTGAATGCCGATGCGCAATAGCGGCAGCGGCCCGACCGTGCCGAGCATCGACTCCTCGAGAAACTTCTGGCACAGCTCTCGATCCGGCGCCTTGCCAGCCTCGAACTCGGAGGCGAGATCGTCCCAGTTGCACATGCCACCGTGCTTTTGCATCGAGACGGTGAACGCATCCGCGACCGCAGTTGGCAACTTCGCGCGACGCTGGGCGATTGCCGAACCCATCGCATAGAGCTTGTAGATCTTGCGCGCGTGGTCTGCCGCCTTCTCGTCGGCGCCCGGCGCAGGCTTTCCCGCCGCCTTCGCCTTCTCAGCCCGCGCTCGGAAGTGCCGCGCGTCGAGGAAACCCTGAAGCGTGATGCAATCCTTCAGCGCGTGCCGCGACAGGCGGCGGTGGTCGTTGACCGCTTTGGCCAACTCAGAAGGCACGGCGTAGCCGAGTCCGTCGAAGTCCGTCCAGCGCTTGTCCGACGCACCGAACAAGAATCCTTCGCGTTGCAGCGAAGCAAGGCAGGCTTCGAGGTCGAATCGACTCTTGAACGATTGTCCCTGCGTCGCGAACAGCTGAGGCGCAGACAACGCAGCCGAAGGCTCGCGGAAGAACGGTTCCAACAGGTCCTGCAGCTTGCGTGGAAGCAACTTCAAGCGCGCGAGCGTTTTCGACTCATCCTCCATCGCGGAGGCGATCTCGGCCACCTGAGCAGAGCGCGTCGCAGGCTTCGTGGCGGCACTGGATTCCGGACCTAGCCACGCGTTGGCGGCTTCGCGAACCACTTCGAGGCTCGCCTTCTGCAGCAGCGACTTCAAGTCGTACGAAGTCATCGATTCGCCGCCTCCCCGCCGTCCTCCAGCAGCGCCGCATCCTCCACGATCGCGTAGCTGTAGCCCTGCTCCGTCAAGAACAGCTGGCGCTTCTGCGCGAACTCCTGTTCGCGCGAGGATGGCGTAACCAGCGTGTAGAACGATGCGATGGCACCATCTTGCTTGGGGCGCAGGATGCGACCGAGCCGCTGCGCTTCTTCCTGCCTGCTGCCGAACGTTCCTGACACTTCGACCGCGACGTTCGCATCCGGCAGGTCGACTGCGAAGTTACCGACCTTGCTCACGCACAACCGAGTGATCGCGCCGCTGCGGAACGCCGCGTAGAGCTGGTCGCGCTCCGCATTGGGCGTTTGGCCTGTGATCAGCGGCAGCGAGAACACCGTCGCGACCTGTTCGAGTTGCTCCAAGAACTGGCCGATCACGAGCACTCGATCCTTAGCATGCTTCTTGAGCAGCGCGCCGAGCGCATCGAGCTTGCGCTCGTTCTCACTCGCAATGCGGAACTGATCGCGCAACGCCGACTGCGCGTGGCGTTCGCGGCGCGCATCCGCAAGTGGAACGCGAACTTCGAAGCAGCGCGCCGTGGCGAGGAAGCCTTGGCGTTCCAACTGCTTCCAAGGCACCTCGTAGCGCTTGGGTCCGATCAACGAGAACACTTCGTCCTGCCTGCCATCCTCGCGCACGAGCGTCGCTGTCAGACCAAGACGCCGTCGCGCTTGGATGCCCGCCGTTGCGCGGAACACCGGCGCGGGCAGCAGATGGACTTCGTCGTAGACGATGAGCCCGAAGTTGCCCTTGTCGAACAGGTCGAGGTGCGTGAACCCCGACAGGCGATCTTTGCGATGCGTGAGGATCTGGTAGGTCGCAACCGTGACGGGCCGAATCGCCTTCAGCTCGCCGGTGTACTCGGTGACCTGATCCTCGCGCAGATCGGTCTTGTCGAGGATCTCGCGCACCCATTGCCGCACAGCGACGGTGTTGGTCGTCAGCACCAACGTGTTGGTCTGCGCCATCTGCATCACGCCGATCGCGACGACGGTCTTGCCGCCGCCGCAGGGCAGCACCACGACGCCACATCCACCAAGGTCCGATCCATCGCGATGGAACGCTTCGGCGGCCGCTTGCTGGTAGGCGCGCAACGCGAACGGGCGCCCCGACTGCGTGGAGTTGCGCAACGAGAAGCTGAGCTCGTCTCCGCGCACATAGCCCGCGCGATCGTCGACCGGGTAGCCGAGTCGAACGAGCGCTTCTTTGACGTTGCCGCGGTCGTCTGGCGCAACGATCGCGGGCCCGCCCTTCTTGCGCTTGCACAGCTTCTTGAGCGTCTTGTCCGCGCAAACCTCCGCCAACGTCGCTTCGTCATCGGACTGCAGCCACAGCGAGTCGGTCCCGTCGTCGGCCGCGACGAGACGCAGCAGTCCATAGCGGCGATGCCACTCCTGCAGTCTCGCCGTGACTTGAGGCGCGATCGGAAAGCGCGCGTTCGCAACCAGCCAATCGACAATCGAAGAAACCGTCTCACCAAGTGCGGCCGCGTTCCAAACGCTGACGGCGGTGATCTTGTAGAAGTGCACGTACTCCGGCGACTTCTCCAACTCCGCGAAGCGCTGCAAGCGATCGCGCGCCTCTTCGTAGCGAGGGTGCTGCGTCTCCAGCAACACCGCGCCATCTTGCTGCACGATGAGCGGTGGCTCGATCATCCCTCCTCCTCTGCGCGCGGCTTGCGCTTCTTGCCGTTCGATGCCTTTGGCTTCATGCCGAGCCGCGTTCGGAGGAACCGGCCCGTGTGGCTGCCGACCATCGCAGCCAGTTGCTCTGGCGTTCCCTCGCCGACAATGAGGCCGCCCTGCTCGCCAGCCTCAGGACCTAACTCCACAACACGATCGGCGGCTGCGATCACGTCGAGGTTGTGTTCGACCACGATCACGCTGTCGCCACGTTCGAGCAGCTTCTGCACCACCGCCAAGAGCTTCTGCACGTCGTCCATGTGCAGGCCGGTCGTCGGTTCGTCGAGCACATAGACCATGTGTTCACGAGGAGTGCGCGCCAACTCTGCGACGAGCTTCAAGCGCTGCGCCTCGCCACCGCTGAACGTGTTCGCTGGCTGGCCTAGCTTGAGGTAGCCAAGCCCCACTGCAGACAACAACTGCAGCGAACGCGCGATCTTTGGGTGATTGCCAAAGAACGCGAGCGCTTCGTCGACTTCCATCTCAAGCACCTGCGCGATCGTTCGGCCGCGGTACTCGACGGTCAGCGTCTCCGCGTTGTAGCGCTTGCCGCGGCACGTCTCGCACGTGACCCAAACGTCGGCGAGGAAGTGCATCTCCACCTGGATGTGGCCCTTGCCTTCGCACGCGCCGCAGCGGCCATCGGCCATGTGGAACGAGAAGCGTCCCGGCCCAAAGCCCTTTTGCTTCGCCATGGGCGTCGCAGCAAACAGCGCGCGAATCGGACCGAGGATCTCGGTGTAGGTCGCGGGGTTGCTGGACGGCGTGCTGCCGAGCGGGCTTTGGTCCACGACCACGAGGCGCACGTCGCGCTCTTCGCCATCGTTCCACGCAATGTCGGCATGCCCATCGCGCAGTGACGGAACGAGCGCATCGAGCGCGAGCGACGACTTGCCAGAACCCGACACGCCTGTGATCGCGAGCATGCATCCGAGCGGCACGTCGACGTCGAGGCCCTTCAGGTTGTGCACCGCCACGCCGCGCATGCGCACGAAGCCCTGCGGATCTCGTCGCGCAGGCCGCTCGGCTGCGCACAGTTCGCCACGCAAACCGCGACCGGTCAACGTGTCACTCGATGCGATGTCCGCGGGAGTGCCGATTGCGACGATGCGGCCGCCGCGCGATCCCGCGCCGGGTCCCATGTCCACGACGCAATCCGCCGCGCGGATCATGGTTTCGTCGTGCTCCACGGCCACGACCGTGTTGCCGAGGTCGCGTAGCGATAGCAACGTCGCGAGCAAGCGCTCGGTATCGCGAGGGTGCAGGCCCACGGTCGGCTCATCGAGCACGTAGAGCACGCCCATCAGCTTGTTGCCAAGCTGCGTCGCGAGGCGAATTCGCTGCGCCTCGCCGCCTGACAACGACGCAGACGAACGATCGAGCGTGAGGTAGCCGAGGCCCACTTCCGACAGGAAGCCAAGTCGGTTTTGCAGCTCCTTGCGCACGTCCTTCGCGATGCGCTGGTCGTTGACGTCGAGTTGCAGCGAATCGATCGAGGCCATCGCCGCATCGACAGTTGCGCGAAGAATCTCCGGCATCCGCACGCCGCCGATGCGCACCGCGCGCTGCGCCGCGCCAATGCGCTCGCCTTCACACGATGGGCACTGCGCCGTGCGCATCACGTCCTTGAAGCGCTCGTCGCCGCCCGTCTGCTCGTCCTTGCCGTGGAACCACTCCTCGACCTGGCGAGCGAGTCCCTTCCACTTGACCTGCATGCGCCACGTGCGCGAGCGACCGGCCTCGCGCTTCTTGAACACGATGTCAAAGCGCTCTTCGCCGAGACCGCGCAAGAGCCATTGGCGATCCTGGGCCTTCAGCTTGTTCCAGGGCTTCGACAGGTCGACGCCGCGCTGGCTTGCCACGACCGCGGCCACGTCGGCGTAGTAGCCGCTCTTGTTGGTCAAGAACGTGAACGCCGCGCCCTTGTGCCGTATCGCGCCACCGAACACAGGCTTGTCCGGGTGATTGACGAGCAGCGACTCCTCGCAGACCACCACTTCGCCGAGTCCCGCGCACTCGGGACATGCGCCGCTGTGGTGGTTGAATGAGAACCATCGCGGATGCGGTTGCTCGTGACCGAGGAACCCGCACTGCGGACAACTGCGCGTTGGGCTGTAGGACGCGCGTGTGCCCGCATCGTCGCCGCCGACCAACTGCGCGATGACTAGGCCGTGGCCGCCATGCTCCGTGGCCGCTGCGTGCGCCTGCTCCGCGCCATCGACGACGCGCGCGCGATCGTCGAACGACACGCGGTCGACGACGAGCAACAGTTCGCTCGGCGCCGCGTCAGGCCACGCCGCGTCCGTGCGCACTTCGACGCCGTCGCGCAAAGCGCGCAAGAAGCCGCGCTCCTTCCATTGCGCTCGCAGTGCCTCTTGCCACGCGCGCGACTTCTCGATGGCGGCCTCGCCATCGCCCTTCACTTCGTCGGGAACGGCGACGGGAGCGAGCAGATAGCCCTTCTTGCCCTTCCAGCGCTGCGCAAGGTCTTGGCCGATGCGACTCGGCGACCACGCAACGAGTTCTTGTCCATGCGTCGGACAATGCGGTCGCCCGATGCGCGCGTAGAGCAAACGTAGGTAGTCGTGGATCTCCGTCGTCGTCGCGACAGTCGAGCGCGGGCTGCGCACACCATGCTTCTGGTCGATCGCGATCGACGGCCCGAGTCCGTCGAGAACGTCGACTGGCGCGCGGTCCATGCGGCCGAGAAATCGCCGCGCATACGTGGACATGCTCTCCAAGAACCGGCGCTGGCCTTCTTGGAACAAGGTGTCGAACGCGAGACTCGACTTACCGGAGCCCGACGGGCCCGTCACCACCGTGAATCGATCGAGCGGGATCTCGCAGTCGATGCCCTTCAGGTTGTGCGTGCGCGCGCCTTTGATCGTGATCGCAGTCGGCCGAACCGTTCGCGCGACCGCGGGCGTAGCTTCGGCATCCGACGCGTCGGGTCGCTTCGGCTCCATCAGCAAGCGGAGCGCGCGGCCTGTGTGCGAGGCCTCCACCTTCATCACCTGCTCAGGCGTGCCCTGCGCCACCACCATGCCGCCGCCAGCGCCACCCTCAGGGCCGAGGTCGACGATCCAATCCGCGGCGCGGATGACGTCGAGGTTGTGCTCGATCACGAGCAGCGAGTTGCCGGCGTCGCAAAGGCGCTGCAAGCAGTGCAGCAAGTGGCCGATGTCGTGGAAGTGCAGCCCCGTCGTCGGTTCGTCGAGGATGTAGAGCGTCTTGCCGGTCGCGGGACGCTGCAGTTCGGACGCGAGCTTCACGCGCTGTGCTTCGCCGCCGGACAGCGTGGTCGAAGGCTGCCCGAGCTTCAGGTAGCCGAGTCCGACGTCGCGCAAGGTCTGCAGCGGCCGCGCGATCTTGGGCAAGTCGGCGAACAGCTCATGCGCCTCATCGACCGTCATCTCCAAGACGTCGTGGACGCTCTTGCCCTTCCACGTGATCTCCAACGTCTCCGCATGGAAGCGCGCGCCATTGCATTGGTCGCACACCACCTCGACGGGCGCGAGGAAGTTCATCTCGAGCGTCGTGACGCCCGCGCCTTCGCATGCTTCACACCGGCCACCCGGCACGTTGAAGCTGAAGCGTCCCTTCTCGTATTGCCGCAGCTTCGCCTCAGGCAACTGCGCATAGAGGTCGCGGATCAGAGTCCAGACGTCGGTGTACGTCGCAGGATTGCTGCGCGGCGTGCGGCCGATCGGCGACTGATCGATCTCGACGAGCTTGTCGATGCCTTCGAGCCCCGTGACGCGCTTGCAGCGATCGCTCTTGGTCGGTTGCTCTGTGAGCGTCGCTTCGATCCACGGCTTCAGCACGTGGTGCACGAGCGTCGACTTGCCCGAGCCGGACACGCCGGTCAGCGCGACGAAGCGGCCGAGCGGGAACGCAACGTCGATCGAACGCAGGTTGTGAAAGCGCGCGCCTTCGATGCGAATCGCGCCCTTGTCCGCGTCGCGACGCCGATCGGGCATCGGCACCTTGAGCTCGCCGCGCAGATACTTGCCCGTCAGCGAATCCTTGATGGCCTCGACTTGCTTTGGCGTGCCAGACGCGATGACCTCGCCGCCGCCAGATCCAGCACCCGGACCGACGTCCACGAGCCAATCGCTGTTGCGGATCGTGTCTTCGTCATGCTCCACGACGAGCAGCGTGTTGCCGCGATCACGCAGCGCGAGCAGCGTGCGCAAGAGCCGTTCTTGGTCGCGCGCATGCAAGCCGATCGATGGCTCGTCGAGCACGTAGAGGATGCCACGCAAACCCGCGCCGACTTGGGCTGCGAGCCGGATGCGCTGCGACTCGCCACCCGACAGCGTCCGCGCGGGACGCGCGAGCGTGAGGTAGCCAAGGCCGACCTCATCGAGGAACACGAGCCTGCGCTCGATCTCGCGCAGGATCTCGCGGCCGATCTCCAGCTCGTTGCCAGAAAGCGCAATGCCACGAACCCACTCGAGAGCCTGCGACACCGGCAACGCGAGCACTTCGGGCAGCGAGCGTTCGCAGAACATCACGGCGCGCGCCGCCGCGCACAGGCGATCGCCATCGCAGTCGGGACACTTCACGGCCGCGCGATACCGATCGAGATGCCGCGCGCGCGACGGGCGGTAGACGCGCTCCAAGTGCGCGAGCAAGCCCGGAAACGCGATGCGGTCCATGCCCGACGTCTCCAAAGACGCGCCGCGCCGCTGCCAGCGGAACTCGAACGTCTTGGTGCCGCTGCCGTGCAGCACGACCTTCTTCGCCTTGCTGGGCAGTTCCTTCCACGGAGTGTCGACGTTGAAACCGAACGCGCGCCCCACGGCATCGAGATGGTCGAGCGTCAGCGTGCTGTAGACGAGTTTGCCCTCGTCGGTGAACAACGGCAGTGCGCCGTCGCGCAACGACTTGTTCTCGTCTTCGACCAGCAACGCCGCATCGAAGCCGAACGTCTCACCGAGGCCTTCGCACTTCGCGCACATCCCGATCGGGCTGTTGAACGAGAACAGGCGCGGCTCCAACTCCGGCAAGCCGCCGTGGCCTTCGGGGCACGACCGCTTCGCCGAGAACACGCGGTAGCCATCCTCGCCCCACGCGAGCGCGCACGTGCTGTCGCCAAGCGCGAGCGCTTGCTCGACCGCCTCGGCGAGTCGCGATCGCGCGTCTTGCGCGATCGTCAGCCGATCCACGACGAGTTCGATCGTGTGGTAGACGTAGCGCTCGAGCACGATGTCTTCGTCGAGTCGACGCACGACGCCGTCGATGCGCGCGCGCACGAAGCCCTTGGCCCGCCACTCCGCGAGTTCCTTGCGGTATTCACCCTTGCGCTCCCGCACAACAGGCGCGAGCACCATTGCGGCGATGCCAGCATGGTCCTTCAGCATCGAGTCGACGATGCGATCCGGGTTCCAGGCCTCGATTCGCGCGCCGCACTCCGGGCAACTGGGCACGCCGAGCCTCGACCACAACAGGCGCAGGAAGTCACCGACTTCCGTCAGCGTGCCGACCGTGCTGCGCGCGCTGTGGCTCGTCGACTTCTGGTCGATCGAGACGGTCGGCGACAGTCCCTCGACGAGGTCGACCTTGGGCTTCTCCATCCGGCCCAAGAACTGGCGCGCATACGAACTCAGGCTCTCAAGAAAGCGGC
>JBEELK010000314.1:0-5584 GCA_041168165.1 Planctomycetota bacterium | reverse complement strand
AGCGAGATCACCTGGACGCCGTTCGGATGCGAGGCGCTCACCGTGCCCGCCGATCATGCGGGTAACAGCGATGGCGGCAACGGCGAAGCGTCGTCCCTGCCCAGTCACTCCGCCTTCTTTGCCAACTGCCGCGCGGTCGATATCGCCATCGACACCGACCAGGAACTCCTCAACCGTTTCGGCGGCGACACCGCGGCCGCGCTCGGTTATGTGCAGACGCTGGTTGCGGGCGCCGACGAGATGTACCGCCGCGATGCGAGCGTGCAAATCCGTCTGTCCTACAGCCGCTTCTGGGCGGGAACCGATCCGTGGCTACAGACCTCAACCAGCGCGCAGCTGCCCGAGTTTCGCAACTACTGGGCCGCCAACATGGCGGGCATCGGCCGCGATGTCGCACAACTTCTGAGTGCGCGCTCCCTCGGTGGCGGCATCGCGTGGCTCAATGCGATCTGCACCGACTACGGCTTCGGCGTTTGCGGCAACCTCTCGGGCAACTTCCCATCGCCGTTGGTGAACAACAACGCGCAGAACTGGGACATGATGGTGTTTGCCCACGAACTCGGCCATAACGCCGGCAGCGCGCACACCCACGACTTCTGCCCGCCGCTCGATCAGTGCGCGCCCAACGGCTATTTCGGACAGTGCCAGACCGCGCAGGTTTGCACCAGCTCCGGAACGCTTATGAGCTACTGCCACCAGTGCAACGGCGGCCTGACCAACCTGGTGCTTGCCTTCCACCCGACCTGCGCGACGGCGATGTCCAATTACTTGTCGAGCACCTCGTGCGCGCCGACGGTCATTTGCTCTTCGAACCCCGCCTGCGTGCTCACCATCTCGTCGGCCGCCGCGAGTTACCCGTTTGGCGGCGGCAGCGCGACCATCGCGGTGACCACCCTTGCCGCTGGCTGCGGTTGGACACCGGTCGCCGTGGCGCCGTGGATCACCATCACCAATCCCGGCCCGACTTCGGGTAACGGCTCGTTCGCCTACACCGTGCAGGCGAACCAGTCCACGGCGGCGCGAAGCTTCACGCTGCTGATTGGCGATCTCTCCCACACCATCACGCAGGCGAACTTCTACGACTGCAACTCAAACAGTGTCAACGACGCCATCGAGATCGCCGCGAACCCCGCGCTCGATTGCAATGGCGACGGCATTCTCAACTCCTGCGCCATCATCAGCGGCGCGGCTGACTGCGATGCCAACGGTGTTCCCGACTCCTGCCAGGTCACGACTCCTGTTCTAGCTTGGGGCGCGGGCTCTCCGGGGAGCACTGGGTTCCAGGACCGCGGCCAGGCGACGGTGCCGTCAAACCTCGGCTCGATCAAGGCCATCGGCGCGGGCGGACTTCACTCGCTTGCCGTTCGCTCGAGCGGCTCGGTGGCGGCGTGGGGAGACAACGGCTACGGACAGTCGACGGTGCCGGCTGGCCTGTTGGGGGTCATCAGCATCGCGGGCGGCGGTTACCACTCGATGGCGCTCACCATCAACGGGTCGGTGACCTGCTGGGGACAGAACCTCAACGGTCAATGCGCGGTGCCGACCACGCTTGGATTTGTTACGGCGATTGCCGCTGGCAACACCCACTCGGTCGCGCTCAACGCGTCCGGCAATGTGTTCTGCTGGGGCGCCAACAGTCTCAGTCAATCGACGGTTCCGCCCGGTCTGACCGGCGTCATCGGAATCTCGGCTGGTCTGGTGAACACGATGGCGCTGCGATCGATCGGCACCGTCGTTGGATGGGGCCAAGATAGTTACGGACAGTCCACGCCACCGGTGGGGCTGACTGGCGTCACCAAGATCGTCAGCGGTGGCGCGCATTCGGTCGCGCTCAAGTCCAACTCGACGATGGTCTGCTGGGGCGACAATACTTACGGCCAATCGATCGTCCCGACCGATCTCGGGCCGGTTCAACAGGTGTATGCGGGCGGATTCGTAACCGTGGCGCTGCTCGCCGACGGTTCGGCGCGCGCGTGGGGGCGCAATGATCACGGTGAGGCAACGCTGCCGGCCAACCTTGGTCGCGCAACGATGTTCGCTGGCGGCAACTATCACACCATGAGCCTGGCGACGATGTCGCAAATGGCTGACTGCGACGCGGACGGCATCGCCGATGCCTGCGAAATCGCCAGCGGCGCCGCCGACACCAATCACAACGGCGTGCCTGATTCATGCGAAGCGCGGGCGACCGATGTCAACGGTGACGGCACGGTCGATGCCAGTGATCTGGCGATCCTTCTCGGAAGCTGGGGCGCGACCTCGGGCCCGAGCGACATCAACCAGAGCGGCTTGGTCGACGCTGCCGATCTTGCGACGCTTTTGGGCGATTGGGGCTAAGAAGGAGCCGGCATTTTGCGTGAATGCCTATTTTCACCGTGCTTTCTGTAAGCGCGCTCATGGACGGCTCTGCGCGAGCAGGCGGAAACACGCGGAGAAACGCTCTATATGTGGCATTTATTTGTTTAATGCCCGCATTGCAATTGCGTTGACTTATAAATCGGGCATGATCATCGGTTAGGCGTTCGTCGCAAGGTCATTCGATACCTCGACTTACGCGATGCGTCCAAGAATATGCCCGCGCTGTCGATTGGGTGATTCCCTGCGGGCGCCATGCGCTAAATATTCTCAGAGATCGCCCGTGTCCGCCGCATCGGCGCGCACCCGCGACACCTTTGGCGCGCGCACAGAGGTTTTTTTGGCCGTCCAAAAGCGCGCGCACAGAGGAAACACGCATGAACTTTGAAAAGATGAATGCCTTGGCTCACCTGGTGAGCGCCACCGTCAATCGCACAACGATTGGCGTGGCGCTTCTTGCGTCGGTGCCCGGAATCTCAACCCTCGCTCACGCGCAGGATGAATGCGTGCAGGCAGTGCCACTCACAGTGGGCACGCCGGTGACATTCACATTCACCTCGACCTTTCCAACGGCGAGCGCAAGCATCCCCGTCAACACCCAGTGCGCCGACGGCACCCTGCTGTGGACGGAGACAACGCCGGACCTCTGGTACAGCTTCGTCGCGCCTTCAAACGGCCTGCTGACGCTCGATACCTGCGAGGCGGATCCGTTTAACTCGGCAGACACCTCGCTTGTGCTGTACACGGGCGATTGCGGCAGCCTGGTGCAGGTCGCATGTAACGGCGACTTCTTCGGCTTTAATCCGGCTGGAACCTGTTCGCACACGACCGCGCGCATTAATTCCTACCTGGTCATCGCGGGCACGACCTACTGGGTTCGCGTTGGCAGCATCGACGGCAGCCTCGGCACCATCCTGCCTGGTCACATCACTGCGACCATGAGCAAGGTCGGCGGCTGGGGACAGACTGGCTCTGGTCAGATCAGCGCGCCGAGTGCGCTTGGTCTTCCGAGCAAGATTTCCGCAGGAACACAGCATGTCCTCGGTCTGAGCGGCGGCGTGGTCTTCGCGTGGGGAAACAACGGCAGCGGCCGCGCAACTGTGCCAGCTGGCCTCGGAACCGTCATTGACATCAGCGCGGGTGGATCTCACTCGCTTGCCCTGCGCTCGGGCGGCACCGTCGCGGGTTGGGGTCTCGACACAAGCCTTCGCGCTACTGGCGGATCGACGGTCACCAACGCCGTAGCGATCGCTGCAGGCGGATCGCACTCGCTCGCTGCGCTGGCAACCGGCACGGTCTTCGGCTGGGGTGTCAACACCAACGGCCAGATCACCATCCCAGCCGGTCTCACCGGCGTCGTCAAGGTCACTGCAGGTGTATCGCACAGCGTTGCGCTGCGCTCGAACGACGCTGTCACCGCATGGGGCCTCAACACCAGCGGACAGGCGACCGTTCCAGGCGGACTCGTCGCAACCAAGATCGCTTCGAGTGCAAGCAGCGGCCACACTCTGGCTCTTCGCGCAAACGGCACCATCATCGGATGGGGCCTCAACACGAGCGGTCAAACGAACATCCCAGCCGGCCTCACCGGCATGATCGATGTTGCGGCTGGAGCCGCGCACTCGATCGCGCTCTTCGCCGACGGCACGGTCGCCACCTGGGGCTCGAACAACTCTGGCGAACTCACGGTGCCTTCGAACCTCGGCCCATCCAACATTGTCGCAGCCGGCGCGGGTTACTCGCTCACCGTCTTCAACGAGGACGCCCTCGATCTGTGCCCGAACGATCCGAACAAGCTGCGGCCCGGACAGTGTGGTTGCGGCGTTGCCGACACCGATACTGACTCGGACGGCACGGCCGACTGCAACGACGGCTGCCCGACCGTTGCTGGCCTCCTTGCTCCGCGCACTTTCTTCGCCGACGTCGACCTGGACACCTTCGGTAACGCTGCGTCCACAACCGCATTCTGCTCGCTCACGGCTCCCGAGGGCTTTGCCGCCAACTCGACCGACTGCGATGATGCGTCGCTCCTCTATGCCGATGCCGACAACGACACCTACGGCGCGGGCGCACCGACCGCTTGCGGTGTTGCGCTGAACACTGACTGCAACGACAGCGATGCTGCGATCAACCCAGGCGCGACGGAAATCTGCGATGCGGCCAATGTCGATGAGAACTGCAACGCTCTCGCCGACAACGCCGATGCGACTGCCGCCGACTCGGGCAAGAGCAACTTCTTCGCTGACTCTGACGCTGACACCTACACCGTCGCTGCGGCTACCCGTTACTGCGACATCGTGACTGGCTATCTCGCAGCTGTCTCTGCCCCGATCGACTGCAACGACTCGGTCGCTGCGATCAACCCAGGCGCGACGGAAATCTGCGACGCAGCCGACGTCGACGAGAACTGCAACAACATCGCCGACAACGCCGACATTGGCGCTTCCGATGCGAGCAAGAGCGACTTCTTCGCCGATTCTGACTCTGACACCTACACCGCCGGTTCGGCCACCCGTTACTGCGACATCGTGACTGGCTACTTCGCAACCGTCTCCGCTTCGATCGACTGCAACGACAGCGATGCAGCCATCAACCCGGCCGCGACGGAAATCTGCGATGCAGCGAATGTCGACGAGAACTGCAACAACCTCGCCGACAACGCCGACTCCAGCGCTGCTGACGCGGGCAGGAGCGACTTCTTCGCTGACTCTGACTCCGACTCCTACACCGTCGCAACGGCCACCCGCTTCTGCGACATCGCCGCTGGTTACCTCGCACTCGTCTCCCCCTCGATCGACTGCAACGACGCCGTCGCTGCGATCAACCCAGGCGCGGCGGAAATCTGTGATGCGGCGGACGTCGACGAGGACTGCAACGCTCTCGCCGACAACGCCGACCTCGGCGCGACTGACGCGACCAAGAGCGACTTCTTCGCTGACTCTGACTCCGACACCTACACCGTCGCATCGGCCACCCGCTTCTGCGACATCGCCGTTGGTTACCTCGCACTCGTCTCCGCCTCGATCGACTGCAACGACTCGGTCGCTGCGATCAACCCGGGCGCGACGGAAATCTGCGATGCAGCCAATGTCGATGAGAACTGCAACACCCTCGCCGACAACGCCGACATCGGCGCGACTGACGCGACCAAGAGCGACTTCTTCGCTGACTCTGACTCCGACACCTACACCGTCGCTGCGGCCACCCGCTACTGCGACATCGTGACTGG
>JBEELK010000313.1:0-3070 GCA_041168165.1 Planctomycetota bacterium | reverse complement strand
CAGCGCAGCAGCAAGTTGCGTTCGCATTTCGCGCGGCTGCCAGAACAGTCGGCCGCGCTCCAACTGTTCGCGCACGGCGCGCGTGCGCATCGATGCCGCGGCAGGATCACGCAGCAAGCACTCGGCGAACAGCAACGGGACGTCGCAGTTGACGAGGCTCATCTTGTCGCCCGTGCGATCCTGTTCGATACCTTCGAGGATCTGCCGAGCCTTGCCCCATTGCGCATTCGCCATGTGTGCGCGCGCCTCGAGCTTGCGCATCGAGTCGGCGCCTTGGCGATCGCGAACGCGCACTTCGGGCGCACCGGGACGATTGCGGTTGTCGGGCGTGGGATCCGTGAAACCCGCGTCATAGAGCGCCATCGCGCGCGCAGCGTCCGCAAGCGCCCCATCCGTGTCTCCCGCAGCAACGCGCAGTTCTGCGCGAAGCGCGAGCGCATTGGCAAGCCGATGCACGTTGCCGACATCGCTCAACAACCCGATCGCGGCGTCGAGATCCGCCATCGCATCGACAACACGACCGAGCTTGTTGCGAGCCTGCGCGCGCAGCAGCAAGCCGCAGCCCTTGCTGTCGTCGATTCCCGCCGCCTGCGGCCGACTGCGCTCTGCGACCCAAAACTCGGGATCCGTTGCGATCTCCATCGACTCCAACTTCGTCCACGTGCCGCGCAAGGCGAACTGTTCGACGAGCGCGATCCCGAGCGTGGCAAAGCTCTCGCCTTCTGCAGCATCGCCGGCGTGATGCACCGCCCATCGCGCAGCGGCGAACGCAGCCCACGCCTTGCGCGGCTCGTCGGGCCATCGACGCAGTGTGCGTTCGTAGCGACTGAGCACTTCGCGCTGCGCCTCCGCTCCCTTTGCATCCGCGATGGAGCCGCGCAGCAGCAACACGCGCAGCACGCCGAGCGGCGGCTGCATCGCCATGCATCGCTGCTCCAACGCATCGAGGTCTTGCAGCGCCACTTCGTCCCCGAGGATGCCGCGCTCTTTGTCGACGAAGTCGCACCAGTCGAGGACTAAGCCGGTCGTCAACGTCTCTGCGTCGCGATCGACGAGTCCCTGCCGTTCCTCTGCAAGGTTCTGCATCACGCGGTCGCGCACTTCCGCGGCATCCCACGTCATCCATCCCGCGATCGACAGCATCGACATCGTCATCGCAGCAGCCGCGAAGCGCCGCGGCCGCCGCGTCGCGCGACGAACCCACAGCGTGATGCCGCTCATCGGGCGCGCTTCCGTCGGCTCCAACTCGATCACGCGCCGCAACTCGCGGGCGAGCGCTGCGGCATCGCGATAACGACGCTGCGGATCGCGCTCCATTCCCTTCTGCACGACGGCTTCGAGATCGCGCGGAATGAGCGGCTGGTGGCGACGCAACGGCACCGGGTCGCCGCGCAACACGCGATGGAACGTCGCCTCGCGCCCACCGTCACCCACAAACGGATGCACGAGCGTGAGGCATTCGTAGAGAGTCACCGATAGCGAGTAGATGTCCGACCGCTCATCGACGGGACGGCTCCCGTCGACCTGCTCCGGGGACATGTAGAGCGGCGTGCCGATCACCTCGCCCGGCTGCGTGAGCCGATCGTCGGCCGACGGCAGCGCGAGCCCAAAGTCGAGCACCACGGGACTGCCGTCCGCTTGCACGATCAGGTTCTGTGGCTTGAGGTCGCGGTGCACGACGCCGCCCTGATGCGCGGTGTGCAGCGCGTCCGCCACGCGCGCGAAGTACTCGAGCAACGCGCGCAACGTCGCGGGCCGATCCGTCGTCGGCGTGCCGTCGATGGCGACCCAAGGCGCCGACGCGATGACGTCGCGTTCGCTGCGAGCGCGCGCCTTCGCAATGCGACTCGCCAACGTGTCGCCCTCGTAGAACGGCAACACGAGGAACACGCGCGACCCATCCTCGAGGATGTCGAGCACCTTGGCGATCGCCGGGTGCTCCAACTTGCCGAGCACGCGCGCCTCGCGTCGCAGTCGTTCGTGGCCCGGGTCGTCGGGCTCCGCATCGCCGCGCAGCGCTTTGACGACCACGGCGCGCGAGAGTCGCGGGTCCTTGGCGAGCCACGCGCGCCCCATGCCGCCCTCGCCAATCACGCGGATGAGTTCATAGCGGCCAACCCGATCCCCGCTGCGAAGGTCCTGAGCCGCCTGTGCTGTAGATCCACCGACCGACTGCCGCGCGAGGTTGGAGTGCTCCGCGCGGACAAAGTCCTCGATGCGCGAGAACTCCTCGACGTAACGCTCCACCGGCGCGAGCCGATCGTGCTCCTGGTCTTCGAGCATCCGCACCAGAAAGCGGGTGCGCTCCGTGGGCGCAGCATCGGTCGCCGGGCCGATGCCGGAATTCGGCTCGGGTGCTCGGTTGGACTGCGACTCGTGCTCCTGCGTCATGGCCCTTAAGAACCGTCGCCAAGGGAGTTCGTGACAGATTCTTCTGCGACCAGCGGCCTGGGACGCACCGTCCTTCTGGCGTCGCGGACGTTGCCCACCTGCCCGCGTGAAGTAGCCTTCTGCGCCGTGGAACCCGCATTACCCCCCAGCGAACGCCGCCGCCGCCCGCGCGCGCTTGCCGAGTTCTCGGTCACGCTGCATCGCATGGCAGCGCCGCTCGCCACGACCGCCAAGGACGTCTCCGAACTCGGCATCGCAGTGCGCAGCAAGACGCGATTGCCGATGCGCGAACCGGTGGAGATCGAACTCGGGCTGCCGGACACGCAGGGCTTACCGATCATCCGGGGTCACGTGGTCCGCTGCATGCCTGTCGACCTAACCGGCCGCGAGCACTACATCGCGATCTCGTTCACCGACGTGCCGCCCAAGACGCGCGCGGCGATCTTCACGTTCGTGAAGCGCGGCGAGCCAGCGAGCTGACACGACGCGACGGCGCGAGTTGATGACAGGCGATCGGCGGATTTCTGAGCCAAACGCGCGCTAGCAGTTCCACAGCAGGTGGCATCCGCAGTCGCCGCGACGTTGTTGCGCGCGAGTGAGAAGTGGTTTCACAACAAGCCGGCTGGCGAGGCTGAGCCACGAAGGCCGAGGGCAAGGAGCGATTTCGCAGCGGAATCTC
>JBEELK010000312.1:0-4371 GCA_041168165.1 Planctomycetota bacterium | reverse complement strand
TGGCTGCATGGCGCCTCGATACGTTGTCGCCGCATGCAAGTGACAACTCGCGCGGCGTGCTCCGCGGCTACACGGTGATGGAAGTGAAGTTCCGCCATCGCGTGCCCGCGTGGTTCCACCGCATCCTGCAGTCGCACGAACTGCGTCGTCGTTCGTTGTCCAAGATCGGCGAGAGCATGGTTGCGCTCGGCCTCCGCTCCGCGGAATCGTGATCGCTCGACCCCGTTGAACATGCTGCAAGACCTCCTGACTCAGCTTCCGCAAGCCACAACCCAGCAGAGTGTGGAGGCATTCGCGACCCTCGAGTTGCGCGACGCGGCGTTGCGTGCCGCGACGGCCATCGCGATCGGAGTCGTGCTCGCGCTCGTGTATCGCGCGACGCACAAGGGCCTGTCCTACTCGCAGTCGTTCACGCAGACGATCGTGTTCGTCGCCGTGATCGTCGCGATCGTGATGATGACCGTGCGCAACAGCATCGCGACAGCGTTCACGCTTGTAGGCGCGCTTTCGATCATCCGCTTCCGCACTGTGGTGAAGGACACGCGCGATACCGCGTTCGTGTTTGGCGCGCTCGCTCTCGGCATGGCTGCTGGCCTTGGGTTTTATGAACTCGCGGCGCTCGGCGCGGTCGTCGTCTGCGGCCTGGCGTTTGCGCTTCATGCCACGAACTTTGGCGCGATGCACAAGAGCGAGTTCTTGCTGCGGTTCACGTTTGACCAAGACAAGGACAGCGCGACTTACGTCGCCAAGATCAGCGAGTTGGCGAAGCGGTCGAACCTCCTGCACCTTGAGCCTTCAGGCGACAGTCGCAGCCTGCGCTTGACCTACGACATCACGCTCCAAAAGGGCGCCACCGCGGAGGCGTTGACTGCCGCGATGAGCCGCATCCAAGGCGTGTCCGACGTCGTGCTGATCGCCAGCAAGGGCGATGTTGAGTACTGAGGCTCCGTGGCAATCCTCAGTCGCGATCCACTGCGCGCTAGAAGCGTCGCCATGAAGCAAAGCCTCGCGGTGTGCATGTCGCTGCTTGCGGCATGCAACGCGGATGTCGCGCAGGATCCCGCGGCGACGCCGCAGGATGCGGCGGATCCGCGTTCACCATTTGCGTTCACTAAGCCATCGGTGGTGATCGCGCTGCCCAAGGCGCTGCGCGAGATCTCCGGCATGGTCGCGCTCGACGATGCGCGCGTCGCATGCGTGCAGGACGAGAAGGGGTTGCTCTACGAGGTCGCGCTCAAGGACGGGGCCATCGCGTCCAAGACGCGCTTTGGTCCCGACGGCGACTACGAGGGCGTCGCGCGCACGAGCGATCGCTGGTTCTTCGCGCGCAGCGACGGCGTGTTGCTCGAGGTGGGCATCGACAAGGATGGCAAGTTGCTCGCGCCCGAGGAGCTCGCGCTCGCGTTGCCGCAGCACGATCTCGAAGCGTTGGCGTTCGATCCGCCGGTCGAGGGCCGCGCAGCGCGGTTGCTGCTCGCGGGCAAGGAGCCGCCAGAAGGCGACAAGCAGGAGCGCGACCAGCGCTTCGTGTTGGCGTTCGACCCAACGAAGCGCGCGCTCGAGGAGCAACCGGCGTGGTCGCTGTCGCGAAAGGCGATCCGCGCGCAGGCTGTGGAGTTGCGTGGCGCTGCACGCGATGGCGGCGAGCAACCGCAGAAGCCCAAGCTCGCGATGCACATCAGCGAGATCGCCGTTCAGCCCGCGACCGGGACCCTGTGGATCCTGTCCGGCCCCGACCGTGCGTTGCTCGCGGTCGATCGCGCGGGCTCGCTGCTCGCGTTCTTTGTGTTTGACGAAGCGCTCTTGCCGCAGCCCGAGGCGCTCGCGTTCTTGCCGTGCGGCGACCTCGTCGTCGCGAGCGAAGGCACGGACGGACCGGCCACGCTCGTTCGCTTCGCGCTGCGTCGCTGATCCGCTCCGCCGCCACGGCGCAAACGTCCCGTCTCTGTGCCGGGGGTAGATCCATGCGCGCGGCGACCGCTACGGTGTGGCTTCTCGGCCCCATTCCGGCCGGACCGATGCCTAACATGAAGACCCTCTCTTTCGCCGCCGCGTTCGCTCTCGCCACCGCCGCCTCGGCGCAGACGTGCGCATTCAGCCTCTTTGGTCGCCCCTGCGGCGGCGACCTCGCGGGTCAGCAGGTCACGACGCCGACCGCTTCGGGCATTCGGTTCGACGCGGCCAACCTCGCGCCGGGCGCCGTCGCGATCCTCGTCTTCGGCCAGCAGCCGTCGCAGGGGATCCAACTCCCGGGCTCCAACTGCCTGCTGCTCGTCCAGCCCGGCAGCACGGTGGTGGCGCAGGCCGACCGCACCGGCTCGTGCGCGTTCCGCTTCCCGATCCCGACGCGCCTGCCCGTCGCGGCAGATTTCCAGGTCGTGACGATCGGATTCACGCGCAACGGCCGCATCGCCGAGTCGACCAACGGCGTGAGCCTCGCCTGCCGCTGAGGGCCTCTGCCCGCTAGCGCGCCGCCTCTGGCGCGCGCCATCGCGCCGCGGTCGAATGCTCCCCGCCTCACGTCCTGAGGCTCGGACCCTCACCCGCGTTGCATGGCCCTATCGCCTGAAGTTGCCTTCGAACAGCATCGCGAGCGTTTGCTGTCGGTGATCTACCTGCGGATGGGGCCGCAGCTGCGCACGCGCATGGATGCGGAAGACATCCTGCAAGAGGTCGCCATCGAGGCGATCAACTCGTGGCACACGTTGTCGGACGAGGCCAATGCGGGCGCATGGCTCGTCACGCTCGCTAAGCGCAAGGTCGCGCGCATTCTGCGCGACCAGATCGGCGTCGCTGCGCGCAATCCCAACCGCGAGCGGCACGTGATGACGGACTTGCCGATCGCCGATCGCCGTTCGGGTCCCGTCACTGCAGCCGATCGCCGCGATCGACTCGAACTGCTCGGCAAGGCGTTGGAGCGCCTGTCCGACGACTACCGCGAAGTGGTCTTGCTGACCAAGATCGAAGGTCTGCCCGCCAAGGAAGTCGGCGTGCGCATGGATCGGTCCGAGAACGCCGTCAATCTGCTGCTCAGCCGCGCGCTCAAACGGCTCGCGGAGGAACTGAAGCTGTGACCAAGCCGGACGGCGAAAGCGGCAAGGAGCCCGAACGTCTCGATGAGCCGCCAAAGACGCCCGACGCGGCGGATGGCCGCATGGCGGACTTGCTTGCGTCTGGGCGCGCGAGCGGCGAATTGCGACGGCAGTTGGAGCAGACGGAAACGCCCGAGAGCGAGGATCTGCTGCAGCGGATCAATGCGCTCGACTTCTTGAACGGCGTCGTCGGCGACGCGCCGGACATGCCCGAACGCCTCGGCGACTACCGCATCACCGGTCTGCTCGGCCGCGGCGGCATGGGCACGGTCTATCTCGCGTGGCAAGAGGAGTTGGACCGCGAGGTCGCGCTCAAGGTGCTGTCGCCGTCGTGGGTCTCGGATCCGACGATGCGCCAACGCTTCCGCGCCGAAGCGCGCGCGACGGCTGCGTTGCACCATCGCCACATCGTCCCGATCTACGGCTACGGTGAATCGCAGGGCCGCCTGTACTTCGCGATGGAGCGCGTCGATGGCACGAGCCTCGACAAGCACATCGCCGCTGCGCAGCGACAACAGAAGCCGCCGATGGAACCGATGGAGGCGTCGCGCCGCTTTGCTGGCGTTGCCGACGCATTGGGCCTCGCGCATCGTCGCCGCTTGCTGCACCGCGACGTGAAGCCCGGCAACATCCTGGTCGCCGCGGACGGCACGTTTGCGTTGACCGACTTTGGCCTCGCGAAGGCGCTCGACCAAAACTCGATGCGTCTCACGTCGAAGAGCGGCGGGTTCTTGGGCACGCTGCACTACACGTCGCCAGAGCAAGCGATGGGGCGCGACCTGTCGGCGGCGAGCGACCTCTATTCGCTCGGCGTCACGATGTTTGAGGCGGTGACCGGCGAACTGCCGCTCACGGGCAAGACCACGGAGAACGCGCTGCATCAGGTGCTCTACGGCACGCCGCGGCGTTTGCGCGACGTGTTGCCAAAGGCGCCGCGCGACCTCGACGCTGTGATCGAGAAGCTGCTGCGACGCGAGCCCAGCGATCGCTACCAAGACGGCGAAGAGTTGGCGCGCGACCTGCAGCGCATCGCCGATGGCGAGCCAGTGCACATTCGCAGGCTGCCGATCCACGTCCGCATCGCGCGTCGGATTCGCAAGAACCCCGTGCTCTCGGGCGCGATCTTCGCTGCGTGCGCGCTGCTCGTGTTGTCGTTCGTGCTGCTGCGTTCGCTGCGCGTCGAGAAGGGACAGAGCTTGCAGTCGCGGCACCAAAACAACCTCGTGGCGGCGGCCAACGCCGTGCGCGCGGAGATGGGTTCGCCATGGGGGCCTGCGCC
>JBEELK010000311.1:0-14393 GCA_041168165.1 Planctomycetota bacterium | reverse complement strand
CGATGGAATACGAGCGCCACGTGTCGAGAAAACTGAACTGTTGGCCGCGATAGGCGCCGTTCGCATAGCCGCCGAAGATGAAGCCGATGTCCTCGCCGCCGTGGCGCGCGAACATCACGCGGCCTGCGCCGATCTGCGCGAGCCTGACCAGCATGCGCTCGTAGAACGCCCGCGACTCGGGCTGCTCCATGCCGCAGCTAGAAAGTCCCTTCCAGCTCTGCTGCTCCACAGCAACCATGCGCGCGAAGGTCGCACGCGCATGCGTCGCCGAGGTCGGCGCGCAGCGTTCGAACTGCACGCCGGAGTCGAGGCCTTTGCGCTCTGCGCTGCGCAACCGCCGTCGGAAGTGGCCAGACCTGCGCGACAGATAGCCCTCGTAGCCACCCTCGAGCGATGCAGAGCATTGCATCGGCGACAGCGGCGACTTGATGCCATGCAGCGAGTGCGTGCGTCGCAGCGCGGACACGAGCTGGCGCTGACGTTCCCCATCAGGCGTCAGGCCCGACAACCACAGCGTCGGCGGCGACTCGCGCATTGCTGGCTCGGCGAGCAACTCCAGCAACAACTCGACTGCATCGGGCCCGAGCAACGGCGCGCCGTAGAGCCAACTCTGGTCCAGCGGCAGCAGGATCCGGGTGCCGTCAGGAAAGCTCGAATCGACGAATGCGACCATGCTGTCGCTCGACTCGCGGAACAGGGGCTTCGCGTCGGGCGTGAATGCCTCGAGGTAGGACAGTTGCCACTCGGTGCGGCAGCACAACGGATCGCCGTGCTCCGTCAGCGCAGCTGCGCGGTTCATCACGCCCAACGGATCGTCAACCTCGGCCGACGATCGCGCTGCGCCGCGGCGCCCGTTGGATCCGTTCACTTGCCGTCCGGCACGCCTTCCCAGTTGCCGAGCACGCGCCCCAAAACCACGGTGTAGGACAGAGAGCCTTCGCGCACATCGACGCCGGGCAAGAAGTCCTCGTCGAGCTGCTGCAGCAGCGCTGGCACGTCGTCATCGCCGAGGCCGGAGCCCTCGAGCACGATCACAGTGCCCGCAACCGTGCCGTCCATGAGGTGATGCAGGTCCACGGCTGCGACGTCGCGACCATTGCGCGAAGCGAGGAATCGTTCGGAAGAAGAGGTGCGCAGCGTGCGCTTCCATTCGAGCTTCATGCGAGGGCCACCATCAGTTCGCGAGCGGCGAGGGCGACGCCACCGAGAAGGGAAACGAAGAACAACGCGCAACCGGAGCGATAGCCAATGCCGGTTCCAGGCAGCGAGAAGGTCGTGTAACGGCGCCCCGAACCACTCTGCCCAACGCGAAAGCCTCTCCCGCCAACGGAGTAACCGACTCCGCCGGATCCAACGTTGATTCGGAACGGGCCGATGTTGATGGAGCGTCGGTAGTAGAAGCCCATGGCAGTTGAGGTTCGCGCGACGAAGCCGCGACTCGTCCCGCGCTGCGCGCGCAGCACGTTCCACGGACTCTCGTCGTCAGCGGCAATCACGTTCTCGTCGAGGCACGCGGGGGTCAACCCTGCAGGATTCGCGAGCCCACCAAGGCCACGAATACGGCCTCGCGCATGGCACGTCCTGCGCCGCGGAATAGGCCAAGAACCGCACTAAAAAGGGCCTTCCCCGGGGCTTGACGCATTACGCACTTGGGTCACCATCAAGATCGCCGTTCGGCAACCCGCTCAAGTTTTCTGGGCGGCATCCACTTCAAGCAACAACTCGAATCACCCGTCCCTTATCCCGCACATTCTCTCGTGCTGCGAGCCATGAGCGCAGCAAATGCGCGGCGCAGATGCCGCGTGGAATGAGCGACAAGCACCCGGTTCGACCTCTATCCAAGACGTGAAGCAAGTTGCGCGATCGCGGGAGCAATGCCCCGCGATCGCATCTGCAGTCCGACCTGATCTCCCTACATCCATTCAGAGAAAGACCGAAAACATGCACAAGCTCTCTTCCTCCATCGCAGCGCTCGTCCTCGCGAGCCTCGCGCCACAGCTCGCAGCGCAAAACCTGCTAGCCAACCCCAGCTTTGAAGGCAGCCTCGCCGGCTGGGGTGCCTTCGGCAACTCGTACTACGAGCCCACCAACCTGCCAGCGATCGACCCGCGCACCGGCACTGGTTTGCTGAAGATGTTCGGCAACTTCAGCGGTGGCTTCAACGTGAGCGGCGTGTTCCAGTCGTTCCCTGCAGGCCCCGGCCAGCAGTACACGCTCGACTGCTTCTCGCGTCACTTCAGCGGTGACCCGATGGTCGGCCTCGGCGCGACCTCGGACAACTGGGCCGTGATGAAGATCGCGTTCTTCAACGGCGGCACGGAGATCGGCAGCGCCGAACAGATCATCCTCGACGGCACGCGCCCCACGGACACGTGGATCGACAACGCCGCGGTCACGGGCACGGCGCCCGCTGGCACGACCAGCGTGCAAGCGCTGATCCTCTACCTGCAGCCGGCGTTTGCTGGCGGCGCGGCACAGTTCGATGACGTGTCGTTCACGAAGGTCCCCACGGGCCGCACGATGTCCTCGGTCGGCAACCAGCTGATCGGCTCGACGATCACGGCGCGCATCAACCACCCGGTCGCCGCCGCTGGCAACCTGTGTGGCTACATGTTCTCGCTGGCGTACCCGTTCGTGATCCCCGGCATCATCCCGGGCTTCAACGTCCAGGGTGACATCCTCGTCGACTTCGCCAACCTGATCTACTTCCCGATCGGCGTCTATGACGCGACGGGCGTGCAGAACCTCGCGGTCGGCCTGCCGAACGATCCGTTCTTGGTCGGTGCCGTCCTCGACTGCCAGAGCATCGACCTCGACTTCGCGGCGAACACGCTCTACTTCGCGGACAACGAACTCAACATCACGTTCGGCCAGGGCCTCGGCACCAGCACGATCGAGTTCGCGTCGGCGACGACCACGTCGGTCACGGCCGGCAACAACGACCTTCGCCGCGTGAGCAACGCGTCGATCGGCGCGCCGGTCAGCAGCGCGAACCCCGGCTTCAGCTACCTGCCGGTCCGTCACCGCGGTGGTGAAGGCTTCGTCGAAGGCTACGGCGGCACGTTCAGCAGCACGTCGCACAACAGCGACATGGACTCGACGAGCTACCTGCGCAACGGCCGCCGCACGAGCAACGGCGCCTACCAGGCGATCAACCTCGTCAACGGCCGCGAGATTTCGATCATCCGCGACCTCGCCAACCCGAAGCAGTTCAGCCTGCTCTCCTACGACAAGGCCACGGGCGTCTCGACGATCATCCCGGGCTCGACCTGGGTTGACACGGGCACGGCGGTGGCGCCGACGCAGCAGAACTTCTACTTCGGGTTCTCGCGCGACGGCCAGTGGGGCGCCATCTACGTCAAGGACAGCAACACGACGACGGGCTTCCTGCCCAAGGTCTGGGCCTTCCGCACGGATGCGAGCCAGCCGGTCATCGATGTCACGCCCGCGGGCATGACGCTCGCGACGTCGTTCTTCGACGGCTCGCTGGTCTTCAGCAACGACTTCATCGTTGCCTTCGGTGCCGCGGGCACGTTCTGGACCTCGGCAACGGCGCCTGCGCAGATGCAGCCGCTCAACCTCGGCACCACGACGTTCTCGAACCTGCCGAACATCTGGTCGTTCCCGCTCGCGTGGCGCGTCTCGCCAGACGGCAGCAAGATCTACATGCCGATCGGCAGCAACGCGACCGCGTCGCGCGCGGAAATGGACCTCGTTCAGATCGTCAACAACGCGGGCACGCCGCAGGTGACGAACTGGACCCAGTTCCCGGCCGCTACGGGCCTCGCCGAAATGGGCTACGCCAGCATCACGCCGGCGACCGGCAACAACAGCTCCACGGGCGTGAAGTGCTCGGTGTCGCCAGACGGCAGCAAGGTCGCCATCCTCGGCGCCACGACCGTGACGACGGCCTTCCCTGGCCTCTATGTGGCTGACGGCTCGGCGAACCCTGTGCTCTACACGGTTGCCGGCGCGGTCTACTACAGCGACGTCGCGTTCCTCAACAACACGACCGTCGTGTTCCTTGCTGGCGCGGTTCCCGCTGCTGGCGTCGGCACGGCGCTCTACAAGCTCGACCTGACGGCGGGCAACCAGCTCGGCGTGATCACGCAGATCGCGACGCCGGCGGACATCAAGTCGCGCGGCTCGTGGTTCTCGGCCAACAAGAACTACTGGTACTTCGTGCGCTCGAACAACGCCGGCAACGTCAACAACATCGTCGGCGTCAACTGCGCGACGGGCGCCACGTTCAACGTCACGGGTGACGAACTCGCGTTCGGCGCTGCGAGCACGGTGGGCAACCTGCTGAGCGGCTCGTTCAACGCGACGACGGACCCGTGGTTCGCCCTCGAGATGCAGCTGCGTCGCGCTCCGGTTGGCGGCATGGCTTACTTCACCGCTCGTCGCTTCAACGCGGCCGGCGTCGAGGACAGCAACGTGTTCCGCTTCGACATGGAAAACGGCGGCCAGGCGGTCGCTCTGACCAACAACATCGCGACCGGCACGGGCGCGGGCTCGGTCATCAACATCGAGAGCCTGACGATCTCGAATGACGGCAACCACCTCGCCTACACGCAGCGCGTCGGCACGGCGGCGACGGCGACGACGCCGGAGAACGTGTGGCACCTCAACCTCCTGACCAACGTCGCGACGCAGCTGTCGACGTCGAACGCGCTGGGCCAGACGATCACGGACGGCTCGGTCCGCTTCGTCAACAACACCGCCTTGTTTGGCGGTGGTGCGATCGGCGTCGTCTGGTCGCTCGGCACGGGCACCGCGACGACCGTCGCCACGGCGAACGGCATCGCGCAGTACGCCCCGCTGGGCGTCGCTGGCGCGGCGATCACCCTGACGGGTGCTCCGGCTGGCACGCGCTTCTACCAGGTCCTCGGCACGCACTTCTGAGCTGAGAACTGGTCGATCGCCGACCCATCGCGGGCTTGCGGGGCTGATGCCTCGCAAGCCCGCCTTCATTTCTACTGCACCGCGGAATGTGACTTTGGGTGTAACCGCGCGGCGTGTTCGCGCACTTACCTCCTGCACGGCGAAGTCCGCCCTGCGAGGAGACGCCCATGCAGTTGTCGGAGTTCATTCCACCGTTCTGCCCTAACCGCACCTGCCCTGCTCAGCGATCGCCGGGCATCCGCTTCTGGACGCGCGCTGGTCATTACCAACCCCAGTGCAGGTCGTTCCGCATCCCGCGCTTCCGCTGCAAGGTCTGCCGCAAGGGATTCTCGTTCCAGACCTTCCGCATCGACTACCGCGATCTGCGACCCGAGGTCAACACGTCGCTCATGCGCCATCTCGTGAGCGGCATGAGCATGCGCCAAGCGGGCCGAATGGTTGGGCTCAACATCCATGGCGTGCAGCACAAGGCGCGGAAAATCGCGCGACACCTGCGCCTGCTGAATCGCAACCTCACGACCTCGATCCCCGAGAACCGAGTCCTTTCGCTCGACGAGTTGGAGACCTTTGAGCACAGCTCGATCCAACCTGTGACGGTGCCGGTAGCGATCGATGACGCAAGCAAGTTTGTGATCGCGGTGGACGTGGCGCCGATTCGGCGCCTGGCGAAGAAGGGCTCGAGGCGCCAACAGCGCATCGAGAAGCACGAGTCAAAGCGCGGCAAGCGTGAGGATCGAGGGCGTCATTCGGTGCACAAGGTGTTTGGGCGGCTGCAAGCACTGCTCGCGGGCAAGGCCGCGACGCTAGTGACCGACCAGAAAGCGTGCTACGCGACCGAAGTGCGTCGTCGCTTTGCAGCGCACGTCATCCACTTCACAGTGAACTCGAAGGCACCGCGAACCACGCAGAACCCGTTGTTCAGCATCAACTTGACGGAAGCGATGATGCGCGACAACAACGGCAGGTTGCGGCGGCGCAGTTGGCTCGTGACCAAAGCACGATGGGCACTGCGTCTCCAGTTAGAGATGTTCATGGCCTACCGCAACTGGATCCGCCCGCGAACCAACCATGACGCACCCAACGTGACGCCGGGCGTTGTCCTGGGATTGTGCCCACGCAACCTGACGTTCGAGGAGACTCTGGCTTGGCGGCAGCACTGGCGTCGGCGAAGCCCGCATCCGATCAGCGAGACGGGACTTCTGTCGATCGAAAGTGTGGCCTCGTGACGAGATCCACTAGGCCACTCCGTTCATCAGTAGGGTTAGCGGCGTTGGCTGAACATCCACGCGACCGCGCCATCGCTCCCATACGCCTGCCGCCAACTGTCGTGCCCCACCCCCGGCAACTCCGTGTAGGACACCTCCAGACCGACCTCACGCAACGCCTCAGCCATCTGCCGAGAACGCGCAACGGGAACAGCCGCATCCTTATCGCCATGCCAGATCCAGATCGGCAACGACCGCAGTCGCTCGACCTGCGCTGGGTCGCCGCCGCCGCACACAGGCACGAGCGCCGCAAATCGATCCGGCATGCGCATCGCAAGGTCCCATGAGCCATAGCCGCCCATCGATAGACCAGTGAGATAGACACGCGAGCGGTCCACCGAGTGCTCCTCAACAACTCGATCTAACGCCGCAACCACTGCTCGCATCGCGCGCGAAGGCTCCGCAGGCATCTTCGACGGCGTGGCGTCACCCCACGGCACGTCCACCCACTTCTCGTCAGGCGGACACTGCACCGCGAGCACGAAGCATGGGTAGTCGCGTCGCATCGGATCGCTAGCCATAGCGAGCGGAAGCCACGTCAACTGCTTGCTGTTGTCGACTCCGCGCTCGCCTGCGCCATGCAAGAAGACCACGAGCGGAGACGGCGTTAGCGCATCGTGCGGCGGATGCATCAGCTGAAACGGGTAGCCAACGCCATCGATGTCGACTTGAGATGACTCGAACACGGTCATGGCTCCATGGGCGCGCGGCGCGCTTCCACACGAGAATAATACGATGGACAACGCGGACGCTGTGAAGCGCATGCTCCGCATTCTGCCACGGATGGTTGCTAGCTAACCAGTGACAGATTGAGTGCCATCCGCAACAACACGCCTGAACAACCTCGCTGCAACCGCCGACGATCACTCGACAGCGCGACCCGCGCGACGCCCGTCAGCGCTTCCCAGCCACGCGCTCGATCCACTCCAGCATCGTGCGGTATTGCGAACTGCGCTTGCCCTCAAGCCAACGAATGCCACCGCCGTGCGTCGGCCGGTTGGGATCCTTCTCACGGAAGGGGTTATCGAGTTCGTGCAACGGCTCGTTCAGCACGAGGCTCGACTCCGGGCTGCGCAAGTCGACGACGCGCATGACGTAATCGAGCAAGAAGCGAGACTCCTGCGCACTGTAGGTCTCGCCATTCTCTGGCTCGGGCATGAACAACGTGTTGTGCGTGTTGTGACACTCCCAACACGCGTCTCCCGTCGGCCCGAGTTCGGTGAAGATCGGGACGACCTTGGTCCGGAACTCCTCGAAGTGCAACTTCTCGCCGCGATCGAGTCTCTTGCCGCTCGCCCAATCGAGCACGACGCGGAAGTCCGGATCGCTCGGCTCGGACCAGGAGACGCCGCCGCCGTGGCCGATGCCGTGCAACGCGCCGATCGCACGATCTGGATTGAGCGGCTTCCGCAACAGGGCACTCTGCAGCGGCTCCGCGAGGTTCACGATAGCAACGGTTGCGTTGTAGTTGCGCGCAAGCTCGCCATCGCTCGGCGCGCCATCCTCGACCGGAACGAGCGCAAACGCGCCCGCGTCCGCGTTGCCCGAACGATGGCATTCCACGCAAGCCTTTGCGCCAGTCGTCGACGGCTTCATGAGGACGGGATGCACGAAGGCGACGAACGTGTCGAAGTCGAGCGAACTGTCGACGCGCTCAACCGCCGCCTTGGGCGCTGGCGCCGATGCGGGATCGATGCCGAGCGCCAGAGCTGCCTTCTCGCGCAGCGCGGCTTCCGGCAAGAGCAACGCCGCGCGCAACGCCGCGGTCACGTCCTGGCCTTGCTCCTTGCCGACCAATGCGAGCTGAAGCGCGTCGGATCGCAAACGCGGTCGGCGAGCCTCGAACAGCGACGGGAGCCACGTCAGCAACTGGTCCCACGGCGCTCCCGTGACATCCCAGAGGGCAAAGCGCGCAGCTCGCTCACGATGCTCCGCGACGCCGGATGCAAACGCAGCGACGACGTAGTCCCAACGCAGCGGCAGCGACGCGAGCGCACCGCCCGTCGCATGCGCGCGCTCGATTTGCACTTCGGCTTCGGTGCGCAACGACGCATCGTCACCCATCAACGCGCCCCAGATTGCTCGCCGCGCGGAGTCGTCGGAATGCAGAACCGCCGCCCATTCGAGGTTCTGCAGCGCAAGCCTGCGCAACTCGAGGTCCACAGGGCTGCCGAGCAGTCGGACGAGCTCGGGAACGAACTCGATCCGCTGACTGCTCGGATCCCGTCGCAGCCATCGCATCGCGCCGCGCGTGCGATCTTGCGCCGCTTCGTCCGCGAGTTGGTCCGCAGCGACAAAACGGAACGCGATGCCGTTGCCTGGCAGGTCTTGCCCGTGAACCTCGAGCACATCGAGACCTCGCAGCGCCGCCGCTCGCACTGGAACATGCTCATCGCCGGCAGCATCCAGCAACGCGGCAACGACTTGGTGCCCCGAATGCTTGCGAATCGCAGTGCTTGCCCACGCCGCGGCTTCGCGCACCGCCGGATCCGGGTCGCGCAACGCGCGCAGAACCTGATCGGAGAGCAGCGCCCCGCCTGGCCCTTGGAACACGACGTCGTCCGTGTCGTTTCCATTGGCAAGGCCATTCGAGATGCGGCGTCCAAGCGCGCGCAGCACGAGCTTTCGCGACTCGGCCGTGCCATCGCGCAACGCAGCAGCGAGCTGCTCCGCGAGCGCGCGTTCCACTTCCTCATCGCGAGCGCGTCGCATCGCGTCGCGGTGCGCGTCGGTCGCCATGACGCGCGCGTCATTCCCGTAGAGCTCCGCGGTGTTCTCGTCGCAGATGTCGTAGAGCGCGCGCTCGAGGCTCTCTGCGACCTGCGGCGATGCACCCTCGAGCGCTGCGCGAGCGAGCAAGCGATCGACGATGGCGGGCTTCTGCGCAGCCTTCGCGCGATACCACCACTGCTGCAGCGCATGAATCGCGCCAATGCGCGCCACGTAGTCGCGATCCGCGCTGCGCTCGAGCACGGAGTCGAGCAGTTCCTTGGATCCTGCGAGCGAAGAGAATCGATGGCGGAATGCGCGAAGCGCGCCGCGTCGCGTGCGCGCATCGTCGCTCGACAGCGCGTCAACCAGTGCTCGCTGCGCGTTGCCGTCTCGGCCCATGGCGCGCAACGCAGTGGCTGCGGCGCGCGCAACTGACTTGCATGGATCCGCGAGAGATCGCGCGAGCGGATCGATCGCAACGACAAACCACGACTCGTCGCGCGCGTTCCAAGCGACTCGCTGCAGCGCCAGCGCGCCAGCTTGTCGCAGCGATGGCTCCGGCGACGCGAGCGCGGCGAGCATGCGATCCAACTGCGCAGCGTCCGAGCGGCTCCACTGCGACGCGAGCCAATCGAGTTCGGTCACCAATGGCCCAGCAGCGCGCGCGGGTCGCGCAACGGCAGAAGCCGCAGCGGCGTCCTCCGGCCACATGCGCGACAAGAAGATCACCGCCCAATGCGTCTCAAGATACGGAGTGCGGAACAACTCGCCCTGCGGGTCCACCCATCCGCCAAACTCGAGCTGCCGTGACAACACAAGCCGACTCGCGCGATCGAGGATCGCTTTGCGCTGCTCCTCATCCTCCGGCATGCCGGTCTGAAGCAGCGCATACGCAGCCATCGCCGTGAAGAACGTGAGCGATTGGGCACTGGGCTGATCGAGCGCGCGCACTGCATCCAGCTCGTTGACCTGCAGGTTGGTCAGATACTCGGCCGTCACGAAGCCGCCGTCGTCATGAACGCGTGCGAGCAGATTGCGCATGTTCGCGCGGATCGCTTCCGCATGACGCTCGCGATCCATCGCAGCCATGCCGAGGGACTGCTCGACGAGGTCCTCGTTGTCCTTCACGCGCGCCGTGACGATCAGGTTGGACATGTGGTCCGCGAGGCTGCGCCACTCGTCCTTGCCGGTGCGCTGTGCCATCGCGTCGAACAAGCGCCAAGCCTCGGTCGCCACGCGTGCGTCCGAGATCGGTCGATTGCCATCGAACTCGAAGTTGCCGCCTTCGGTGCGATCGCCGCGGCGCGGCAGTTCCGTTCGATCGCCGTAGACCAGCTTCGCGAAGTGCGCGGGACCAGAGATCGCGTTCGTGCGGCGACCGCTGACTTGCTCTTCGAACTCGCAGAGCATGGTGCCGACGCGCGCAATGCCGACGGTGGGCGCAAGGTCGAAGCGCGCCCACGTCGCGTCCTCGTGGCCATACAGCGGAACGCCGACCTCGTAGACGCGATCGATCAAGTTGCGGAACGGAGCGGTCTCGTGAAGTCGATAGCCGTTCCGTGATGCGGCAAGGTTGGCGAGCACCGGGTAGTGGCCCGCATGGCACGCAAAGCAGCGCGTGGTCTCGTCGGTGTTGGCCGCGATGCGCGTGCGCACCGCTCCGCCGCGAGGCACGTTGGCGAAGAAACTGTCGCCCGCCTCGGCGAGATACTCGGCTGCCGTGCGCACCGCGGCGCGAGGATCCGCATACGGCGGCGGATCCAACAACTTGGTGCGCAGCGTGTAGGAGGGATGGTTCGCCTTCACGTGCAGCCAGTAGGAGCCCTTGCCCAAAACGCGCGTCAAGAACTTCCAACCCGCGATGCTCGCGTCTTGGTTGTCGTGGCGCACCTCGGTCGGGTCCTTGCCGCGCGTGTAGGGCACGAGGCGCCCCACTTCGTCGCGCACATAGATGCGCATCGTCGCGGGCACATCACGGTCGGGGCAATCGAGCGTGAAGAACGCGAGCTTTGGCTGGTCCTCGTTCCAAGTGAATCGGAACCAATCCCATCCAACGCGTCCCTCTTGGTCGTTGTCGAGGTATTCGATGTCGTCCGCGCCGCCGCGGACTTCCGTGCCGAGTTCGATCTCGTCCGCGTAGTTCCACTGGTCGTTCGGCTCGCTCTCGAATCGACGCAGATCCGCGCCCGTCGCATCGATTGCGCGAATCTCGACGCGCCACCGCACAGGATCAGCAAACGCGGCAAAGGGCGGCCGCAACGTCGGCGGCGATCCGACCTCGATCGAGTCAATGCCATCGGCGCTGCCTGACTGCATTGCGGCCGCAACCGACGCCGGCGTGATTGCGTCGAGGTCTTCGATCGTGCGACCAAGGTAGCAGTGATCTAGCAACATCGTGCCGCCGCACGGCAACAGGCCCATGCCCGTCAGCGTGAACTCGCCGCGGTCTGCGAACAGGTCGCGCGTGACGACGGTCCATTCGCGCGGCGCGTCGTCGGCAACGCGATGCGCGCCCCATTCCGCCAACTGCTGCCCAACCACGTAGCGCAGCCGACCATCCGCGGGATCGCCAAACTCGCCTTGATCCGCAAGCGCGAGCATAGCCGTGTCGCCACGTTCGAGCTTCCACGCAAAGCGCAGGTAACGGAACTCGCCTGGCTTTGGGTTCTCAGCGATGCGATAGCCCCAACCAGCGACGTTCTTGGCGACGCGCATGCGCGCATCCACGCGCAGCGCACTGCGTCCGGACCACGCGCCTTCGTCGACGAGTCGCACGTCGCCGTCGCCTTCCTCAAGCGCGGTCGCAAGGCGCGCATCGTCCTGCGCGAGCGCCGCAACGCGCCGATCGCGCGGCACTGCGCGCGTCGCATCTTCGATGGCCTTGATGATCGGGCCCGCCGACTCGACGCGCAGCACGCGCAACGTAGAAGCCCCCGAGACGCGCGGGCGAAACAGGAAGTGCATGTCCGGATCGCCGGCATGCAACGCCTTGCCCGTGGGCATGCCGGACGGATCGAACAACGCCACCGACAGCGAAGCGCCTGGAGGTGGGATCTCCGGCAGGAAGGCATGCACGGACCAAATCCGGCCAGCGGCCAACTCCGGCAGCGCGAAGTCCGCGGGCTCCGCGGACACGGATACACCTTCGCGGACGATCGCTTCCTGTTGCGATTGTCCGTTCAGGCAATGGGCGAGCAGCGCAGCGAGGGCTGCGGCGAGGATCCGGGGGGAACGCATTCCGGGTGCTCCAGTCTATACCGCCGCGCCGTCATGAGCAGACCGCGCGATCGCATGGGACACATTGGCTTCGCAACGGGCCGGTCGCGGATTCGTTTCAGGCGAACGGACTCTCGACCTCGATCCGCTCGATGGCGCCGGAGCGATCGAACAGCTTGCGCGACGCTTCTTGCGACAACGATCGAGCCGCAACCATCTCGCTAGTGCCATCCGCCATCTTCAGCACGATGCGAGCCGATGCGCCTCTCCGCATGACCACCGGCACGCCGCAAACCGAGAATGCGACCGCGCCCGCGGGGACTTCCATGTCCTGCTGCGCGCCGATCGCGCCGCGCCACGTGGACTGCAGCGGCTTGCCCATGCGTGGCATCGGCGAACGGAACGTGAGTCGGCCATCGTCGACATGCACCCCGAGTTCGTGCCGCCGCGCGACGAGGTCTTCCTTCACTTGCCCGGTCATCCCCGGCTGGCGAACGCCCGCGTGGGATGGCGTATGCGAATACGGATCCGACGGGAACGCGCCGTAGACCTTCGGCGCGAGGCCTGCGCCGAGGCCCGCGGTGATGTCGTCGTAATGCTGCGCAAGCCGAGCGATCACTTCGCTCTCTGCGCCTTCATCGCACGCGCGGATCCAGGCTTCGATCGCCGCGAGCCGCAGCTTGGACATCATGTGCCAGTAGATGCAGCCGAGTCCTTCGTAGCCAAAGAACGAACCCGAGCGACCCGTGAACGCCGCGTGGTCGAACACGGACTCGTAGAGGCGAGCGAGTTCGGCGGAGTCCTGCGCGGACAAGGACGCTGCCTTGCATGCAGTGGCGAGCTCATCTGCATTGCGCAATGCGGACGCAAAGCGAACTGCGCCGTGCGCGTCGCGGCGCAGCAACGCAGTGCGCTGCTCCGCCAACAGCCGCTTCACGAGCGGCGAAGACGCGACTGCGTCTGCGGGCACGAGGCCCTTGTCGACGAACGCAGGCAGCGAGCGGTCCGGATACAGCAGATACGCGCCGAGGTCTTCGCGACGCAGCGGACTGCTGCGCAACGCATCGAGCAACTGCGCGCATTCGCGAGCCGAGAGCGCTCCCGACGACAGGACTGCGGCTTGGCCTTCGAGCATCAAAGGCAGGCGCCGCAACTGCATCGACGCGCGACCTTCGAACTCGACGAGGTTGTAGGAATGCAGCAGGCCGTCCTCGCGCAGGTTGTCGCGAACGGTCGCGAGCAGCCACGCATGCACGCGCTCCAAGAGTCGCACGACACCATCCATCGCAACGTCGGTCGCATCGTTGTCGGACGCTGCGTTGCGATAGATGCGCTCGCGATACGACGACGCAAGCCTGCCCAACTGGTCCGCCATCGCGGCCGGAGCAACGGCCCCAACCTCGGGCTCCAACGCAGCAAGCGTGCGGCCGAGCCAGTCTGCGGCCGCGGCCGACAGCGGCAATGGCGCATCGCCGGCTCCATGCAGCAACTGCAGCACGGCACGGCAATGACGCAGCAGGTGCGCCGCCGTGACGACGGACACGCCGCGGCCGACCAGCGCGTTGTTGGCGTCGTTCCACTCGGGGCGCTGCGTGTTCATCCAGATGCCGAGGCCAGGAATGAACTGTCCCAGCTTGGCGAGGATCGGAACCAACAACTTCTCGGCGAGGCTCGCGCGCAGCGGCGACTGCCGCGCGCCTTCCGCCGATGGAGTCAGCCGAGCCTCGTTGCCGAGTTCCTTGGCCGCTGCGCGGATCGCCGCGTCGCGCGCCACGTCGAACGTGATCGTCTCGTGCGGGTCCGCGAGGATCTGGTCGTGGTTCGCGATGCGATACGGCACGTCCGCGAACACGAACATCCTGCGCCGCAACAACTGCGACAGCGCGCGAGGCTCATGCCGTTCGCAGACGTCGATCAGTCGCTGCAAGTAGACGATCTGATGGTCGCCCCAATAGCCGATGTGCGCCCAGGGATCCGATGGATCAGGTCGCTCCCAATCGAAGCCCTCGCGCGAGACGCGATAGGGATTGAAGCCATCGCGCGTCGATGCGTTGACGAACTTGACGACCGCAGCCTCGGCATACGCCGGGAACGCGTGCAGCAGCGCCTCCCAGTTCTGGAAGATGTCGCGCCAATTGCCTTCGTAGCGCAATCGCGGCGAGCCATCGGCGTGATGCGTGTCGAGCGCGAACAGGTTCCAAGGGCGACTCGGATCGCCGTGGCGACGGCTCCACGTCAGCGGCAGATACTCGCGCGCCAACCGTTCTAGGTCGGCATCGCCGCTCGCTTCTGCGC
>JBEELK010000310.1:0-4406 GCA_041168165.1 Planctomycetota bacterium | reverse complement strand
TGTGCAGTTGGTGCCGCAGCGTGAAGACGGAGAAGGGCAACTGGGTCGACCTGCACAAGTACGTTTCGCAGTCGATGCCGGTGACCCACAGCATGTGCCCGGACTGCCTGCAGCGCGAAATGGGCGCCATGGGCGCTCCGGCCTGAACAGTCGGGCACTCGGCGACGCGGTCGTTTGTTACTGTGCGCGGCCCATGCGCCGCCTCGCCATCGCCGCCGGTTTGCTCCTCGCCACTGCGACTGCGCAGGAGCTGCGATGGAACTTGCCGGAGCGCGGCGCCGCGCGCTACCAACGCGACCTGCGCATCGAGACCTCGGTAGAGCCCAGTTCTGCGCCCGTGACCACGCCATGGTCCGGCGACGCACCCGCCGCGGTCGTGCTCGACGGCGAACTCGACGCCAAGAAGAAGCGCAGCGACGAGCCGCTGTTCGATCTGCGCGACGTCCTGCCGCGCCTTTGCCTCGACTTGTCGCAAACCAAGCAAGGCAAACAAACGCTCCAACTGCGCAGCGCGGAAGTCGGCGTCGACATCGAAGCGACCTATGGCGCGCTGCAGCCCGATGGATCGCAGGCCGTCGAAGCGACATTCGTCGACTGGAACCAGAAGGACCTCGGCAAGGCTCGCAGGCACTTCCCGCTCGTGAAGGGATCGCTGCGCGGCGCGCGCAAAGTCGATCGCGAGAACGGCCGTGTGCAGAGCTTCGACGGAACGCTCGAGGTCGAAGCGAAGTGGTTCGACAATCCGCGCACGGTTCGCGCCACGGTGCACGACGCGTGGACGTTCGTGGAGGTGCTCACGCCGCAAGCTGCGAAGGTCCGCACGATGGTCGCGGAAGCGATTCGCAAGGCCACCGAGTCGCTGCAAAAGAACCTTCAGCGGCTGTGCGACCCAAGGGAGCCGAACGAGGATCCCTACCACGACCACCACCCTGGCGAACTCGCGCTCGCGCTGCTCGCGATCGTGAAGGGCGGCGGCGACACGAAGTCCGACGCGGTGCGCAGCGCGTACGACAACTTGCGGCGACGCAACATCGAGGGCACCTACAGCCTCGGCGCCGCGATCCTCGCGATCGAAGCGCTCTACACGCCAGCCGGCGAATGGCAGGCGATGCGAGACGGCACGATCGACACGCCGATGGCGCGCAAGCTGTCGGCCGAGGACTTCGCGCTCGTCTCGGAATGGACGAAGCGATTGCTCGACAATCTCGACACGACGACGGACCCAGCCTATGTGCGCCGCTACCACTACGGCCCGTCGAAACTGTGGGACAACAGCACGACGCAGTATGCGTTGCTCGGCCTCTACGGCGCGCAGTTGTGCGGCGTCGAGATCTCCCCGCAGGTGTGGACTGCGTCCGCCGCGCACTTGCTCGCATGCGATCGCGCAGTTGGCAAGGAGGCGCCGCTGCTGATCACGAGCCATGCGGACAGGGACCGCATCGAGCAAGGCAAGAAGGCCACGCGAACGGGTGGCAAGAAAGTCCAGCCATCGGGCTTCGGCTACCAGGACGGCAACGACCTCACAGGATCGATGACGACCGCCGGAGTGTCCGGGCTGTCGCTGTGCGCCGCGGCGCTCCGCGCGCAGAAGAAGGGCTCGCCGAAGCTGCTCAATGACCTCGACGCTGGCGTGCGCAGCGGGTTTGCGTGGCTCGAACAGAACCTCAGCGTGCGGCGCAATCCAGGGCCCATCCATGCCTGGGGAAGCTGGAATCACTACTACCTCTACGGGCTCGAGCGCGCGTGCGAGCTCAACAACGTCGCATGGCTTGGCGGCCGCGATTGGTACTTCGAAGGCGCGATGCAGTTGCTCGGCCAGCAGCAAACGGACGGCAACTGGGGCGATTCGATCAACACGTCGTTCGCGCTGCTGTTCCTGAAGAAGTCCGCGCTGCCCGCGATCACGGGGCGATGAACGAGCGGCTTCGCGCGGTAGCCTGAACCGCCGCGATGAACCGCCGTCTCCTCCGCCTGCTCGCCCCTCTGGTCGCCACTGCGATCGGGCTCTGCGTCGCTGCGTTCGCAACCGAGGCGCTGCTGCGCGTCACCGATCCGATCGGCCTCAACTACGACGTCGAGTTCATGCGCTACCGCAACGAAGCACTGCGGTTCGACTGGGAAGGCAAGGACCCCGCGTCGATCGACCTCGACGGCAGGCTGTTCCGCCACAAGGAGAACCTCGACCTCGACCTCGGCAGCTTCCGCATGCGAACCAACGCGATCGGGTTCCGCGGGCCCGAGATCGGCGCGAAGAGCGATGGCTCTCCGTTCCGCGTGCTCGTGCTCGGCGACTCAGTCGCGTTCGGCTGGGGCGTCGACGAGAGCGTGACGTTCTTGCGCCGCTTCGAAGCCGAGTGGAACGCGACGCACCCGACGAAGCCCATCGAGGTCTGCAACGCGGGGCATCTCGTGTACGACACCGTGCAGCAACTCGCGTTGCTGAAGGAACAGGGCCTAGCGCTCGCGCCCGACCTCGTGCTGCTCGTTTATGTCGTCAACGACATCGAGCCGTCGCGCGACATCGTCGAAGAGAACCTGCTCGGCAAGCAGCCAGACACCGACGAAGCCGTGCCGGACGCGGGCGACGCGTGGACTGCGTTCGCATCGATGCTGCGCGCAGTCGGCATGACGGCGACCGCTGAACTGTGCGTGCTGCAAAGCGACCCGGTAGCGCGCTTCCGCAAAGCAGCCGGCGCGGACGCGACCTATGAGCCGGACCTCTACGGCAAGGGCAAGCGCGGCTGGCCGCGCAGCCAGCGTGCATTGCTCGCGATGCGCGATTGGTGCAAGGAACGGTCGCTGCCGTTCTTCGTGCTCGATCACACGCGCCCCGTGCTGAAGCCGCTGCCGTCGTTCTGCAAAGACAACGGCGTCGAGTACGCTGACTTCCGCTTCACGGACGAGGAGCTGCCGCTGCCGATGTACAACAGCAAGAAGGACACGCACGCGAACGCGCTCGGCAACGATCTGCTGCTGCAGAAGCTGCGTCGAGTTGCCGAGCAATTGCCGCTGCCGCGATGACACGCAGCGATCGTGCGATTGCGCGAACGTGCCGCTAGAAGGAGCCGCATGCACTCCACGATCCTCACTGCGTTGGTTGCGCTCGCGACCATTTCTCTCGCTCCCGCAACGCCGATCCGCGCGCAAGCGGATGCGCCATCGGCAAAGGAGCCAAACGCCAAGCCTGCGCAAGATCCCGCGGCGAAGCCGAAGGCCGACGCAACGCCAGCCGACAAGCAGAGCCCGTCCGACGATGCGAAGGGCGCATCCGAGGCTTTGCGCAAGAAGTCGTGGCTGCTGGGCGACGCGGGCCTCGCGCTGCAGGGCTACGACCCGCTGAGCTACTTCGATGCGAAGGGACCGCAGAAGGGCGACGCGAAGCACGCGGTCACGTTCCGCGGCGTCACCTACCACTTCGTCAGCGAGGACAACCGCAAGAAGTTTGAAGCCGAGCCGCTGAAGTGGGAGCCGCCCTACGGCGGTTGGTGCGCGTTTGCCGTCATCGACGGCGATAAGGTCGAGATCGACCCCACCAACTACGAGGTCATCGATGGCAGGGTCTACCTCTTCTACAAAGGCTTCTGGGGCGACGCGAAGAGCAAGTGGGACAAGCTCGTGAAGGGCGAGACCGCGCAGAAGATCGTCGCGAAGGCCGACGCTGGCTGGCAGAAGCTCGAAGCAGCGGACCAGAAGGCCGTCGACGCCGAGACGAAGAAGCAGAAGCCCGCGAAGTAACGCCTAGCTCACTTGTCCTTCTTCGGCTGCAGCGACGCGCGCAGCGCTTCGATGTCCGCGTCGCTCATGCGCGACTTCGCGACCTTGAGCATCGCGACGAAGTGCTCGATCTCCTCGGGCTGCGCCGGGTATCCCGTGTTGCCCTTCGGACCATCGCTGTGCGCGAGCACCGTGCCGTCGGCGTCGAGGAAGACAAACCACGGGATGCCGCCGCTCTCCTTGAGGCCCGCGCCCTTGCGATAGCCATTGAGCATCGCTTGGCCGCCCGTCATGCGATCCGTGTCGACCTTGCAGTCGACGAAGTCCTTGCCGAGCACGGCAGCGATCTCCTCGAGCCGCATCCAATCCTCGAGCTTGTGGCACCAGCCGCACCACGGCGCGCCGAAGTGCAAGAACACGCGCCGCTGTGATTCCTTCGCGGCCAACTGCGCTGCTGCGAGCACGTCGCTTGCAACCAGCGGCGCGGCCGCATGCTGCTTGAAGAACGCGTCGAGTTTCTTGGCGTCGTGGCCCTGCTTGCCGCCTTCGTTGGTCTCGAACGGCTCCGTGTTCTGCTGCGCGAGCGCCTTGCCATCCGCGTCGAGCACGGTGAGGAACGGGATCGCCTTGAACTCCGCGCCGAGCGACTTCGCGAGGTCCATGTGCTTGTCGAGCTGGCCGACATCGACGTG
>JBEELK010000309.1:0-11330 GCA_041168165.1 Planctomycetota bacterium | reverse complement strand
CCGCTTGTGTTGCGGGCCTGCTGGGATACCCGAAGCTACGGGGATCATGACGTTTGAGCTTTCCATCACGCGCGTGTTGCCAGGTTCTCCGATCGCGGCCTATCGAGCTTGGACGGAGCCGGAGTTGCTGCAGCAGTGGTTCACTCCGAGGCCTTGGACCACTCCGGTCGTCGAGCTCGATGTGCGGCCGGGCGGATCCAATCGAATCGTGATGCGCGGGCCCGACGGCGAATCGCAGGAGTGTCGAGGCGTCTATCTCGAGACCATTCCTAGCAAGCGACTCGTGATCACCGATGCATTCGTCGACGCGTGGACGCCATCAGAGAAGCCGTTCCTGACCACCATCGTGACCTTCGCGCCGCATGAGCAAGGCGTGCTCTACGTCGCTCGCGCGCTCCACTGGAGCGCCGCGGATCGCGATGGCCACGAGCAGATGGGCTTCCATCAAGGGTGGGGCATGGCGACCGACCAGTTGGCCGCGTTGCTCCGTAGCATGGCCTGACGCGCGTCGCGTCGTGGTCGTTACTGCACGATGACTTGCACCGCGTCCGTGGCGTGGAAGCACCCTGGCAACTCGTACGACGAGCCCTGGAAGCAGATTGCTGCGCCGAGGAACACGCTGGAGTTCGGCACCGAGAAGCAGAACGACGGCGAGCCGCCAAACGCGAGCAGCACGTCCGACGGCACGCCGTAGAGATAGCTCGGCGAGCAGCCGACCGGCGGCGACACGAGGCCTGGCGTGCGGCTGCACGAGCCCGGCGTCAGCAGCAGGAAGTCGAGGCCCGCGGCGTTTGGCGAAGGGTTTTGAAACTGCACGCAGAACGACGAGCCGACGCGCGGCTCGGTCGAGCATCCGAGCGGCAGGCCGCCGCTGCCGAGTTCTCCGGGGCCTGCGCGATCGCATGGCGCGACCAGTTCCCACGTGTCCTGCAGGTGGCCAAACGAACCGATGCCCGCATAGCCGCCGACGATCATCATCCGATTGCGCGCGCGATCGAAGGCCATGCCGTGGTTGGCGCGGCCCGCAGGAAGGCCCGCGTTACGCTGCGACCACGCGACGCCGTCGTAGTCCCATGTGTCTGCATGCGCGGAGTAGTCCTGACGCTGTCCGCCAAACAGCACGATGCGCGAGCGCACGGCGTCGTAGCCGAGTCGGCTGAAGCTGCGCGCTTCTGGGATCGCGCCCGCAAACGTGCGTTGCGTCCACGCGTTGCCATCCCATTCCCAGCAGTCGTTCTGCACAAACTGCTGGATGCCGCCAAACAGCACCGCGACTCCGCGCGACTCATCGAAGGCAAAGCCGGCATACAGGCGATGGGGCGGCTTCACCGCCGGTGTGCGCGGCGTCCACGTGATGCCGTCGTACTCGTGCAGCAGATCCTGCGCGAACGCGCCGGGATACAGCACCGTCACGTTGCGCACCGAGTCATAGGCGAGCGCATGCCCATACTGTGCTGGCGGCAAGTTGAGCGGCGCGATCGCGTTCCAGTTGGCGCCATCCCACTCCCACGTGTCGCGCAAGAACGTGCCGTTGCTCGCCGTGCCGCCAAACAGCACGACGCGCGAACGCGCGCGGTGGTAGGTCATCGCGTGGTTGGTGCGCGCCGGTGGTTCTTGCGTGGGCGTAACGCGCTGCCACGCAGCGGTCGAGAACACGAACGTGCCGGGCGTCGCTGGATTGAGCGCATTGGTGGCGCCAAACCAGACCATCTGCGAGCGAGCCTCGTCGAATGCGATCGCATCCGACATCCGCGCAGGCGTTGCGACGCTCGGCGACGGGATCGACCAGCTCAGTCCATCGAACGCGAGCGTCGCGTCGTTGTTGCTGCTCGGCCAGTTCGGGATCACCCCAGTGCCGCCGTAGGCGACGCAGCGCGCATTCGCCGCGTCGTAGGCCATCGCCTGCGCATAGAGCCGCAGCGGCATCGCCGCGCGTTGGGTCCACTGCGCGCCGTCGTAGTCCCAGACGTCGTCATAGGTCTGGATGCACGCGGGTTGGCACGCGCCTTGTCCGCCTGCGAGCACGATGCGATTGCGCGTTGCGTCGAAGGCCATCGATGCGGCGTGTCGCGCGGACGGTCCTGTCACGACGCGCTGTTGCCACGACGTGCCGTCGAACTCCCAAGTGTCCGCTCCCGTGGGGCATGAGAACGCGAGGCACTGGCCCATGCCGCCGAACAACACCGTGCGATTGCGCGCCGCATCGAATGCCATCGCGGGTTGCGTGCGCGCCGCGGGTCCCGCGGGGCCCTGCGTCCACTGTGCGCCATCCCATTCCCAATGCGGGTCTGACGCGGTCGCATTGGGGCCCGTGAGCCCGCCAAACAGAATCGCTCGCGAGCGCAGCGAGTCGAACGCCATCGCGGATCCGGAACGCGCCGTCGGTCCGATCGCAAACGCGCGCTGCGACCAGTTCGCGCCGTCGAACTCCCAGAGGTCGCCGAGGAACACGACGGTGCCCGTGCCATTCGTCGTTTGGCCGCCGAACATCACGGTGCGCCCGCGAGCGGCATCCCACGCCATTCCGTGGTGCGAGCGGGCGGGTGGCCTGATCGCGAGTTCGCGCTCCTGCCACTGGCTGCCATCCCATTCCCAGGTCTCGTCGCGGCGACCGCTGGCGTCGAGTCCGCCAAACAACACGGCCCGCGCGCGCGCCGCGTCGTAGGCCATCGCAGGTCCCGTGCGGCCCGTCAGCCGAATGCGCCCCTCAGGTTGGCGCCATTGCACCTGAGCAGATGCTGTGCTCGCCAACTGCATCGCGACCACAGCGATCGCAAGGCGCGAGGGTGAGACATAGCCGCGATGGCGGGAGCGCATCGCAAGACGATCCAGCGGATGCGGTAATGGGGCAACCCCGTCCATCGAGGCGAGTTTGCTAGGGTGCGGGCCGCTTCGTCCCGCTCCATGGCGCGACAACCCTGGGACGAGTTCGTCAGTGGCTCGCGCGTTGCACGCGATCGCGAACGCCATCCCACGCGCCGTCGCTTGGCGCGGCTTCGATGACGATCCTCGCGACGTGCGCGTCGTCCATCGCGTGCAGTTCGGCGTAGAGCCAGCGCGCATAGTCGCGCGGGTTATCCGCCATCGCGGCGATGCGAATGCATGCGATCGCGGCATTGCGCACGGCTTCTGTGATCGCGAGTGCGCCGATTGTCTCGCCGCGCTCACTCGCATCGGCGATCGCGCGTTGTGCTGCCATCGCGTCGCCGTGCGCAATCAACTCGACCTTGGCGCGCGGCGCGTAGTGCTTGTGCAGCATGCCCGGCGATGCTCGCGGCGCGTCGTCGCGCGCTGTCGTCGTCGCGAGTTCGATTGCGCAGCCGAGTTCGCGTTCGAGCGCTGCTTTGCTGATGCCGCCGGGTCGCAGCAGCACAGGAACGTCGCCGCTGACATCGACAACCGTGCTCTCGATGCCAACCTCGCATGCGCCGCCATCGAGCACGAGCACATCGTTGTGCGCGAGCGAAGTTGCTACGTGCTGCGCGGTCGTGGGGGACACCGCGTTGCTGAGATTTGCGCTCGGCGCCGCGACGGGCACGTTGGCCGCGCGCAACAGAGCGAGCGCGATCGGATGCGAGGGCACGCGCACGCCGACTTTGTCGAGGCCCGCGGTCACCGACGATGGCACGTCGGGCGACTTCGGCAGCACGAGCGTCAGCGGCCCCGGCCAGAATCGATCCGCAAGTCGCTGTGCGACGGGCGGCCATTTTCGCACGACGCGCTGCGCATCGTCGATGCTCGCAACGTGCACGATGACCGGGTTGTGACTGGGTCGCCCCTTGGCGGCGAAGATGCGTGCTACGGCATCGCCGTCGAGCGCGTTGGCCCCAAGTCCGTAGACCGTCTCCGTCGGGAACGCAACGAGCTGGCCCTCGCGCAGGCGCTGGGCTGCGCGCGCGATGGCGTCGCGGCTGTTGGAGTCGATCACGACCACTTCGGGCATCGCGGCACGATAGCCCGCGCATACGGCGGCCGCGCTGCGCAACTGAAGCCGGACGATGGACGCGAGCGCGACGAGCGCTGCCGCGCTAGCGTATGCCGCTCGCGCGGCGATCACGCTGCGCCTCACGGAGCCATCCATGCTTTCGACGTCGCGCCTCTGGTCCGCGTTGGCCTTGCTGCTGCTTGCTGCGTTCGCCTCCGCGCAACAAAAGGTCCTGATCCCCGAACGCCTCGAGCGCCCAACCGTCGTCGACGACAAGGGCGTGGCGCAGTGGGCCGAGCACAAGGCGGAGCAGTGCCCCGCGTGCGTCGGCAAGGGCAAGGTCAAGTGCACGACGTGCGAGCGCTACCCCGATGAAGTGACGCAATGCCTCGATTGCCAGCGCGCCGAGTCGCGCGAAGCGACCTGCCGCATGTGCGCAGGCGAAGGCACGCTGCCGGATCCACTCGAGAAGGCCGCGTGCCCGTCGTGCTCGGGCGCGTCGTTCTTGCTGTGCAGCGTGTGCGGCGGCGCAGGCGGGATGTTCATCGGCGGCGCCAAGCAGCGCTCGAAGTGCCCCGCGTGCAGCGGCGATGGTGGTTGGAAGTGCGGCGCGTGTGACGGCAAGCGGCTCGTCGAGGGCGCTGGCCTCAAGCCGTCGCTCAAGGAAGCGAAGGACAAGGACCTCACGAAGGCGCTCGCGGCGACGGACGCAGCGATCGAGCAACTCTCCAAGTTCGAGCCAACCGGTGGCCAGAAGTCGCGCAAGGACATGAAGGCGCTCGTCAAGATGCTCGAGTCCGTGCAATCGACCTACCCGCCCGTGAAGCGATCGATCAAGCCGCTCGATGACTTCATGAGCAAGATGTACGCGGGCTCGCAGTTCCAGGGCTCGGACGAGAACGAGGCCGCGACCATGAAGAACATGGCCGAGCGCGTCTCGTACTACCTCAAGATCCAAAAGCGCATGATCGAGCTCGCACAGAAGCGCAACGAGGCGAACGCGCAGGCCGCCGCAGGTGCTGACCCGAAGGCGGGCAAGGACGGGAAGGACAGCAAGGGCAAGTGACGTTGCCGTCGCGGCGCGGGCTCCGCTAGCCTGCGCGGATGCCGTCCGTTCGCCAGATTCTCGCCGTCGCTGTCTTCGCCGCGCTCGCGCCGTTGTGCGCGCAAGCCGCGCCCAGCCCGACCCTGCTGCGCCCGTCGCCCGACGAGGCTGCGTCGCCGGCGCGACGCGCGGGCCCTGCGGGCCTTGTCGCCAAGGCGCGCGCGTCTGCCGTGCACGTCGTCGTCGAAGTCGACGGTCCGCGCGGCGCGTTCCCGATCGTGCGCTCATCGAGCGGCGTCATCGTGCATGCCGACGGCCTCGTGCTGACGTGGCGTCATCTCGTGCGCGAAGCGGATGGCGCATCGGACAAGCGCATCTACGTGCAACTCGACGATGCGCAGAACACGCGGCTGTTGGCGACCATCGAAGCGACCGACGCAGCGACGGGCTTTGTGCTGTTGCGTGTGAAGCCCACTGCGCCGCTGCAGGCCGCGAAGCTCCTGGGATCGCCAGCACAGCCGGGTTCGCCCGCGCTCGTTCTGTCGCGGCCAGAGGGCAAGGAGATGCTCGCCTTCGCTGGCGTCACGAGCGCTGCTGCGTGCGGCGTCGAGATCGGCGGCGCGCAGTTCGCGCGCGAAGCGATCTTCTTGTGTGACTCGCGCAACGACGAGCGCTGTGACGGCGCGCCGGTGTTCGACGCGGACGGTGCGCTGCTCGGCCTCTACGCGAGCGAGCATGTGCAACGCGACGTTTCGGAGCCGACGCTCGAGGACCTCAAGAAGCCGAGCTTCGGCGTCGTCGCATCGGCGTCGGTTGTGGCGAAGGCATTCTCGAAGCAATTGAGTGGCGCGTCGCAAAACGCAGGCATCGCGCATCCGTTCGCGAAGGCAGTTAAGGATGCGTCGGCTTCGATCGTGACCGTGTGGGCCGGCGAGGGCGCATTCCCGGTCGCCAAGGCCGACGATCCAGGCGGCGTCGTGCGCGTGAAGGGTCTCGGCAGCGGCGTCGTCGTGTCGAAGAGCGGGCTCGTCGTGTGCAACGCGCACGTCGTGAAGGGCGGCACGCCGCGCATCCGCACGCTCGACGGCAAGACGTTGGAAGCCGAAGTGCTCGATACGCATGGCCCGTCCAACCTCGCGTTGCTGAAGGCGAAGCTGACGCAAGGCGCATCGCTCGCGGCGATCGCATGCGACGAGAACGACGACGCGACGGTGGGCGAGGACGTGCTCGCGATCGGCAATCCCCACGGCGCGCTCGCGGTGACGAAGGGCGTGGTGTCGGCGAAGCGCGATCGCGAAGGCGGCCGCATCCAGAGCGACGCCAACCTCGGCAATCAGAACGGCGGCGGCGCGATCGTCGACGTCCAAGGTCGCTTGCTCGGCATCGGCGACGCCGGGCCGATCGATCCGATCGACATGCAGTTCGCGCAGCGCGGCGACCGCGTCTCGACGGAGACCAACCTGTCGACGTTCGTCGGCATTGCGCGTGTTCGGCGCGCGTTCCAGAAGCAGCTGGAAGAGCACGCGAACGCAGCAGAGGCCATCGTTGCGCCCAAGGCGACGCCCAAGGACTCGCGCGCGACCGCGCTGTCGCGCATGGTCGAGCAGCACGCTGCTGCGATGCTCAACATCTACGTCAGCAAGGACGTGACGAAGGTCGACGAGGACGATCCGTTCGCGTCGATGAAGGAGCGCACGTTCGTCCCGATGAGCCTCGGTTCCGGTGTCGTGATCGATCCATCCGGGCTCGCGCTCTCCAACTGGCACGTCGTCGATGACGCGACCAATCCCGACGGCTCGATGGTGCAAGACCATCAGGTCACGGCGCGCGTGTTTGGCGGCAAGGAGTATCGCGTCAAGGTGCTCAGCATCTCGCGCGAAGACGACCTGTCGCTGCTGCAGCTCGAACTCGCAGAAGGCGAGAAGCTCCATGCCGTCGAAGTGGGCGACAGCGACGCGCTCGCGATCGGCGAGCACGTGGCGGCGATCGGCAATCCGCACGGCCGCGCCAACACCGTCACGTTCGGCGTGGTGTCCGCGAAGGATCAGTCGATCCGCGTGAAGGGACGATTCGAGAAGCTTGGTCCGCTCGTCGAGACCGACGCGGCGATCAACGGCGGCAACAGCGGCGGCGCGTTGCTCGACATGAACGGCAGCCTCGTTGGCATCAACAGCGCGGGCGGCGGCACGTTCAACAACAAGGGCTACGCGATCGAAGTGGGGCACGTTCGCAAGCAACTGCTCGGTTTGTTGCTGCAGCCCTACAAGCTGCGCACGCCCGACCTCGGCATGCGCGTCACCGACGATGACGGCAAGGTCCTCGTGCTCGACTGCGATCCGCGCGGCCCCGCGAATGCGGCGGGCGTGAAGTCGGGTGATCGCGTCGTGGCGCTCGCGGGAACGCCGGTCGCGTGGAGTGGCGCGTTCTCGCTTGGGCTCGCGGGGCTCGAGCCTGGCGTCGAGGTCGAAGTCGTGCTCGAGCGCAACGGCGAGAAGAAGACGATGCGCATCGCGCCGATGTCGCAGCTCGCATGGTCCGTCGTGCGGATGTCTGGCTTGCTCGTGAAGGACCTCGCGTTTGCCGATGACGAGGCGCGCATGCGCAACGCGTCGATCGCGCTGCACCGCGCGTTCACGGGCGACCAGAATGGCGAGCCGCAGCAAGTGCAGGAGTCCGCGGCGCTCGTCGAGAAGTTGTGGCCCGGCGAGCAGCGCGCGGAATCGGACATCGCCGAGGGCGACCTCGTGCTCGCGGCCGAGTTGCGCACCGAGGGCGGCGATCCCGTGTTGCGCCGCATCGAAGGCCTCGCGTCGCTGCGCGATCTGTTCAACGATCGCGAACTCGGCAGCTACGACGGCGTGCAGTGGACCTTGTGGGTCAGCCGCGGCGCCGAAGTGAAGCGCGTGCAGGCGACGGCCAAGCGCTTGTTCTGGTGAGCGAGCGGCGCATGAGTTGCGCCGCCGTTCACTTCGCCGAGAAGCCGCCCTTCAACGTCTGCTGCTCTTGGCCCGACAGCCAGCTCCACTGGAACGCGATCTTGCCCTTCGGCAGCGGATCGAGCGGCCAGAACGTCGCCATGCCCGGAGCGCTCGTCGTGCGGCACGTGCCTTCGTCGAACACGAGCACGCCTTCGATCGCGTCGCCCTTCGGGCCCTGCGCGACGCAGCGCAGCGAACTGCGCGCTTGGATGCCGCCCGTGCTGCCGAAGTGAATCGTCAGCGGGAAGCCGATCGTCTTCTTGCCAGCGCGTCCGTGCTTCTCAAGCAGTTTCGCGATCTCCGGGCCTAGCTCATCGACGGGCACATCGGCCTCGAACATCAGGCCGCTGTCGTTGCGCGGCGGATAGCAGTCGGCGCCAGCGTTCGCGGCCTTGGGCTGGCCAATGCCGCTCGTGCCGTTGATGACGAGCACGTCGCCTTCGATGTACATGCCGACCGACAGGATCGTGTTGTTGAGCAACGCGTCGCGGTAGCCCGGCTTGTAGATCCAGCGCTCGAACGTCTTCTTCGCGTTGCCGATCGCGGCGTCGGGCACCACGAGCGCCATCTGTGCGAACAGGCTGCCGACGTAGCTGCCGCCGAGGTCGACGGACTGTGTGTGCATCGATGCTGCGTCGCGCAGGTCCTTGTTCTTCTTCAGATACTCCGCGTGCTCCTTGCAGCGCGACGAGAAGTTGGCGGACCACGTCACGGGCGCGCGGCCGTAGGTCTTGCGCGCGGCGTTCAACGCTTCGAGCCACTTGTCGACGCCCTTGCTGATCGCGGCGATCGGTGGCGTGTTGTTCTGGATCGCCTTGAGCACCGGCGACGCGCCGGTCCAGAAGTCCTCCCACTCCTTGTCGAGTTGCGCGACCGGGATCTTGTGCGCTTCCTCAAACGCCTTGTCGAACTCGGCGGGCTGCTTGATGCGCTTCTTCTTCAGCTCCTGCGCGATCTGGTCCATCGTGCGCAACATCGCGGGGTCGCGGCGCATCATGTAGTCGCAGAACGACCACGCCTTGATGCGTTCTTCGTTGCTGAACGCGGACGCTTCGCAGAACGGCACCTTGTTGGCCGGAACACCGCCGCTGCTGCGCCACGCGAGTTCGAGGCTGAGGTTCTTCCACACGTCGAAGTCCGGCGACGTGTATTCGCGGTCATCTTCGCTCGCGACCGTGCCTTGCTGCTTCTTCAAGTCGACTGAGAACAGTCGGTTGTTGTTGAAGATCATGCCGACGAACGTGTGCCCGATGCCTTCGACGTAGCCGTCGGAGCCAAAGCCCGCGTAGCCGCGCGCGACGTTGCGCACGCACGAGTCGAGCGTGACCTGCACGCCGCTCGTCGCCGCGACGACCGTGCGGCCGATGCCGCATGTCGACGTGTTCTCAAGGCGCCATTCGAGATCCGGCACGTTGTTGGCCTTGAGGATCTGCTGGTAGGTCTCCTTCGCGACGAAGCAGGCCCAGTCGTTCGGCCATGGGCCGTCCTGGAACTCCCACGGGAACGCGACCTTGCACACGCGCAGCGTGCGCTCGGCCCAACGCAGCGCGTTGCTGAGGTTCTCGAGTTGGTCTTCGTCGCCGTGCAGCGTGAAGTGCTCGCTGCGCACCGTGATGTACTTGATCTGCGCGCGGTCGATCGGCTCGCACTGCACGTCCGTGACCTGCTTCACTTCGTAGTCGGTCTTCGACTGCTCCTCGACCGCCTTCTCGATCGCCTTGCTGCGGTCATAGAGCGTCTTCTCGAGGTCCGTGCCCGACAACGTGCCGACCTCGACGTACTCGAGCGCCTTCTTGGCTTGGTCATCGTCGTCGACCCAGCGCAGCACCATGCGCCAGTGGTGGTTGGCGCGGTCCGTGCGGCCGGCCTTCTGCCACTTGTCTGCTTGCAGGCGATGTTGGCCCGCGAGGTCCTTCTTGAGTTGTTCGTAGGCGCGCTGCAACGGCTGGCCTTCCGCGCCATTGCCGGTGTCCGCGCTCGGATACGGCTTCTTGGTGTCCGGGTTCCAGCTGTTGCCGACCTTGACGTAGCCGAGGCCCTTCCACGCTTCCTCGTTGTCCGCGTCGTAGAGCTTGTGCACCTGCATCCACACGACCTTGGCGATGCGCGGGAAGCCCTTGTCGAACGCCTTCTTCGCGAACGCGTTGAGCGCCTTCGCTTGGCGCTGGTTGAAGTCCGCCTCCTCGTTCTGCGCCGCTACGGCGGCGACGAGGGTCAATGCGGCGATGCTCGGTGCGAACGTGCGTAGGTTCATGGTCGAAGCTGCGAAGTCGTGGGGCGCGGCAGTGTAGGTGCGTGGCCAGAAAGCACCAACGGCGGCGGTGCAGGGCGGGGGCGGTTCGATTCGCGCCCCTGGCCGAACGCAAAGGCGCAGGCAGAATGGTCCCATGAACTGGCGCGAGCGCATTTCTGCGGACCCTGCGGTCCTCGTGGGAAAGGCTGTGATCCGAGGCACGCGAATCAGCGTGGAGTTGGTCATGGACCTGTTGGCTCGCGGCTATTCGACGGCCGACATCCTGTCGCAGTATCCGCATCTAGTGGCGCAGGACCTTCAGGCGTGCCTTGCATACGCAGCGGAAGTGCTGCGCTCTGAGCGAATGTTCCCTCTGCGTGCCTGAGCCCCCATGCGAATGCTCGCGAACTAGAACATTCCGAGCTCCATCGTCATGGGGCTCCGTTCCATGGGCCACGACGTGACTTGGTGCGTCGAGGATGGAGCTGGCGCTGCGGATCGCACCGTCCTGGATCGAGCGCATCTGGAGAAGCGCCTAGTCGTCACCATGGACAAGGACTTTGGCGAATTGGCGGTCCGGTGCGCGATCGACGCAGGCTACGGGGTTGTGCTGCTGCGATTGGAAGGGCGATCCGTTCAGGTCGACACCGAGTGTGCGCTGTCTGCGTTTCTGTCCTGTGAGGAGTGGTCCGGTCAGTTCGTGGTGATTGAGGCGGACCGCGTGAGAACCCGTCCGCTCCGCTGACCGCCTCAGTCCGCGACTCGGACCAGTTGCAGCGAGTCGAAGCGGAACCACGCGGCGCCGACGAATGCCGTCAGTTCGCACGACAGCTCGACGTTGCGCTGGAACTCGCCGACCTCGAACGTGCATACGAGCGGTCGCCAGTTGGCGTCGCCGGACAGTCGCTCGGACAGCGCTCCGTCGCAGCGCAAGGTGACGCCGCCGTGCTCGTTGCCGTCGGCGTCGCGCGGCGGCGGCTCGACCTTTTCGCAGCGCACGACACCGCGCAGTTCGTAACGGCCATGGGGGAGGAGCAGGTTGGTGCGCCATGCGCCGGACCGTGGCTCCTCGCCGCGCGTGTCGATCGACAGGTGCAGCGACGGCGCGCCGATGTGGCTCTTCTTCTCGAGTTCGATGCCGTCGGTCTC
>JBEELK010000308.1:0-34904 GCA_041168165.1 Planctomycetota bacterium | reverse complement strand
GAGCGCAAGGAGCAGGTTGGCACTGGCGACCGCAGCGAACGCATTCGCACCTACAACTTCCCTCAGGATCGCTTGACCGACCATCGGCTCGGCCGCAACTTCTCGCTGACACAGATCATGGAAGGTCGGCTTGAACCCGTGATCGACGCGCTGCTCGCGGATGAGCGCGAACGGCGACTCGAACAGATTTGACCTCCACAGCCCTCTCGAACCCCAAGACACCCTTTCTCTCATGACCGACACCGGCAACGAACTCCCCCTGCAAGAACTCGAACCCCTCGATCCGGCCGCTGGCGTTGCACCTGAGGCAATCGAGGCAGCCGTCGCTTCGCAGATGCAGTCGATGTCGGCAGGGCCGAGCGCTGGTCTGCCGTCGCCGGCGTTCAATCCGCGGTGTACGGACAAGTCGTCCTACAAGTTCTTGATGTGCGGCGTGCTGATGCTGATCGGCTGCACGATGCCGTTCTCGGCGGATCTCAACCTCGCCGGCTACAAGACGATCAGCGGCGCCTTCTTCACGTTCATCGCGATCGGCATGGTCTGGACGTGGTGGTCGGCGATCCATCACAACCGCGCCACGAGCTCGAGCCTCAAGTGGATCGGCCTCTGCATGTTCCCGCTGCTCACGCAGACGATGAACCTGATCAACTTCGACGCGGCTGCGGCATCGGTGCAAGCACTCTCGATGAAGTGGGTGGAAGGCCTGCCGGCGCTGGAGAACGGCTACGGCATCGGCAACTTGTTCGCGGACATGGGCACGGGCCTCGGCAAGGATGTCGACACGGCGCCTGCCGCTGCGGCGCGCTGCGAGATGTTCTTCCGCTCGTTCGGCACCGGCCGCTTCTTCGTGTTCCTCGGCGCGTTGCTGACGGAGATCTACTTCATCCTCGGCATCGTCGGCGGAGCGAAGAAGAACAAGGAACAGAAGGCGGCACGTCAGGCTCAGGCTGGCGATCGCAAGCGCCGCTGAACACCGCAGGCGAATCGACGTGAGCCACACCGTGCTGTCCGTTCTCCGAGCCGCCGAAGGGTGGTTTGGCCAGCACGGGGTGGATGCGCCAAAGCGCAGCGCAGAGCTGCTGCTCGGCAAAGTGCTCGGGCTCGATCGCTTGCAACTCTACTTGCAGCACGATCGCCCCTTGTCGGAGGAGGAGCGCGCTTCGATGCGCGCGTTCACGCAGCGTCGCGGCAAAGGCGAGCCGGTAGCGCATCTCCTTGGCTCGTGGAGTTTCCGCGGCTTCGAACTCGAAGTTTCCTCCGCGGTGTTGATCCCGCGGCCCGAGACCGAAGAACTCGTCGACCTCGTGCTCGCCGCGACTCCGTCCGGCGCGCGCGTCGTGGACCTCGGCACTGGCAGCGGCGCGATCGCAATCGCGATCGCCAAAGAACGCCCCGACGTGTCCGTGGTCGCGGTGGACCTCAGCAAGAATGCGATCGAGGTCGCAACCCGCAACGTCGCGCGGCACGGCGTCGCAGATCGCGTGCAACTGCGCCAAGGCTCGTGGTGGGGGCCATGCAGCGCGGATGCGCCGTTCGACGTCCTCGTCAGCAACCCGCCCTACGTCGACCCTGCGCAGCCACAGTTTTTGGCTGAGGATGTGCGTCAGTTCGAGCCGCCGCTGGCGCTCTTCAGTGAGAACGGGGACCCCGGTTCGTGCTACCGCGCGATCTGCGCCGAGGTTGGTCGGCGCGTCCTTGCTGGCGGCCTGGTTGCAATGGAGACCGGGGCAGGAGCAAGTGATGCCGCATTCCGAGAGTTGCAGAACTGCGCATCGCTGTGCGATGTCGAGCTACGCAAGGACCTCGCCGGCATCGATCGCTTCGTCGTCGCGCGTCGCTTGCGCTAGCGCAAACTCCTGTGACCTAACGCGACGGGTGGGGCCGATGCCCCGTTCCGTGCTCAGGCTCCATTCCTAATCAGGCCGGTGCGCCGTTCGCCACGTAGTCTTCGATTGCAACCTTCGTCGCCGGCTCGATGTCGGTGAAGTAGACCGCGATCTCGAAGTTGCCCTTCTCGGTGTGCGATGGATCGCAGCGCACGACTGCGCCGTGAATCGTGTGCCGCCTGCTCTGGCCGGGCAGCTGGAGGTCGATGCCGAGCTTCGTGAACTCGCCGACCTCCGACGGGCTGGTACAGCACAGGCCGATGCTCGAGAGGTCCTTCAGGCGGGCCGGCTGGGCCCCCTGTCCCGGAGTGAGTTGGATCGGGAAGTCGGCGACTGCGCGCGGTGCGCGACGACGTTCTCTCGCGGGGTTGCTCATGTTGCGGTCGCGAAGGCTAGCCACGGACCTACCGGCTTGCCAGCGAGGCGGCGAATGCACAACGCACTCCTGTGCGCAGTGCCGCATGCTCCGGCTGTTGTCCGTGACGCCCTTGCCACGCCGCCGCGCGAACGTGCGCGGACTTTGCCGTCGACGCGGCCTTTCGGTTGCCTAGCATCGCGCCCTTCTTGAGCGGCGGAACGCACCCGATCCCGCCTGCTCCTTCTTTCACGAACAACGAGGGTGTCATGGCCAACTTCAACAAAGTCATCCTGATGGGCAACCTGACGCGCGATGTCGAAATGCGCACGACTCAGGGCGGAATGCAGATCGCCAAGCTCGGCATGGCGATCAATCGCAAGTGGACGCAGAACGGCGAGCAGAAGGAGTCGACCTGCTTCGTCGATCTCACGGCATTTGGTCGTACTGCCGAAGTCCTGAGCCAGTACGTCGGCAAGGGCAGCCCGCTCTTCGTCGAGGGTCGCCTCGAGTACTCCACGTGGGAGGGCCAGGACGGCCAGAAGAAGAACAAGCTCGAGGTCGTCATCGACAACTTCCAGTTCGTCGGTGCCCCGCGTTCTGCGGGTGAGGGCGGTGGCGGCGGCGGCGGCGGCGGTAGCGGTGGCGGCGGTAGCGCTCCTCGCCGCGCGACTGGCGGCGGCGCGCGTCGTGGCGGTGGTGATTCCGAGGGCGGCGGCGGCGGTGGTGGTGGCGGCGGCGACGTCGACTACGGCGATATCCCGTTCTGATCGGAATCGCAGCATCGCTCACGGATCCCGCGAGGGCGTCGTGTCGCAGTAGGCGACGCGGCGCCCTTGCTCGTTTTTGGCGTGGCACTCATGCGGACGCGCGCGCGGATTCTGCAGCGAGTCCCATCGATCTCTGCGGCCACGGACCGGAGGAGCCTCAAGTCCTGACTCGGGCATTCCGAAAGGGTGCGTGACCGCATCGGTCCTTGTCCGGACAGCCTGCATGGAAACCGTAAACGACGTAAGAGACGCCCTATCCGCTCGATCGCGCACTGCGACGCTCGAGCAGCTGGCCAATGAAGGCCGCAAGAAGGTGCGCCTCATCAAGGCCGAGCACGTCGCTGCGATGATCCATGCGGCGGTGCACTCTGCGATCGAGAGCTCAGGCCTCGTATCCAAGGGCGAAGCAGACCGTCTCGTCGAACGGAGCCGCAACGAGTTCCGTTCGCTCATGCGCGAACGCGAGGAAGAGCTGACGCGCCTTGCCGAGTTGCAGGATGCGCTGCAGACGAAGGATCAGGCGATCGCAGATCGCGATGGTGAGATCGCGCGGCTGAAGCAAGAGCTGCTGTCGGCGCGCAGCGCTGCTTCCAACGCTTCGGTTCCGAGCGTTGCGGTTGCTGGCGCGCCTGCTGTGGCTGCGCTCGCCGGAAGCCCGGACTTGTCCGCGGCGATCGAGAAGCTCGCTGGATCGCTCAACGACCGGCTGGAGAAGCTCGGCAAGAAGATGGGAATCAGCGCAGCCGTCGAAGGCGGAGACGTCAAGTTCGACGGGCTGTTCAAGGACACGGGCAAAGACCTCGAGTCCAACATGGGCAACATCCAGGTCAAGCAGAAGAGCGCTGGCGGCATCGCCGCAAACCTGGAGCGCCTCAAGAAGCTCAAAGGCGGCGGGTAATCCGGCCGCGGGGACGATCAGGGAAGAACACGACCATGACTGACACGAACAACCAGAACCTGACCACGGGCAATCCTTCGAGCGACACGCAAGTTGCGCTCGGCAAGGGCCTGGATGTCGGCACCGCGAATCTCGCAGCCGCAATCCAAAGCGATGACGGCGGCATCACGGTGACCGTCGAACGCAATGCGTTCCTCGACATCCCGAGTGACGTCTACAGCAAGAACATGCTGACGAAGCTGAAGGTGCCCTACGTGGTGCACAACGGCAAGCTCGTCGTGATCGGTGAGTCGGCGTTCGAACTCGCGAACGTGTTCGGCCGCGAGACGCGCCGTCCGATGCAGGATGGCCTCGTGAGCCCGAACGAATTGGATGCTCTGCCGATGATGAAGCTCATCATCAGCAAGATTCTCGGCGAGCCGCGCCAGGCTGGCGAGAACTGCTACTTCTGTGTGCCAGCGCCCTCGCTCGACGTCGACAACAACGTCGTGTACCACCAGGGTCTGTTCGAGAGCATGATCAACAAGATGGGTTACACGGCCCATGCGATCAACGAAGCCCACGCAGTCATCTTCGCCGAACTGGCGGAGAGCGACTTCACCGGCATCGGCCTCTCGTTCGGCGGCGGCATGGCCAACGCGTGCATCGCCTACAAGTCGATCCCGTGCCTGTCGTTCTCGGTGGCGCGCGGTGGCGACTGGATCGACAAGAACGTCGCGCACGTGCTCGGCGTTCCGCGCAGCAAGGCCACGTTCATCAAGGAGCGCGGCATCGATATCCGTGACCCGAAGAGCCGCGAGGAAGAAGCGGTCGCGATCTACTATCGCAGCCTCATCAGCTACGTGCTGTCGAACATCAAGGCGCGCTTCGAGTCCGGCAAGAACATGCCATCGTTCCAGCAGCCGATCGATATCGCCTGCGCAGGCGGCACATCGCTGATCGGCGGCTTCATCGAGGTCTTCCGCGACGAGTTCGCGAAGATCGACTTCCCGATCCCCGTCGGCCGCATCTTCCGTAGCGATGAGGCCCTGACGGCCGTCGCGAAGGGTTGCCTCGTCGCCGCCGCGATCGGCGAAAGCTGAGCCGTTGCGGCGCGAGTGCCGCACCGACGAAACGACCGCCGCGAACTGCCTCGTGCAGTCGCGGCGGTTTGCATTTCCATGGCTGGTCGAGTTCGTGGCGCTGCGAGGTAGAGTGCGGCGGATGGCAACTCGCATCCCAATCGTCGCCCGCGCGTGCAGCAGGATGGGGCTCGTGGCTGCGCTCGCGCTCGGTACGACGCACGATGCGGCTGCGCAGGATCCCATGCAGCATTCCCGCACGCGGAACCGACTCGCAGACTCAGCCTCTCCCTACCTTCGCCAGCACGCGTCGAACCCCGTCGATTGGTATCCGTGGGGCAAGGAAGCGCTCGAGCGCAGCAAGAAGGAGGGCAAGCCGATCTTCCTCAGCATCGGCTACTCGTCCTGCCACTGGTGCCACGTGATGGAGCGCGAGAGCTTCATGGACGAAGCGACGGCCGCGTTGCTCAACGCGAACTTCGTCTGCATCAAGGTGGATCGCGAGGAGCGCCCGGATCTCGACGAGATCTACATGGCTGCGGTGCAGGCTATGACTGGCAACGGCGGTTGGCCGATGTCCGTGTGGCTGACGCCGGATCTCGAGCCCTTCTATGGCGGCACCTACTTTCCGCCTGAGGAGCGCAGTGGATTGCCGTCGTTTCGTCGCGTGTTGACGCAGTTGGCCAAAGTGTGGCGCGAGAAGCCTGAGGAGTGCCAGAAGGGCGGCAAGCAGTTAACTGCTCATCTGCGCGCAGGGTTGCAGGCAGACATGGCGCCAGGGGATTTGAAGAGCGGCATTGCCGCGAAGATGGCGGCGCAGTCGGCAACTCGCTTCGACGAAGCGCACGGAGGCTTCGCGTCAGCTCCACACTTCGCGCCGAAGTTCCCGCACGCGTCCGAGCTCGAGGTCTTGCTGCTGCTCGCGCATCGCGGCGACGAGCAAGCAAAGCGCATGGCGAGCGTCACGCTGGATCGCATGGCGAACGGCGGTTTGTTCGACCAGATCGGCTACGGCTTCCACCGCTACAGCACGGACCGCGAGTGGCTCGTGCCGCACTTCGAGAAGATGCTCTACGACAACGCGCTGCTTGCATGCACGTATCTCGAAGCGAGCCTGCAGCCATGGGGCCAGAAGCACGCATCGACTGCGCAGCAGACGCTCGACTACGTGATGCGCGAGTTGCAGTCGGAGGGCGGCGGCTTCTTCTCCAGCCAGGATGCCGACAGCGAAGGCGAGGAGGGGCGGTTCTTCGTGTGGACGCTAGCGGAGATCCGTGACGTGCTCGGCGACGATCTCGATGTCGCCGCTGCGCGATGGGGCGTGAGAGAAGAAGGCAATTGGGAAGGCCGCAACGTGCTGCACATGGCGCGCGACCTCGACTCCATCGCCAGCGCACTCGGCAAGCCGACCGACGATGTCCGTGTGCGCATCGAGCGCTCTCGCGAGCGGTTGCTCGAGGCGCGAGGGCGTCGCGTTCGTCCCGCAACGGACGACAAGATCCTGGCGTCGTGGAACGGCATGGCGATCGAAGCGATGGCGCGCGCGTGGCAAGTCACGGGCGATCGCAAGTGTCTCAACGCTGCACAGCGCGCCGCGTCGTTCGTGCTCTCGGAGATGGTCGTCGACGGACGGCTCGTGCGCACCTACTCGAACGGCCGTGCGCAGGGTCCCGCGTTCCTCGATGACTATGGCTTCATGGCGAGCGCGCTGCTCACGCTGTTCGAGGCCGACGCAGATCCGCGGTGGCTTGCCGCCGCGCGCGACCTGTTGCGCGTGTGCGTCGAGCGCTTTGGCGACGATGCCGATGGCGGCTTCTACTTCACCAGCGACGATCACGAAGCGTTGATCGCGCGCAGCAAGAATGTCACGGAGTCGAGCATCCCATCGGGCGGCGCGCGCGTGGCGAGCGCGTTGTTGCGTTGTGGACTGCTGCTCGGCGACGAGGCGATGTATGCGCGCGGCGAGCGGTCCTTGAAGCGTCATGCGGACTTGTTGGCGGAGATGCCAGCGGCCGCTCCATCGCTCGTGATGGCCGCAGAGTTCTCCCTGTCGGACCCGCGCGAAGTAGTCATCGCCGGAGATCCGGAGGACCCTCGCACTCGCGCGTTGCTCGAAGCGGCATGGCGATCGCCATCGCGGCGCGCGGTCGTGGGCCTTGTGCACGACGGCAATCGCGCGCAACTCGAAGCGCTGTCGGCGGTGTTTGTCGGTAAGGCCCCGAAGGATGGAGTTCCTGCGGCTTACGTATGTAGGCGAGGCGCATGCGAAGCGCCGGTCACGGATCCGAAGGAGCTGAAGCTGTGAGCGTGAGTCCCAACTTCCTCGACGTAGTGGAGGGGCGCACGCAGGTCCGCCGCATCGCCGAAGACGCGATGCACGTCGCGTTTCTTGCGCCGCGACCGGCGCGTCCGGGACACGTGATCGTTGCCACGCGCGACGTTCTCGACTCGACGTTCGATCTCGATCCCGCGCGCCACGCGGCGCTCTGGGCCTTCGTGCACGAGGTCGGGCGCAGGATGCGCGAACGGCTGCCTTGCGAGCGTGTTTGCGTCAGCGTGATCGGTTGGGTCGTACGGCATGCGCACGTTCATCTCGTGCCAACCGATGCGCCAGGCCAAGTCCCTGGTCTCGATGGCGAACCGCTCGCGGACGCGGTTGCGGATGCGATCGCCGAGAGGTTGCGCCGGATATGACTGTCTGCGCTGAGGCTTCAGCCGGCGCGGCGCGTGTTCTGCTCGAACACGACCTCGTCGCGATCGGTGCGGAGGTAGTCCGCGAACGCGTCGAGGAACCGTTCGAGTTCGTCCAGGGTCTCGATCGAGGTCGAACTGCGCGAGGCGCAGTCCGCGAGCTTGTGGGCCAGCGGCTGGAACGCGGAGGTCGCGAGCAAGAACGCAGGGAAGTCGTCCGCGAGCTTGCCTTCCGCCAGAGCGGCGAGGCGTGGATGCCACTCGCGTTGTGCGAACGACAAACGTTGGCTCCACGCGCGGCGCGAAGCGAGGTCGAGATCGCGCGGGTCACGCGGCAAGACGCCTTTTGGATCCAATGGCAACTCCGTAGTTGGGTTGCTGATCGGCCCTTGACGCGGGATTCTTGAACCTCGATGGCATCCTTTGCCCCGTTCCAGGCTCGGCCAATGGTCGATGCAGACCGCGCAGATGCGCTCTTGCTCGCGGAGGCCGTTGGTCTGCACGGCGTCTACCTGCGCAATGACCTGTCCGCCGGCATCGGCGAGGCGATCGGTCTCCACGGGCGGGATGGCCTACTGGGCTGCATCTGGTTCGGGCCGCGCGGCAACATGGTTGTCGTCGAGCGCGAGCCCCTCGATCCCTACCGTGTCGCTGAGGCTGTCGAGTTCGCTCAGTGGCCGTGGCGCATCGCGCTCGGTCCAGCCGCCGCTCTCAACCTGCTCGCCGAGCGATTGCCGGCGCCGCCGCTCGTCCTTCGCGATCAGGTCTACTACGGCTGCCGGCCAGAGGACGCGCAACCGCTGGACGGGTCGTTTGAGGTTCGGCCAGCGCAGCGCGGGGATCGCGAACGGCTCGTCGATGCTGCGCTCGACTTGCATCACCTCGACCTCAACATTCGGCCGGATCGCGTGGACCGCAGGTGGCTGCGCGAGGCTGTGACGGCCCGTATCGCCGACGGCACATGCCTCGTGCTGGGGCCTGTGGGCGGCTTTCACAGCAAGCTCGATCTCGGCAGTCGCGGGCCCGCTGGGCTTGTGATCGAGGGCGTATACACGTTCCCCGAGGCGCGCGGAAAATCGCATGCGGGAGCGCTTGTTGCCGCCGCAGCGCTCGCATTCCGCGGGTCGATGGCTTGCTTACATGTCAGCGCCACCAATGTGCCGGCGCGTCGGGCCTACGAGCGCGCAGGCTTGCTGCAAGAGCGTTCGTGTCGGCTGCTGCTGTGCAACTGATCGATGCTTCGCGCGACCTGAGTTCGCTTCAGCGCGCGAGATACGCGTAGGCCAGTTCGATCCCGAGCAGTGGGTGCTGGATCTTGCGGCGAAGGTGGATGCGCGTCAGTTCGCGACGCATCGCTTCGTGCAGCCGAACAGCATCCTGTTCACGCCCTTGCGTCCTGAGGTTCTGCACGAGCGCTGCGGTGAGCAGCGGGCTCGAGGATTGCGCCGCCGCGGCCCCTAGCGCTTGGTTCTCGGCAGCGAGTTCGCCTCGCTGGTGGAACCCGAATGCGGCAAGCGTGTCGGCCAAGAAGCCTGCGGTCCGTCGACGAAGTCCAGTCTCGGCGGTTTCCGCGCGTGTGCGCGTGGAAGCGCATTCCGCCATGGCCAACCCAAACACGGCAGCGTCGGCGAGCGATGTGTTCGCCTCTCGGTCGAGGATCTCGGTGAGATACGGGCGAATCCGATTGCCGGCTCCGAGTCGCACGAGCGTTTCGACTGTCTCCGCGAGTTCTCCCGCCTTGTCGGACTGTGTCGCCGGTCGTTGGCGAAGCCAGTCCAAGTCTTCGAATGCGTGTGCCAACGCGCGTTGCAGGTCGCCGGTCAGCAGCGCATGCGCAGCTTGCATGCGAACCACTTCGTGCAGCGCGGCGCTTGCCTGCACCGAAGGGTCGGCTGCCGTGGCTGCGAGCAATGCCACCAACTCCGTCTGTGCTCCTGCTTCAAACAGCGCGATAGAACGAGGCACAACCGTCGCGCCAAGCGGCATGGCCACAGCTGCGATTCGGAATGCGTCCGCGCTGCGCTTGTGTTGGCCCGCGCCGAGCGCCGCCCAACCTGCGTGGTAGTGCACGGCGGGGTGTGACGGTAGGCGTGCCAGCAGTCGCTCTGCCATCGCAAGCGCATGCTCAAATCGCGCGCAGAAGTTGTCGGCGATGACTTCGGTAAGGCGCGGCTCTGGGTCGTGCGGGCGTTCGCGCATGCCGACCTGGGCAAGGGTCGCCAGTTCTTCGTCGTAGCGAGCGGCCAACTGCGGCTCCAAAGATGCGCGCGCGAGCAGCATCGTGCGCAGCAACCGGTGCGTCGTGGTGGGGCTGAGTCGCGACGACAAAGACAGCGCTTCCTGTGCGAACTTGCGCGCATCGCTCGGATTGCCCTGCATCGCTGCGGCGCTTGCGGCGAGGTCCAGCAAGTAAGCACAGGCTCCATCGTTGCGGCGAACGGCTGCGAGCGCGCGAGCTGCCTCGGCGAAGCGACCCTCGTGCAGCATGGACCACGCCGCTTCGCATGCGGCGACGACGAATGCATCTGCGCTGTAGATGCGTTGCAGGGGGGCCGGTGGCTCCTCGATCGGGTCGCCGAGCGCGAGCCGGATTCGCACCGCCAGTTCGTCGATCGCGGCATGAACGGGCCGCGCTTGCAGCGAAGCCGTGGCAAGTAGCGTCCGGTCGTCTACCAGGCGCGCCTCCACGGTCTGCGAGCGCGCGTCGAACTGCATGCGCAGGCTTGCAGCCCCAGAGGAAGGACCTTGGACTGGGCCTGCTGCGATGTCGAGCCAAGGCGACTGGCGCAGTGCCTCGCGCAGCCACCCGTCTGCGACTTCGCCGGTGCTGCCCGCTGCTGGGGCTCCCTCGCTGCCGACCAGTCGCACGATCGACCCCGCAGGCAGCCTGAGGATGCAGTCCACGTTGCGGTTCACTTCGAGGCTGCCGACCGCCACCGGTTGACTGCGGCACGAAGTCCAACCGATCGCGAGAAGAAGGGCGATCACTTCCAAGCAGTTGCGCATCGAGGCCACAGGCGGAGCATCGCCGCGCCGACCTGCGCCGGAAAGCGCGCGTTGCCTGGAACAGCCGTCGCGGAGCCCGCCGACGACGCGGATCTGGTCAACCCGAAGGGCAGAAGGTGCCGATGGCACCGACGTGATCCTCACACTCCTGGTCGTGTTGGCGCAGTCTCCGCAAGGGCAGAGCACGCAACCGTCGGCTCCTCGCCTTGGCGTTGAGTTCGACAAGAACGGCTGGCCTGTCGATGCGGGTCGAACGACGCAGTCGGCCTCCCCGCGCGTGGAAGAGAAGCCGCGCGTTGCGGTGCCTCAGGCAGCGCCGCTTGGGGAATCCAAGCCCAGCCCAGCGGCCGCTGAAATCCAAGTCGTGCTGCCAGCGACATCGGCCTCCGGCAGCTTTTCGTCGTGCCTTGGCAGCATGGGCGAGCCCGCGAGCTTTCGCTCGCTCGGGGTCGTGCGCCTGCAATGGCGCATTCGTGTGCTCGGCAGCGATGGCGCAGTTCTCGCGGAGCGCGAGGTCGTGCAACTCACGGACACGGCGGATCCCGAACGGGAGCGACTGGAGTTCTCGGACGGCAGGATCTACGCGCGCGCCAACGGGCGGGTGCAGGCCCAGCGTCACGGCGTCCCGTGGCCGACCTTGGAGCCGCAGGCTGCCGAGGAGCTCGACCGGTTCGCGTTGCACGCGCGGTTTCCCTGGGTGCTTTGCGACGCGGCGAAGTTCGTCGCGGTCCCTACCGCGCCCGCTTCGGATCCCGCCGACCGCGGCGCATCGCGTTGGCGGTTTCAGGCCGCTTCGGGCGCGGACTCTGTTGGCCCGCCGATCGTGGGCGCCGTCGTGCCGTTCGTCGAAGTCGTGGCAGCCGACCCGTCAGCCGGGATGTCGGAGCTTCGCCACGGTGTTACGGGCTCGTCCATCACGCGCCGCGCGCGCCTCGAGGATTGGCGCGAGGTCCACGGACTTCGGATTCCGTTCCGCCGCAGCTACCTCGATGAGCAGGGCAAGAAGAACTGCGTGCTGGAGCTGACGGCGTTCGAGCCCGGGGTCGATTCCAAGACGGCGAGTTTCCGTTTGCAGTGAATGCAGTCTTTGCAAGGTTGGCTCCCCGGCTTTGCCTTTCTTGCCCAATCCAGGGGGCTTCCGGGGGCCTTCGGGGCACCCGAGCGGGGCAGTTGGCAACTTTAAGTCCCCATGCCATTGCGAGTTCGGGTGTTCCAGGCGAGTCACCCTGATCGCTTGGCACGCACTTCGCTACTAGTCTCCCGCATGGAATGGCCGGCAACCCGGCTCCCGGCGCTTCTGATTCAAGTGAGGGTTTCAGAAGCACTCAGGCCGGACTGGGTTGTCGGCGTCTTTTTTTTCTGAGGCGGCGTTTTGTCAGCAGTTGCCTCCGCGATGCGTCGAGCGCGTCGCGTCCCTGCGCGCCAGCGACCCAAGTGCCGGATTCGCCATTGGCATCGTCCGCACAGTGCGCGTTGGCCCAGCTCTCTGCCGTGCAGGACTGGGACTTCGCAACCCGAGTTGCGCCTGGAATTCCCATGGCATCGTTGCCTGAAGCAAGGCTTCAAGAAGCGAAGATTTCCCGACGATAGGAACGTTGCGCATCGCGTGAGTTCTTGGGGGGACACAACGCGGTGTCGTGCAGCCTGTGCGATGGATCAGGGGGGCTGCACGGCGGCGTGAAGTGGTCGGGGGGCCACGACACGACGTGCTAGCGCCGTAGCGGATGGCCTGGGGGGGCCGCCCGCGGCCGGGCGCCCGCGGTGCCCATGCGCCGCCGCGGGACTGCCTTTTCTTTGAGTCCTGCACGCGGGTTTCGTATGCACGCGGGCCATGCGCGCCTCGTCCCTGTGGTTGCTCCTCCTGCTCGCTGCGTGCGCGACCCGTTCGGTGCCAGGGCTTCCGGGCAAGGTGGGCTCGGCGTGCCACGAGGCACAACTGCGCGCCGTGTCCGTGGCGGAGACCAAGGTCGATGCCGGCGATGTGCTCGGCGCGATCGCAGAGTTGGAGCAAGCGCGGGGCTTGGGCTTGTCCGTCGAGCTGGAGCGTCTGCGGCAGGATCTGCTGCGGCAGCGCGGCCGCCACGGTGCGCTGCGCGTCGAGGCCGAGGAGAGGGTTCGAGCCCAGCCGAATTCCGGTCTTGCCCACTACCTGCTCGGTCGTGTGCAAGCACCGTCGTTGGCCGCACCGACCTTTGCACGCGCGGTAGCACTCGCCCCCGATTCGGTGTGGCCGTGGCTCGGGCTCGCCTTCTCACAACGCGAAACCAACCCATCGCAGGCGCTGCGCATTTATGCCGGGCTCTACGAAGCGAGCGACGGAATGCAATCGGTCGCAATCGCCTACGCCGGCGCGCTCCGGTCGAGCGGCAAGCTGCGCGAAGCCGTGGAGGTCTATGACAAGCTTGCCAAGCAGGGCGGCAGAGCGATGGGGATCGGCAGCCTTGGCCTTGCGCAGACTCTGCTGGCGATGGGGGTAACCGGTGAAGATCGCATGCGCGCCCTGTCGGCCTTCCTTGTTGCGCTCACGGAGCGGCCGAGCGACCCGGGAGTGCACGGTATCGTTCGCGAGTCGATGCGCGCAGGCGTCCCCGACGAGCAGCTCGAGCAGTGCCTCGATCTCTTGCGGTCCTCGCCGGATCGCTGGCAGATGTTTGCGAGAGGCTCCGGCGCCGAGATCCTGTCGGCGTTGTTGCCGCGCCTAGGCCATCCGCAAGCGGGCATCGCTGCGCTCGAAGCAATTCCCGACTCGGAACGCGCGCCTGCCGCGTCGGCGCATTTGCGTCGGCTGCTGCTCGAAGTGGGCGACACGCGCGCATTCCACGAACGACTGCTGCGCGACATCCCAGCGCGCACGATCGATGCCGAAGACAACCAAGTGCGGTCCATCTGGCGCGCGCTACTCGGGACCTGCACTGGTGGTGAGGATCCATGCGACGATGGGTCTCGCGCGACTCGCTACGTCGCGGCGCTGCGCGATGCAGGCATGCTGTACGAGGCGGAAGCCGTTGCGGTGGTGGCGCAACGGAGGCATGGCACGTCGAGCTTGCCGCGCGAGTTGCTCGATGAAGTGCGGCGCGAGGTCGCGTTCGAGAACGAAGTGCGTCGCCTGCTCTATCGAGGCTATGCAAAGGAGGAGTCACGCGATCTCGGGACGTTCCTCGCAGATGCGCGGCGCGCGTCACTCGCGACGCTGGGACGCGACGTCGTCGGCGACGACGTGCGGTTCTCTGTGCCACTCGTCGGCGAGATGTTGGATCCGTTCGCCGCGGGCCTCTGCCGCCACCTCGCTCGCTACAACCGGCATCTCGTCGTGGGCCGTCGTTCGGGCGGGACGGTCGAAGGCCTGATGTTCACGCGCTTGTCGCTGCGCGACCTGCCCGCGGATCCCGCGTTGCCTGTGCCCGGCCGCTGCCGCGAAGTGCTCGGCATCGATCGCTCGGTGCGGTCGCTGTCAGGAGTGCTCGGCGGCGACCTCGCTGGGGTCGCGTTGATGAACCACTACATCGTCGACCACGATGCAGTTGTCGAGTGGGCACAGTCGATCGCGCGCCGACAGCGCATCGTTGCCGAGGATGGCGGCGTCGCGCTGTCCGACCCGTTGCCGGCTGGGTGCGAACTGCTTGACCCGTTGGATGCGAACTTCCGCTTGTCGGCGTCGTCCCCGATGCAGGACACCGATATCACGGAAGCAGTGCTCGACTGCATTCGATTGCACGAGCGACGACACCTCGTGGACTCGTTCTACTACATGCCGGTCGAGTCGAACCTGGGCCGCTCCATCGCGCTGCTCGTGCAGTTCGGGTTCTCGCCGCACGCGATCGAGTCCGAGATGGAGCGGCGCGCCGAGCTCGCGGCGCTCGCGCTGTGCAGGCGGCCCGAGGTGGTGCTCGCGCACATCAGCGAGTTCCTCGCCGAGGACGACCAGGGCTCGCCGCACGTCCGCGGCTTCACGCAGCTCGGGCGCGAGCTGATCGAAGCGCTCGTCAAAGAGGGCGTCGCGACGGAGGACGCCGCGGTTTCCCGATGGCATCGGCTCGACCCAGCGGTGGTGCGCCGCGCCGCAAGTCGGCTGCTGGCGGATTTGCCGTGACAGGGATCGCGCGCGGGCCGTCTCAGGTCGTCGCCGCCCTGTCTCGCTAGCGAACTTCGCCGCGAGGTTGCTGGAACGGTATTTGTCGGAGACCGCTGCTGGGCCGACAATACCCCGCGCCGGAACAAGTCCGGCCACTGCTGGAGACTCCCATGATGCGAATCGCCTCGCTGATGTTCTTGCTGACCTTTGCCTCGTTGTCGCCGCTGAGCGCGCAAGGAGACAAGCCCGCTTCCACGCCCGCGCCCGCTGCGGAGATCAAGCCCGACAAGGAAGTCGCGGAGAAGCTGGACCAACTCAAGGACATCGTCGACGACAAGAAGTTCGCACGAGACGGCGAGGGCTTCGATGTCATCACCGTTCTGGTCCAGAAGTGGCAAGGCGGGCTCGGCGACAAGGACAAGAAGTCGGTCGTGAAGGGCATCGAAAACGTGATGCTGAAGGGCAAGCTGCGGCCGAGCGACAAGGCGCAGCTCTACACCGCGGCGGCCGTCGCCCTCGGCCAACTTGGCGTCGATGCTGCCGACGCGATCAAGTCGGTCTACGAGGACAAGCGCTTCCCGAAGAAGGAGGAGTGGGTCCCACTGCGCTGCGAGCTGCTAAAGGCGCTCGGCAAGACGAAGGACGAGACCAAGGTGAAGTTCTTGATCGAGATCGCGCGCCGCGATCCCGAGGCTCAGCTCGAAGCCGCCGCCGGCGAAGCGCTCGGCAACTACGAGGACAGCAAGCAAGAGATCAAGAAGGAGATCGTGAGCGGCTTGCTGATCCGCTACGGCGAGATCGACAGCCGCTCGCGGCAGATCGATCCCGCGGACATCGAGGCGCAGAACATGCAGAAGCGGCTCGCGGTGATCTCGGGCAAGTGGAACGACGCGATGCGCCGCCTGACCGGCCAGACCTTCCACGAGTTCCCCGAGTGGAATGAGTGGCACAACAAGAACAAGAACAAGGAATGGAAGTGAGCTGCCTGCGGCATCGCCTCGACGAGGTGATGCTGCGGCTCCTGCGGAAGACTGCGTCGCCTGCCTCGTCTCAGAACTCTCGGTGATGCGCCTTCGACTTCCGCTGCTTGTGGTCTCCATCGCGATCGTCGGCGCATCGCTCGTCCAGTCGTTCCACTCCGCAGAGGAGGCCGGTCTGCTGGAACTCGAAATGCGTGCTGCGCGCGCAAATGCCGCAACCGCGATCGAACAAGGCAACGAGGCGCGACGCGAGTTGGAGCGGTGGAAAGCAGATACCGCGCGACTCGAACGCGAACTCGATGCGTCGCTGTCGTGGGCTCAAGCGATCGGCGAAGCACTGGTTGCGGAGGGTGCTCGTCGCGAGCAGTCTGCGGTCGCTGCGGCTGCTGCGTCGGCGCTCGTGATCAACCCGCCGCCGTTTGGCGTGCAACGCTGCATCCTCGCGTTGCGCGACTGTCTGCGCGCAGACGGGTTCGAAGGCATGCAGTTGTTGCGCGCCGCAGCGTTGGACGAGCGCGAACTCCGCGACGTGGAATTCTTGACGATCGATCGCGCGACGGGGCGCACCGAACTCGTGGTCGCATCGCGCATGATCGTGCTACTCGATCGAGCGACGCGTAGGGGGACGTTGGAGTTTTACGGCGGCGTGGTTCGCGTGGATGGCATCCGCAGCGAGCTGCCAGAAGGTGGGCACAAGGTCGTGCTCGAGTCCGTCGCCGGCAAACTGTGGGAGGAGCGATTGCCGTACCTGGTCCAGGCCAAGGGCAGCTACGACGAGACCTCGGCGCAAACTCAGCGCGATCCCACTCTGGATTCCGAGACTCGCGCCGCATGGATCGAACGGCTCGATGCGCTGCTGGTCGACGCGGGCGCAGAGCACAAGTTGCGCATCGCTGGCTTCGCGCAGATCGCGGACCGCGAGTTTCGGTCCGCCCGTCTCGTCGGCTACGACGATCGCAACCTGCTCGCACTGACCGCGGACTGCGATGGGATCGCCATCGAGGTCGACACTCGGGCTCGCGTCGTCTCGCTGCGGCTTCGCAAGGGAACCTTGCGTCGGCCGGGCGCCGAGTCGACCATCGGCGACGAGGGCTACCGCATGTTGCTGCCGAACCTAACTCCTGAGCGCGCATCTTCGATCCTGATGGGCATGGTGGTGGAGCGTTGAGCTCCGCCGTGCGCGGAACTGCGCTGAAGCAGTTCCAGTCCCAATACGGGCCTCGCATTGAGCACGCGCTCGACCAGTTGCTGCCGCCGGCGGCGGAAGCTCCGGTGAACTTGCATGCCGCGATGCGCTACGCGCTGTTCCCCGGCGGCAAGCGCTTGCGCCCGATGCTCGCGCTGGTCGGCTGCGCCGCGGCGGGCAGCGACCCCACGCGTGCGCTCGTCGCGGCGGCTGGCATCGAGTGCCTGCACACCTACAGCCTCGTGCACGACGACTTGCCGTGCATGGACGATGACGCGCTTCGTCGCGGTCGGCCGACGTGCCACATGGTCTACGGCGAAGCGACGGCGCTGCTCGTCGGCGACGCGCTGCTGACGCTCGCGTTCGAGGCTGCTGCAACGGCGGGAGCGATGGCGGTGCGCGAACTCGCAATCGCCGCGGGCAGCCGCGGGATGGTGGGCGGGCAGATGGCCGACCTCGAAGCCGAGGGGAAGCCGCGAACTGGCGGGCTGGAGCAGGTCCATTGGATCCACGACCGCAAGACGGGCGCGCTGATCACGGGCTCGTTGTTCGTCGGCGCGTCCGCCGCGCTGGGCGTTGGCGAGGAGTTGCCGCGCGGGTTTGCCGCGAAGCTGAGGCGCTACGGCGATTGCCTTGGGCGCGCGTTCCAGATCGCAGACGACTGTCTCGATCTCACCGGAACGGCGCAGGAGCTCGGCAAGAATCCGAACGCCGACCTCGATCACGACAAGCTGACTTGGCCGTCCGTCGTGGGGCTCGAACGTAGTCTTGCGATGGCCCGCGAACTTGCGGAGGAGGCGGCTTCGATGGCGCCGCAGATCGTGCACGCTGCACAGGAATGGCGCGGAGCCACTTTGCACGCGCTGGACGGCATCGACGCGCTGCTGCAAGATCTCGCGTTCGCCGCGGTCGAGCGGCGCAGCTGATCACGGAGCCCAATTGGAAACACCGTCCCCAACGCCCCTTCTGGACCGGGCCAATAGCCCAGCCGAACTCAAGAAGCTCGACCGCTCGCAGCTGCCTCAGCTCGCGGCGGAAATGCGTCGCGAGATCATGGATGTGGTGTCGGTCACCGGCGGCCACCTCGGCTCGGGCATGGGCGTCGTCGAGCTGACGATCGCGCTGCACTACCTCTACGACTTCCGCGACGACCGCTTGGTCTGGGACGTCGGGCACCAGTGCTATCCGCACAAGCTGCTCACGGAGCGCCGCGATCGCTTCCACACGCTCCGGCAAAAGGGCGGACTCTCTGGCTTCAGCAATCGGCACGAGTCGATCTATGACGCCTACCTGATGGGGCACGCCGGAACGGCTGCTTCCGCCGCGCTCGGCATCGCGATCGGCGACCGCATGCTCGGCAAGGATCGTCACTCGGTAGCCGTCGTCGGCGATGCGGCGATGGGCTGCGGCGTCGCGTTCGAGGCGCTGAACCACGCCGGTGCTCTGGAGAAGCAGCGCCTCGTCGTGATCCTCAACGACAACCGTTGGTCGATCGCGAAGACCGTCGGCGCGCTGTCGCGCTACCTCAACCAAGTTCGCAGCGGCACGTTCTACAACCGCGCGAAGGAGGCCGTTCACCACGTGATCCAGTCGATCCCATTGGTGGGCAAGGACCTCGATGCGGGCCTCGTCGAAGCTGGCGAGATGCTCAAGAACATCGTCGTTCCCGGGCACATCTTCGAAGAGCTTGGCTTCCGCTACATCGGTCCGGTCGATGGTCACAATCTCGATGAGCTGGTGACCACGCTGGAGAACGTGAAGCAACTCGATGGCGTCACGCTGGTGCACGTCAAGACCGAGAAGGGCAAGGGCGTGCCGGGTAGCGAGAGCCGCTACGACCGCGCGCATGCTGCGAAGCCGCAGCCGAAGAAGAAGGCCGAGAAGGTGCCGGTTGAGCCTTGCGTGCTGCAGCCCGTCGTGCCGGTGACGCCCCCAGGTCGGTCGTGGACCGAGTGGTTTGGCGACTCGCTGATCGAACTGGCGCAGAAGGACTCGCGCGTCGTCGCGATCACGGCCGCGATGCCTGATGGCACGGGCTTGATGGAGTATCGCGACAAGTTCCCCGATCGCTTCATCGACGCAGGCATCGCCGAGCAGCACGCGGTCGCAATGGCCTCGGGCCTTGCGACGTCGGGCCTCAAGCCTGTCTGCGCGATCTACTCGACGTTCTTGCAGCGCGGCTACGACCAGGTCTTCCAGGAAGTGGTGCTGCAGAAGGTGCCGGTCGTCTTCGCGATGGACCGCGGTGGCCTCGTCGGCGAAGACGGCGCGACGCACAACGGCCTCTACGACATCGCGTTCTTGCGCTGCATGCCGGGCATGGTGCTGATGTCGCCGAAGGACGGGCCCGAGCTGCGCGAGATGCTCGAGTTCTCACTGTCGCATCCGGCTCCGACCGGGATCCGCTACGCGCGCGGCAATGCCCCGGGTCACGGCGAGATCGTCGGTTGGCACGGCAAGCGCAAGCCGATCGAACTCGGCAAGATGGAGATCCTGCGCGAAGGCTCCGATGGCGCGATCCTCGCCTATGGCCACATGGTGCAGCCCGCGATGGAGGCCGCCGCGTTGCTCGACAAGCAAGGCATCCACATCGAGGTCGTCAATGCGCGCTTCTGCAAGCCGCTCGACGAACAGGGCGTCCTCGCGCTCGCCGATCGCCACGATCGCGTGATCACGCTCGAAGACCACTCGATCCGCGGCGGCTTTGGCTCCGCAGTGCTGGAGTGCATCGCCGAGCACGGTCCGGTGCGCGCGCAGTTCCAGGTCATGGGCGTTCCGGACGAGATCCTGGAGCACATGAGCCGCAAGCAAGTGCTCGACTACTGCGGCCTATCGACCGAACACATTGTCGCGCGATTCCTCGCGGAACGTCGCGCTCCGGTTCGCTGAGATTCAGCGGCCCGCTGCGGGCTGCGCACGACGATGACCCAAGCTACCCGGCGCGTTCTGTTGCTCGGCGACGAGCGCAAAGGAGCGAGTCGCAGGCTCGTGGATGAGTTTGCGACGTGGCTTCGGCAACTCGGTTGCGCGGTCGAGATCGTGCTCGACCGCGAGTCGTCGCTGGAAGATCGCGCCGCGGACCTTGTGATCGTGTTTGGCGGCGATGGTTCGCTGCTCGGTGCCGCCCGGCGCATGGGCAAGAACCAGTTGCCAACGCTCGGCATCAACGTCGGCCGCCTTGGGTTCCTCACTGCGTTCGAGCAACCGCAGGCGCGCGAAGCTGCGGAGTTGGCGCTGCTCGGCAAGTTGCCGGAGGAGCCGCGCATGCTGCTCCACGCGTCGGTCGTCGATGCGGATGGGCGCGAGAATGCGCCGGTGCTGTTGATGAACGACGCGGTTCTGAGTCGCGAGACCCAGGGCGCGATGATCACGCTGCGCGTGTGGCGCCAAGGCGAAGAGGTTGCGGCTTACCGCGGCGATGGGCTCGTGGTCGCGACGGCCGCGGGGTCTACCGCATACTCGCTCGCCGCAGGCGGGCCCGTCTTGTCGCCGGACCTCGCTGCGCTCGTGCTGACGCCGCTGGCGTCGCATTCGCTCACGACGCGGCCGATCGTGCTGCCGGTGGACGCTGGCATCGAGATTGAGGCGGTCGATACGGCGGGACGTGGCTTCTGCTACCTGCAACTCGACGGCCAGATCCGCAAGCAGGTCGCAGACGGTTGGCGCGTTCGCATCCGGCCTGCAAACGAGCGCTTCCGCCACCTTGGATCGGGGCCGGGTCACTTCTTCCGCGTTCTCCGCGCGAAGTTCGGTTTTGCCGGCATCCTGCCGCCATCCAGCTGATGCCGGCTGCTTTGGTCCGTCGGCCTCTGCGATAAGTTCTCGCCCCGTCTGGCGGTCCGCGGCGAGCCGCGCATAATGTCCGCCCCTTTCGAGGTAGCACACGACAATGGTTGCATTCGGTTTGCCTGGTGGCTGGGAGTGGATCGCGATCCTCCTGGTCGTGCTGGTCCTGTTCGGCCACCGCATTCCTGGCATGGCGCGCTCGCTGGGCTCGGGCATCACCGAGTTCAAGCGTGGCCTCAAGGATGGCGACGGCAGCAAGGGCGCTGGCGATGGCAAGGACACGCCGACCCAGAAGAACTGAGATCCCGCTCTGCCTTGGGCTTTTGCGCTGCCCGAATGGGCTTCTGCTCTGCGCGAAATCTGGCTTCGTCTTGGCCGTTGCCTAGCATGGCCGCCCGCGTTTGGACTCTTGTCCGTCCATCGGCATCCGAGCGCGGCACGCACTCGAAACGAATCGCACCGTGACTGAGACCCTGCCGCTCAACGATCTGGTCAACCTGGTCCGACCCCAGCTCGACCGGCTCAATCGCGAACTCGTCCTCGACCTTGCGCCGCAGCAGCGCGATCTGTTGCCGCTCGTCGAACACGTCAGCGGATACCGCGGAAAGCAATTGCGGCCCGTGATGGTGTTCTTGTCGGCGATGGCTGCCCAGGGCAGCGCGCACGGCGGCACGATCAACGATGACGTCGTGCAAGTCGCCAAGGTGGTGGAGTTGCTCCACACCGCGACGCTCGTCCACGACGACGTGCTCGATGGCGCCGGCATGCGTCGCCGCATCGCGACGGTCAATCACGTGCAGGGCGTCGAGGTCGCGGTGCTGCTCGGCGACTACATCTACGCGAAGGCGTTCCACATGGCCGTGCAGCTGCCGGATCCGGCCTGTGCGCGCTGGCTCGCCGAAACCGTGCGCGTGATTTGCCAAGGCGAGATCACGCAGATCCTGCATCGCTTCGACCTCGCGTGGCGCGAGGACCAGTACTTCCAAGTGATCGCGGAGAAGACCGCGTCGCTCTACGCGGCGGGCTGTCGACTCGGCGGCCACTATGTCGGCGCGACCGAGGCCCGGCTGCGCGCGCTGGAGGAATACGGCCTCGAACTCGGCATCGCGTTCCAGATCGTCGATGACTGCTTGGACCTCGAAGGCGACGAACGCGTCGTCGGCAAGTCGCTCGGCACGGACCTGACGAAGGGCAAGATCACGTTGCCGATGCTCTACCTGATGCGGCGCGATCCTGAGTCCGCAGAGCGCCTCAAGGGGTTGCTCGGCTTGCCGGAGCAAGAGGCGTTGCGTCGCCTGCGGTCCGAGTTCCCGCTGGAACACGCGGTCGCATACTCGATGGACGAGGCCAAGCGCCGCGTCGCAAAGGCGCAAGCGTCCTTGAGCGCGCTGCCTGTCGGTCCTGCGCGGTCGGCTCTGTCGCAGATCGCTGGCTACGTCCTGAGCCGACGCCTGTGATGGCGCGCGGCAAGCCCGCGCTGCCCGAGGGGCCATCCGCCTCCGATCGATCCCGTAGGTTGGCTACTTGCGCAAGCAGGCAATCAGCCCAGATGGTGCGCACCCAGAATCTATGAAGTCCTCACCCCGCGGTGTTTCTACGGGCGCGCTCACGGCGCTCGCGATGTTCGTGTCGTGCGGCTTGCTGAGCGCGCAGTTCAGCCCCGAGAAGCGAGTGTCGGCCGAGCAGCGACCGACGGACTTCGGCCAAGACCATCGCCAGCGCTTTGGCCTGCGCGACATGCGCGGCGCTGCCGCGGCGCAGGATCCCGCGGCGACGACGTCGGGCTTCACGGCAGCGATGCCAGGCGGATGGCGCGCAGCAAGCCCGAGCGAGTTCCGCCAGCTCAACTGGAAGATCGACGCGGATCCCGAAGCGGAGTGCTACTTCACGTCCGGCAACCTGCGCGGCGGAATCCTCGCCAACGTGAACCGTTGGTTTGGCCAGTTCGGCAAGTCGCCGATCCAACAAGCGGAGTTCGACGCGCTGCCCAAGCACGATTTGATGGGCAAGCCCGCGGTGCTCGTTGCGATCGACGGCGACTTCCGCGGCATGGGCGGCGCTGCGAAGCCCGGCTACACGCTGCTCGGCCTCATCGGCGGCACCGATGACGACATGATCACGCTGAAGCTCGTCGCGAAGTCCGCGACCGCTGCAGCCGAGCGCGAGCGCTTCTTGCAGCTCGCTGCATCGATTCGACGCGGCGGCGCGGCAGCGCCTGCGACTGCGCCATCGACATCTACTCCGAGCACGACTCCGAGCGCAGCAAGCGCAACGGTGGGCGATGGCTTCGTCGCGGATGCGCCAGCCAACTGGAATGCGCAGCCGACGAGCTCGTTCCGTCAACTCAACTGGTCGATCGGGACCGCCGGCGCAGAGTGCTATCTCACCGCGGGCAACTTGCGCGGCGGCAAGCTCGCCAACGTGAATCGGTGGGTCAGCTCGCAATTCGGCCAGTCCGCGCTCAGTGACGCACAGTTCGCAGCGCTGCCGATGCACAAGTTGCTCGGCGGCGACGCGGCGCTCGTTTCGCTGCGCGGCGAGTTCCGCGGCATGGATGGCTCGCCAAAATCCGACTACGCGCTGCTCGGCCTCGTCGGCGGCACGGACGAGGACATGGTCACGTTGAAGATGGTCGGGCCCGCTGCGGTCGTTGAGGCCGAGCGCGCTGCGTTCCTCGCGGTCGCCGCGTCGATTCGCCGCGCTGGCGAACCTGCTCCGGCGTCGTCGACCAAGCCGTCGGCTCCTACCACGGCTCCGACTCCTGCCCCCGCGCCTGCATCGGGCGGCGTGGATGCTGCGGAGGTGCCGTTTGCCGCTGCGATCCCTGCCGAGTGGCAGGCGATGGGCGACACGGGTTCGCGCTTGCTGCGCCATCGCTTCGGCCAGACTGGCGAGTGCTACGTGGGCCAACTCGGTGGCGAACTCGCGCAGATGCTCGGCGTCTGGTGTGGCGAGATGTCGCTCCCTGCTCCGGATGCCGCCGCGGTCGCGGCGTTGCAGAAGCAGCCCATGCTCGGCGGCGAAGGCGTGCTGCTCGACTTGCGCGGCGAACACCGCGGCACGAACGGCCAGCCGCGCGCCGGCATGCGGCTCCTCGTCGCGGTGAAGTCCGAGGGCCAAGGCGTCGTGTTCTGCAAGTTGCTCGGCAGCGAGCATGAGGTCGAACAGGAGCGCGTGCGCTTCGCAAACTTCTGCGCCACCTTGAAGAGGAACGACGGATGAACGCTGCGTCAGCTCCGATTCCCCCCGTCGTGCAGGCGCGTCCGCCCGCGTCCATCGCTCGTCGCATCGTCGATGCGCTTGGATCAATGCGGCTGGCTGTCTGGACGATGCTGTTCTTCGGCATCCTGACTTGGGCGGGCACGCTCGCGCAGAAGGACCTCGGCCTCTACGTGGTGCAGCGCGACTTCTTCGAGTCGTTCTTCGTGCGCTGGGACACCGGCGTCGAGGTCGCGGACAAGTTCGTGCTGAAGATCCCGCTGCCCGGCGGCTACCTGCTGATGCTCGTCATGTTCGTCAACCTTGTGGTTGGCGGCATGCTTCGAGTGCGCTGGAGCGCGCGCAACATCGGCATCCTGATCACGCACCTCGGCATGGCCTTCTTGTTGGTCGCCGGCTTCGTGAAGATGCACTACTCGTATGCGGGCCACGTCGCCCTCTACGAAGGCTCGAAGACCAGCACGATGGTCAGCTTCCACGACTTCGAGCTCGCGCTGCTCCGCAAGGATGGCGACGCGATCGTCGAACGCACGGTTCCCGAGTCGTTGCTGGCGGGCAATCCTTTGCTCGACGACGCATCGCTGCCGTTCACGGTGCGCATTGGCCACTGGATGCAGAACTGCGAGCCGCGCCAGAAGGGACCGATGTTCGAGGTCGATGTGCCAGTCGTGAAGGATCCGTCGGGCGCAGGCGTGTATCTGTCGCAGATGGAGGTGCAGCCTGAGCGCGAGCGCAACATCGCGGGCTGCTATGCCACGGTCGTCGATCGCAAGACGGGCGCGGAGTCGACGGGCATCCTATGGGGCGCGGACTTCCGGCCGCATGACGAGCGGCGCTCGCCGTTCACGTTCGAAGCGGATGGCAAGACGTGGGGCCTGGATCTACGGCGCGTGACATGGGACCTGCCGTTTGCCGTGAGGCTCGACAAGTTCGAGAAGTCGGACCACCCAGGCACGATGACGCCGCGCGACTTCAGCAGCTGGGTCACGGTCTTCGACGACGGCGCCGAGCAGCAGTTCCACATCTACATGAACCACCCGCTGCGTCGCGAAGGACACGTGTTCTTCCAGACCAACTGGGGTCCGCAGCCGGGCAGCAGCCTGCGCGGGCCGCCGTGGTACTCGGTGTTCGAGGTCGCCTCGAACCCGTCCGATTACTGGCCTGAGGCCGCGAGCTACGTGATCCTCTTCGGCCTCTTGCTGCACTTCGTGCTCAAGCTCTTCCGTTATCTGCGTTCGAGCAACCACAACGCCACGCTGCCGGAGATGTCATGAGGTTTGTCTACGCGTTCGTTGCCGCGTTTGTCGCGTTGGCTGCGACTACCGTTGCCCAAGACAAGAAGGCCGTGAACCCAGATCGCTGGGACGAGGCCACGCTTGAGCTGATGGCGACGTTGCCGGTTCAGGAAAACGGGCGCATCAAGCCGCTGTCCGCGTATGCGGCGCAGATGCTCTACCTCGTGCACGGTCGGCGCGACATGAAGCTCGACACCGACGGCGACGGCAAGACCGACACGACGTTGCTGCCGACGGAGTGGTTCCTCGACGTGCTGTTCCAGCCGTCGGTCGCCGCCGACTTCCCGTTGTTCCGCATCGAGAACGTCGAAGTGCTCGACGCGATCGGCATTGAGCATCAGAGCGGCCAGCGCTTCGACTTCGACTACATCAGCTATCGCCAGCTCGTCGGATCGAGCAGCAAGAAGCAGCCGGCGGAAACGCTTTGGGAACTCGCCAGCAGGTATGGCGAGAAGAAGACCGAGGCGCTCGCGCCGGTCGAAGCGCACATCATTCGCACGAACCAGGGCGTCACCGCCTACTCCACGCTCTACGGATTGCTCGCGCCGCTCTATGAGCCGCATGCGCTGGTTGGCGCGCCGATTCGTGTGATCTTCCAAGATCGCGAGGAAGCGACCTTTGCCGACCTCGTGCGCAAGGGCGCTGAGATCGCGGCGCTCGTTCGCAAGAACAAGGACAACCCGATGGACCCGGCGCTCGGCAGTGCGATGAATATCGCGAGCGCGTTGACCGAGGCGGCGCAGGGACGCTCGCGCCTTGCGCTCTTCCCGCCGATGGGCGTCAGCAAGGACGAGCCAGAATGGTCGTCCATCTCAATGCTCGCGGAGTCGTCGTTGCGCGGCACGGTGACCGAGGAGCAGATGTCGATGCTCGATGCGCTGCAGGGCGCAGTCTCCGGCCCCGACGAGTCGTCGCGCATGGCATCGCTGCGCAAGTTCCGCAACACCGTGGTCGCGCGCGCGCAACTGCGCGGCGAGTACGACAAGGTGCCGCTCGAGAACTACTACCTCGCGGCGAGTTGGCACTACCAAGCGCTGCACTGGTTCTTGATCGCCATCCTCGTGGTGGCCATCGGTTGGATGGCGCCGCGTTCGAAGATGCTGTGGGCGCTTGGCGCAGTCGCGACGTCGATTCCGCTCTGCATGCTGATCGCGGACATCGTGCTGCGGTCGATCGTGCGCGGGCGTCCGCCGATCCTGAACCTCTACGACACGTTCCTGTTCATCGCCGCGATCGGCGTGCTGTCGGCCGTGATCGCAGAACTGATCACGCGTCGCCGCGTCGCGATCTTCTTGGCTCCGGTCTTCGGCGCGATGTTGATCGCGTTGGCGCGCGCGTTCGAGGTGGAGAGCGGCGATGACCAGATGGCTCCGCTGCAGGCCGTGCTCGACACGAACTACTACCTCGCGACCCACGTGACCTCGATCAACATGGGTTACGCGGCGGGCATGTTCGCATCGTTCCTCGGAACCGCGTGGCTCTTGCTCAACGCGATCGGATTCCGTCGCGGCGACGAGGCGTTCCACAAGTCGATCGTGCGCGCGACGTATGGCGTGACCGCGTTCGGCCTCGTGTTCGCGGTGTTCGGCACGATCTACGGCGGCGTGTGGGCCAACGATAGTTGGGGCCGATTCTGGGGCTGGGATCCCAAGGAGAATGGCGCGCTGATGATCTGCATCGCGCAGGTAGCACTGCTGCACGCGCGCATGGCCGGCATGGTGCGCGACTTCGGCTTCTGCGTCTGTGCCGCGCTCACCGGCATCGTGGTCGCGTTCTCGTGGTTCCACGTGAACCTGCTCGGCATCGGCCTGCACGCGTACGGCTTCTCGAGCGCCACGAAGGTCGCGCTCTTCCGGTACTACGGCGTGCAGTTGGGGCTGACTTCGCTCGGCGCGGTCGGCGTCCTGTTGCAGCGTGCGCGCAAGCCCGCGTTGCCCAAGCTCGGCACTGCGGCCTCGGCGTCCTGACGCATAGGACTGCTGCGCCAGCGTCGCACGGCAGTCCGATTACGGCATCGCGATCGCGATGCCATCCTTGCGCACAGGCAGCATCGCGCGCGATTCCACTAGGAACGCGCGCAGTTTGTTGCGAAGCGCGGTCGCCATCTCTGGCTGAATGGACGCAAGGTTGCGTTGTTCGCTGAGATCCTTGCTCAGGTCATAGAGCTCGCACTCGGCGCGGTCCCAGAACCAGACGAGCTTCCAGTCGCCACTGCGGACCGCACTCGTCATCGAGATGCCGGGACCCTTGGCGCCCCAACTGTGTGGGTAGTGCCAGAACAGGTCGCGTTGCTGCCTCTCACCAGCGAGCAGCGGCGCGAGGTCTTGGCCGTAGTTGCAGGAGGCGTCCGCGCCGCCTGCGTTGCACAGCGTGGGGAACACGTCTTCGATCGCGCAAGGCGCGTCGATCACGCTGCCCGGCGCTGCGACCGACGGCCAGCGAATGGCGAGTGGAATGCGCACGCCGCCTTCGTAGGCGCTGCCCTTACCGCTTCGCAGCGGCGCATTGTGCGTGTGCGGCGTCCCCCCGCGCGCGCTTGCCGACAAGCCGCCGTTGTCGGATGCGAACACGATCACGGTGTTGTCCAACGCTCCGCGCGCACGCAAGAACTCGACCAGTGCGCCCAGCGAGTCATCGATGCCTTCGACCAGCGTCGCGTACGCGGCTTCCTTTGGATCGAGGCCCTGGGCCACGTAGCGCGCGATGCGCGATTCGTCGCGCTGGAGCGGCGCGTGCACGGCGTAGTGCGCGAAGTGAAGGAAGAACGGCTTGCGCTCGTCGATCGCTCGGCCGGCCAAGGCGATGGCCTCTTGCGTGAGCACATCGGTGAGGAACGCGTCTTTGCCGTGCCATGCCTCGAGCCCTGGCACGTTCCAGATCGGGTCCGATCCGCTGCGCGCAAAGCCATCCTTCGCCAAGTAGCTCGCGGGCGCTCCCGCCGCATGGCCCGCGACGTTCTTCGTGAAGCCAAGCTGCAACGGATCCGCGCCGCGAGTGCCAGCCGCGCCGAAGTGCGCCTTGCCGACATGGATCGTCTCGTAGCCTTGTCGTGCGAGTCGCTGCGGCAAGGTCGGCGCGAAGTAGCTGCGTGCGATGCCTTGCTCTGGCTGCAGTCCGTTGCAGTTCCAGTTTGGCGGCGTGAGCGTCGCGTGCGGCGCGTCGGTGGAGGTGTCCTTGCGCAGCGTCCAGTTCGTGACGCCGGTTCGCGCCGGGTGCTCGCCCGTGAGGATCGCGATGCGCGACGGCGTGCACACGCAATGCGCGTAGGCCTGCGAGAAGCGCGCTCCTTCGCTGCAAAGCCGTTCGAGGTTCGGCGTGTGGAACTTCGCGTTCTGCGCGGTGCGCTCGGTCCAGAACGGTTGGCTCACGTCCTGCCAGCCGAGGTCGTCGATGAGGAACAGGACGAGGTTGGGCTTCTGCGTCGTCGATCCTGCATGGACTCCCACGCAGCCAACAAGCGCCGCCAATCCCGCGATGCCCAACGCTGCGAGCGTCTTCTTCAGACGTTGGCTCCCGCCGCGCGCAGCGTGTTGCGCAGCAGCATCGCCACGGTGACGGGGCCGACGCCGCCGGGGACCGGCGTGAGGTAGCCAGCGACTGCGGCTACCGAGTCGTGCTCGCAGTCGCCGACGATGGAGCCATCGACGAGTTGGTTGATTCCGATGTCGATGACGACCGCGCCCGGCTTGACCATGTCCCCGCGAACGAGGCCAGGCTTGCCGACGGCGACGACGAGGATGTCCGCGCGCCGCGTGTGCAGCATCAGGTTGCGGGTGCCGACGTGGCACACCGTGACCGTCGACAGTCGATGCAGCAGCAACAGGCCGATGGGCTTGCCGACGATCTCGCTGTGGCCGACGACAACTGTCTCCGCGCCGCGCAAGTCGATGCCGGTCTCCAAGATCAACTGCTGCGCCGCCGCTGCAGTGCACGGCGGGAACTCCGGCTCGCGGTAGAGGATCGCGCCCATGTTCGCTGGGTGCATCCCTTCGACATCGAGGCGCGGATCGATCGCCATCTGGACCGTGCGGGCGTCGATCGTCGCAGGCAGCGGGCGCTGCACGATCACGCCAGCAACGTCGCTGCGAAGCGAGTGCTCTTGGATCGCGGCGATCAGGTCTTGCTGCGTGGCGGCGTCCGGCAGGCCGACGACCTCCATGTCGATGCCGACCTCGGCCGCAGCCTTGCGCTGGTTGCGCACGTAGACCTCGGCGGCGGGGTTGTTGCCCACTTGTAGCGACACGAGGCGGACCGCGCGGGATCCGATGGAACGGCGCGCTTCGGCCAAGCGAGCGCGCATGCGGGCGGCAACGGCCTTGCCGTCGATGAGTTGGGCGGACACCGGGCTTGCGATGGGGGCTAGGTTTCGTCGAAAAGATAGCGGCGGCAAGGCCGCTTCCCAGGACCACATGAGCTACGGCAGCTACGCAGGGGCATCTCCGTTTCCATCGCTGACTCCAGCGATCAAGCTGCTGATCCTCATCAACGTCGCGGTGTTCGTGCTCAACGCGATCCTGCGCGGCGCATTTAGCGACAACGGCGCGTGGCTCGCGTTCTCGTGGGCCGCGTGCATGGAGGGCTACGGACTCGGCGCGATTCGCGTGCTGACCTACCAGTTCACGCACGCGTTCGCGAGCCCGGGCCATCTGCTGTGGAACATGCTGACGCTCTACTTCTTCGGCACGATGGTCGAAGGGGCGATCGGCTATCGCGGCACGATTCGTTTGTATCTGTGGGGCGGCGTGGTTGGCGCGCTGCTGCACCTCTGCGTCGCGCTCTTGATGGGCTACGAGAACGTGCCGCTAGTCGGCGCGAGCGGCGCGTGCTACGCATTCCTCGTGCATGCGGCCTGCTTGTGGCCGCGCGCGCAAGTGATCGTGATCCTATTCCCGGTGCCGCTCGGTTGGCTCGCAGCGGGCCTTGTCGCGATGGGGCTCTACGAGCAGTACGTCGAGATCGTCACTGGGTCGGCTGGCTCGGTCGCGAACAGCGCCCACCTCGGCGGCGCGCTGCTGGGCTTCCTCGCCTGGAAGAAGGGTTGGTTTCGTGACTATGGCGACGTGGATTCCGGCGGCGTGTTCGCCGGACTGGGCGCGCGCTTCCGCCGCGGGATCGCCGCGCGCGCGGAGGCCAAGGAAGTGGACGCCCAGCGCGAGATGGACCGCATCCTCGAGAAGATCCAACGCGAGGGCTTGCCCTCGCTGACGAAGGGCGAGCGCCGCACGTTGGAGCAGGCAAGCGAGCGCGCGCGCCGCAAGTAGCAGGCGGCGAGGGGATGGACGCTGGCGCGAATTGGCGCCACAGGATCGTTAGAGTGCTGCGCCGCCGGCCTGGCGCGCATGCGCGACGGCGTTCCTTCCATGATGCTTCGCACACTTCTGCATTGGTGCTTTGCCGCTGCGTTCGCGGCGTCCGCCGTCCTTTGCCAAAACCCCGCCGAGGTCGCCAAGTTCGCGACCGACAGCAAGAAGCTCGTCGAACTCAAGGACGACAAGGGGCTCGACAAGCTCGTCAAGTCGTCGCCGACGATGGCTTCTGCTGTGGTGTCGTACTTCACGAGCCTGCGCCTCGACATGCGCAACAACAAGCCGGAGCTCAAGCCGCTGGTCGACGCGATCAACGCATCGTGGAAGCGCGTCTACGACGGCGCGGACACGCTCGACAAGCTGGAGCGGTGGGTCGAAGGCCTCGACACACAGTCGTGGACGCAGTTCCAAAAGGCGCAGGGCAACGTGCAGAAGGCCTACGCGTTCTTCTTGGAGTCGACGAAGGACAACACGAAGCGCGAGGGCTTCGAGAAGGCGCGCGAAGTGCTGAGCGAGGCGGCGCGCATCATGGAGTCCACCGGCCATAAGGCCGACGCTGCTGACGCTTGGTACTACGTTTCGCTGTCGCTGCAGAAGATCCCGGAGCGCACGGCGCAGGATCGCGAAGACAACATCGCGGCGCTGGAGCAGTTCGTGTCGCTGCGCGAAGCGTGGAGCTACCAGGACCTCTACTACGTGCAGATCAAGAACCTGCTGAAGGCGTCGAAGGACGAACTGGAAGCGAAGAAGAAGGACACCGAGAAGCGCGCGTCCGAGGGCTACACCGAGAACGCGAAGGGCATCGACGCGCTCGTGATGCCGGGCGTGCCGGAGAAGGATGCGCCGCTGCAGTTCGCAGCGCTGGCCTCGTGGGAAGACGACGTCGACTACTCGCAGCGCGGCGGACCTGTGCCCGCGTTCTGGTGGTACTCGGCGTTCGGCACGGACGCCAAGGACGCGAAGCTCTCGTGGTTCCGTCGCCAGGACCTCTACTTCGTTCGCACGGCGCCCAACAAGTTTGGCATCACGTCGTTGCTCTCCGATGCGTCGCGCACGCAGCCGATCGAGCCGAGCGGCAAAGCGAAGCCCGTGACGTTCCATCTCGATGCCGAGAAGAAGGTCCCGTACGCGATGTTCTTCTGGACGGGCAGTGACCGCGAGAAGCTCGGCGAGGCCGAGGTGAACCTCGCGCCGTCGCCGCAGAACACGCCGATCTACTACCGCTCCGCCGCGAGTTGGACTGCCGACATCGGCGGCGAGCAGGTCACGTTCTACGACGACAACGCGAGCGGTCGGCCGATGGAAGGCAATCCGTTCGAAGGCGATCTCAAGCTCGGCACGATCGGCTTCTCCAAGGACGATGCGCGCAGCAAGGCTCCGTTGCTCGACTCGATGAAGGTCGGCAAGGGCCCGCGCGTTCCGTTCTCGGAGTTCGTCAAGGTCGGTGCCGCATGGCACTACCTGCATCGCATCGGGGACGACAAGGCAGGCTTCCGGCCGCTCAATCCCGAATACGTGAAGACGGGCAAGGTGCGTCTCGTATGGAACGGGCCGAAGCCCACCGCGCCGGACCAACTCGTCATCGGCGGTCGCGGCGATTTCCGCACCGCGAACTTCGATGTCGCGGGCGGCAAGGAAGTCGAAGTGCCGGTCGGCGAGTATTCCGTGATCTACGGCCGCATCTACGAAGGCAAGGGCGCGCGCGCGCAGATGGCGACGATCTACGGCGGCGACTGCAAGCCGTTCCAAGTTGAGGCAGGCAAGATCGTCGAGTTGCGCATGGGCGCGCCATTCGCGCTCGCGTTCGAAGCGAAGGTCGAAGGCGCGAAGGCGAGCATCGATGGCTCGCGCATCACGGTTCGCGAAAGCTCTGGCTGCGTGCTCGCCGAGTTGCACGGCTGGTCGATCGCGCCCGAAGTGCTCGCCGCGAAGGGCGAGGACGGGAAGGGCGCCAAGGTCGTCGGCAGGTTCGTGCGCTTCACGGACTCCGATCAACTCACCGCGCTGACTTCGAAGCTACCCGACCTCGGGCTGATCATGGGCACCATGCCGGTGCCGCAGGGGCAACTCGACAGCATGGTTCTCGATGTGGCGCTGCCGGGCGAGGGCATGAAGGTCGGGCTCGAAGTGAAGAAGCACCCGCTGTTCGGGCGCCTCGTCTCGCCGTTCCAGTGACTCGCAGTCGCGCGCACGGACGTTCGCGCGACTGCTGAGCCTCGCGGACCGGACCTTAGTCCGTGCGGCTGCCGATGCCCGTGGCGCGTGGGATCACGATGATCCCCGAGTCGCTGACGTGGTAGCGCTTGCGATCCTCGACGGGGTCGTAGCCGATCACCGTGCCGTCGGGGATGCGGTTCCACTTGTCGATGATCACGCGGCGCAGCTTGCAGTTCTTGCCCACGTGAGTGCCGCGCATCACGATGCACTCGTCGAGTTGGCTCTGCTCGTCGACGTAGACGAGGTTGCTAAGCACCGAACGGTGCACGCGGCCGCCGCTGACGACGACGCCGGGGCACAGCAAGGAGTCATGCACCTCGGCCTTGTTGCGGCCGCCTTCGCCGCTGAACACCGTCTTCGCCGGCGGATCGTTGTGCCACAGCGTGTAGGTCGGCCAATCGCGGCGATACAGGTTGAGGCTCGGGGCCACGCTGCACAGGTCCATGTGCGCGTCGAAGTACGCTTCGATGGTGCCGACGTCGCGCCAATACGGGTTCGGGTCGTCGCCGACGCCGCGGAAGTGGCTCGCGTAGACCTTGCCTTCGGGAATCATGCGCGGAATCACGTGCATGCCGAAGTCGCCGCTCGCTTCCTTCGGCATCGCCGCGTCTTCGTGGAGCCTGCGAACGAGCTCCTTGGTCTCGAACACGTAGATGCCCATCGACGCGAGGCAGTAGCCAGGGTCGCCGGGGATCTCAGCCGGGTTGGTCTTCGGCTTCTCTTGGAAGTCCGTCACGCGGCCCTCGGAGTCCACCTGCAGGATGCCGAACTGATTCGCTTGGCTCTTCGGGATGCGAACCGCGCCGATGGTCAACGCCGCTTGGTGCTCGATGTGCTCGCGCAGCATCGTGCGATAGTCCATGTGGTAGATGTGGTCGCCCGAGAGGACGAGCACGTTCGGCGGCTGCCAGTCCTCGATCGTGTCGAGGTTGTGGTAGATCGCGTCTGCGGTGCCGCGATACCAGCGGCCTTCGTTGCCGTGATGGGGCGGCCTGCACGTGATGAACTGCTCAAGGCGACGCGGCAGGAAGTTCCAGCCAAAGCGAATGTGTTCTTCCAGCGAGCGCGCTTGGTACTGCGTCAGGATGTGGATGCGACGCAGGCTCGAGTGGATGCAGTTGCTGAGCGTGAAGTCGATGATGCGATACGCGCCGCCAAACGGGACGGCAGGCTTGGCGCGATTGATCGTGAGCGGCTTCAGGCGATTGCCTGCGCCGCCGGCCAGCAAGAACACAAGGGTGTTTCGGGTATCGAGGTTCGCCATGGGAGCGACAGCGAGACGATCGGAGGGCGCACTTCGCGCCGCGGTACAGAATGCAGTCGCGTGCGCACCTTGCCCAGCGGTTGTCCGGTGAAAGTCGCAGGTTTGCACGTCATGCGATGGTTGCCTGGATGGGGGGCACCCGTAGGCTGCGCTCTTGACCAATCGCGCGAACGTGACAGCCATCGCATCCAAGACTCGCGAGTCCGCGCCAGCTCCTCTGGATCGCGAGGCCGGCAGCCAACTCGAGTGGCTGCTGACGGACGGGCTCGGCGGGTATGCGTGCGGAACGGCGATCGAGTTGCCGACGCGGCGCTACCACTCGTGGCTGTCCGTCGCGAGCGGCGATGGTCGTCGTCGGCGGTTGCTCGCGGGCGTGGACGAACGGCTGTCGATCGGCGCCGAGTCGGTCCCGATCACTCCTGCGCACTGGCGCAGCTTGGCGGAGCCGAGCTGGCCGGACGTTGCGCGCACATTTGCGTTCGACCCGGTGCCCACGTTTGGCATCGCGGCGCCAAACGGAATGAAGTTCGAGCGACGGATCGTGCTCGCGCATGACCGCGCGGGCACGTTCGTCGAGTGGCGCAACACGGGCGCGCTGACGATCCAGCTCGCGGTGCGGCCGCTGCTCGCGTGCGAGGATTCCGATGCGCTGCTGCGCGAACGTGCCGCTGAGCCTGCGCGACCTGCCGACGGCGGCGTGGAGTTGCGCATCGACGATGGGAAGGGCTCGGTCTTTGTGGCGACCAGCGGCCCTGCGTCGTTCACGAGCGACGCCTGCTGGTATCGCGACTTCAAGCTCTCGGTCGACGAAGCGCGCGGCTACGACGGAACGACGGATCGCTACGCGCCGGGCATCCTTCGCATCGACCTGAAGCCAGGCGAAGCTGCGGTGGTCGCGTTCACCGCGGATCG
>JBEELK010000307.1:0-15732 GCA_041168165.1 Planctomycetota bacterium | reverse complement strand
GACCTTGCGCGCTACGCGGACACCTACGGCTACCAGACCGACGGCGAGATGCGCGCGTGGCCGTGGCGCGATTGGCTGTTGCGCGCGCTGCGCAGCGACATGCCGTACGACCAGTTCGTCGAACGCGTCACAGCAGGCGACCTTCGCGAAGACGCGACGATCGACGATCGCGTCGCGACTGCGTTTTGGCGATTGCATCGCATGACCGAAGAGGGCGGCTCGATTGCCGAGGAGTTCCGGCAAGAGGGGATCGCGGATCGCGTGGCGACCTTGGGGTCCGCGTTCTTGGGGCTCACGCTCGAATGCGCGCGCTGCCACGACCACAAGTACGACCCGATCCCTACGCGCGACTTCTATTCGCTTGCCGCGATGTTCGGCGGCATCGACGAGAACGGGCTGAAGCCCTACGCGCTGCACGTCGACGCGCCGCCGCCATTCGTGCGGTTGCAGGACGAAGCGCAGGCGCGAATGACGCGCGAGTTGGAGCAGCGCGTCGCGGATGCAAAGCGAGCGCACGAGCAAGCGCGACTCGTCGCATCGGAGCGCATCGCTTCGATTCGGCTATCGCACGATGCGATGCAGGCTCCATCGCCCGACGCGCACTATCCGTTTGATGTCCTCGATGGCGGCGCGTCGCCGAACTTGGCCGAAGGCGGCAATCCTGCGCTGACGGATCGGAAGCGGCCTGAGCAGTTGTCGAGTGCGGCGTTGACCGAGGGACTGAAGGGCCAAGCACTGCACTGCGATGGCGATGGCGGCGTGCTGCTCGATGGCATGTCGAGCTTTGGTCGTCACGACGAGATCGCGCTCTCGATGTGGATTCGCGCTGGCGAACGCAACGCGCGATCGGCGATCGTGCATGCGAGCGGCTTCTACACGCAGGATGCGGATGCGTCGGGCATCGAGTTGTTGCTCGACGATGGCCATCTGCGTTGGAGCGCGATCCGGCTGTGGCCAGGTTCTGCAGCGAGCGTGCGCGCGAAGGCGCCGCTGCGCATCGGCGAGTGGACGCATCTGGTCGCGACCTACGACGGCTCCTCGCGCGCGAGCGGCTTGCGGCTCTATGTCGATGGAGCGCCAGCAGAAGTCGACATCGTGCGCGACTGGCTCGATGGGCCGCTCGCGGGCCATGCGCTCGAAGTGGGTTCGCGTTCGCGCGATAGCGGGTTCCGCAGCGGCGCGATCGACGAACTGCGCGTCTGGCGTCGCGCACTGACCTCGATGCAGGCTCGCATGGTGGCGCTCGCTGATGGAGCGACTCCTTCCACGCCGCAAGCCGCGGACGACCTCGCGGCGCATTACGCGGACGCGATCGACAGCGAAGTTGCAACCGCGCGCGGTGCGTGGCGCGATGCGCAACGACAGCTCGCTGCGCATCTCGACGCGATGCCGTCGATCGTGTGCATGCACGACTCGACCTTTGCGCCGCCGACGTTCGTGCTGCGTCGCGGCGCCTACGATCAACCCGATCTCGCGCAGCGATGTGAGCCAGCAGCACCTTCGATCGGCCTGCCGTTCGACGCATCGTTCGAGCGCGATCGTCGCGGGCTCGCGCGCTGGCTATGCCACCCGCAGAACCCGCTGACCGCTCGCGTAGCGGTCAATCGACTGTGGACGCAGATGTTCGGGCGCGGCCTCGTCGAAACGGCGGAGAACTTTGGCTTGCAGGGCGCGCATCCAGAGAACGCTGCATTGCTCGATCGGCTTGCGCGCGACTTTGTCGACGGCGATGGCACTGCTGGCAGCAAGTGGAGCATGCGACGCATGTTGTTCCGCATCGCGACGAGCGCGACGTTTGCGCAATCCTCTGCTGCAGCAACGCAAAACGACGACGCGCGCGCTCGCTACGAGCCGAGCCGTCTGTCCGCCGAGGCGCTGCGCGACCAAGCGCTGTTGGCCTCGGGATTGTTGGCGCCTCGCTTTGGCGGCCCGAGCGTCCAGCCTGCGCAACCTGACGGGTTGTGGGCGGATGCGGGCCAGGGCGGCGGCTATGTGGCATCGACCGGCGACGACGCACATCGACGCAGCGTCTACACGTTCCGAAAGCGCACCGTGCCGCCGCCGTCGCTCGCGACGTTTGATGCGCCATCGCGCGAGTCGTGCTCGCCGCGGAGGTTGCTCACCAACACGCCGCTGCAAGCGCTTGCGTTGCTCAACGACCCGACGTTTGTCGAATGCGCACGCGCGCTCGCAGTGCGTGCGCATCGCGAGCGAGCGTCGATACGCGATCGCGTCGAACGCGCATTCCGGCTGGTGTGCACGCGCATGCCGACCACGGGCGAGTTGGATGCGCTCCAGGCACTCGTCGACGCAGAGGAGCTGCGGTATCGCGATGCGCCAGCCGATGCCGCGCTCGTGTGCGGCACCGAGGACGCGCAACTCGCGGCGCTGACGCTCGCATGCCAGACGATCTTGTGCAGCGACGCTGCGGTGGTGATGCGATGAACGGTGGCGATCCTCTCGTGCAGGCGGCGGTCGAACGACTCGCTGCGATGTCGCGGCGACGTTGGCTCAAGAACTCTGCGCTCTCTGCGGCCGCGCTCGCGCTGCAAGGCACGCCGTTGCGCGCGCAGGATCCCGCGTCCTCGCATGACCAAGCGCGCGGGCTCCACTTCGCGCCGCGATGCAAACGCGTGATCTGGCTGTTCCAAGCCGGCGGCCCTTCGCAGTTCGAGACGTTCGACAACAAGCCTGAGCTGCGAAAGCGCCACGGCGATCCGTTGCCCGACAGCGTGCGCGGCGGCCAGCGGCTGACGGGCATGAGCGGCAATCAGGCGGAGTTGAAGTGCGCGGGTTCATTCGCGGAGTTCGCGCGCCACGGAAAATCGGGCATCGAGATCAGCTCTTTGCTGCCGCACACCGCGCGCATTGCCGATCGACTTTGCGTGCTGCGCGCCGTGCACACGGAAGCGATCAATCACGATCCAGCGATCACGTTCTTCTGCTCTGGAAGCCAGATCGCTGGGCGTCCATCGATGGGCAGTTGGCTCAGCTACGGGCTCGGCTCCGACAATCGCGACTTGCCTGCGTTCGTCGTGCTCGTGTCGAAGGACAGCTCGCGTGACCAGCCGCTGTATTCGCGGCTGTGGGGCTCCGGGTTCTTGCCGAGCGAACACCAAGGCGTGCCCTTCCGTGCGGGCAAGGACCCGGTGCTGTTCCTCGGCAATCCGCAAGGTGTGTCGCCGAAGGATCGCCGGGCGATGCTCGACGCGCTGTCTCGCATGGCCGACGAATCGATGCGTCAGTGGGGCGACCGCGATGCGCTCGCGCGCGTCGAGCAAGCGGAGTTGGCGTTCCGCATGCAAACGAGTGTGCCCGAAGCGACGGATCTGCGCTCGGAGAGCGATGCGACGTTCTCGCGCTACGGCGAAGCTGCGCGCGATCCCGGCACGTTCGCGGCCAACTGCTTGCTCGCGCGACGATTGGTCGAACGCGGCGTGCGCTTCGTGCAGCTGTTCCATCAAGGTTGGGACCAGCACGGCGGCATGCGCGGCGGCATCGCGCATCAATGCGCGCAGACGGACCAGGCGAGCGCGGCGCTCGTCGAGGATCTCGCGGAGCGCGGCATGCTCGAGGACACGCTCGTCGTGTGGGGCGGCGAGTTTGGTCGCACGGCCTACTGCCAGGGCCGCATGACGAACGACGACTACGGCCGCGATCATCATCCGCGCTGCTTCTCGATGTGGATGGCAGGCGGTGGCGTCAAGCGCGGCCACGTGCACGGCGAGACCGATGAGTTTGGCTACAACGTGCAGAGGGGCGGAGTGCACGTGCACGATCTGCACGCGACGATGTTGCACCTGCTCGGCGTCGATCACGAGCGCCAGACGTATGCGTTCCAGGGGCGACGGTATCGGTTGACCGACATCGCAGGGCGCGTTGTGCACGACGTGCTCGCGTGAGGCTTGCGGCAGCTGGCGATGGAGGAGATTCGGTGCGCGCACCGATGCCTCGATCGCCATGCATGTAGAAATGCCGATGGAGCGGAGTGTGTGCGCGTGACCCATGCCATGGGGCGGTACGCGACTCGCGAGCGCCGGTGGGCGGGTTGTCTGTGTCGGCCTGCGTTGAAGTGCGCAGGTCCGGCGGCCATGAATCGCATTGACGCGACCGGATTCTTCGTGCGTAATGGCCCTCGCGTTCGGACGGACTCCCGGGCGCTTCAGGAGATTTATTCCATGACTCGGACTCATCTATTCGGCGCCATGCTCACTATGGCGATTTCCGCGGTTTGCGCCGCACAAACGCTGTCGATTCCGCAGGGGCTCATTGGGCCCGGCAATCAGCAGCAGGCTTCCAACAACCTGGGCCCGCGCCGCCACCAGATCATCCTGGACCGGCTGCTCGTCGGCCCTGGCTCGCGCACGTTGCAGGGGATCACGCTGCACTGCGATGAGTCGACTGCATCGGCGGGCAATGCGATCGACGTGACGGTGTCACTCGGTTGCGTCGGCACTCCGATGCCGCAAGACGCGAGCACGACTTCGTTCGTGGCGAATCGGGGCCTCGGGCTCGCGCAGGTCGTGACCATGCGTCGCATGAACATTCCGGCAGGGCCCGGCGCGCTCATCCAATTGCCGTTCGACAATCCATTCCTGTACCAGTCGGGCGCTTCGCTCGTCGTGCAGTTGGACTTCTTCCCCGCGAACGTGAATCCGACCGACAACTTCGTGGCAACGCTCGACGCGCATCAGTTGTCGACGAACTACTGGGCGACGGCTGGTCGCACGATCGGAACGTCGTGCCATGGCGCAGGCTCGTGGCAGATCGGCACGACGGCGCCGACGGATGAGTTCGTGGTGCGCTACTCGTCGAACGGATTGCGGCCGGGCAATCTCGTCGCGTTGTTCGTCGGAGCGAGCGACCAGTTCTACGGCGGCATGGTGTTGCCGCAGAACTTCTCGTTCCTCGGCATGCCAGGATGCGTGATGCGCGCGTCGATGGACACGGTGTTCGTGCGCTACGTCGCGCCGGGCGCCACGCCGAGTGTCGTCGTTTCGTCGCGACTCGTTCGCGATCCCAATCTGCTCGGCGTCACGGCGCACATGCAGGTGATGCAGTTCGATCCGCTCGCGAACACGGCGGGCTTGACGTTGTCTGAGATGCGCAGCGAGCAGCTCGTCGGCGCGCCGGACCAGATCCGCGCGTTGCATCTCATCGGGCCGATCACGCCCGCCAACCCGGACGGCGTGGTCGCGTCCGCGGACCGCAACCGCACGCTCGTGTTCGACCTGCAGTGACGTAGCGCAGTGGGCGCGGCATGCTGCTGCGATGCTGCGCCCGCTGTTCGCGCCGTTCCTCTTTGCCGCAGTCCTCGCCGCGCAAGCGCCTGATCGCGCCGTGCGGCTGCGCGACGCATCGCGTGCGACCTGCGGGTGGGGGACGGCGAAGGACAACCGCAGCGTCGATGGGCTGCCTCTCGCGGTTGCTGGCGTCGAGGCCGATCGCGGCATCGGCACGCATGCGCCCGCAGAGCTGGTGTTCTCGGTGCCGAAGAACCAGCGATGGTTCACGTGTTGGTTCGGTGTTGCTTCCGAACGCGGCACGAATGGGTCGCTGGAGCTGACCGCGTTTGCGGACGGCGTCGAAGGCGCGCGTTCGACGAAGCAGAAGGGCGGCGATGCGCCGCAGTGGCTGTGCTGCGAGGTCACGGGTCGCACCGAGTTGCGGCTCGTCGTCAGCGACGCCGGCGACGGCAACGGCGCGGACCACTGCAACGTGCTGTGGCCCACGTTTATCGGGCACGAAGTGCGACCCGAGGCGCGCATGCCGCGCGCGGTCGCGTTTGAAGGCAGCGCAAAGGCGCCCGCGGGCCTCGCGCTGTGGAGCGATCGCCCGGCATCCAAGTTCGTCGAGTCGCATCCGGTCGGCGACGGTCGACTCGGCGCGTCGTGGTTCGGCGGCGTCGCGAAGGACCGCGTCGTGCTCAACGAGATCTCGATGTGGAGCGGCAGCGTCGATGACGCCGCGGATCGGCAAGGCGCGTCCGCGAACCTGCCGAAGATCCGCGAGCTGCTCGCGCGCGGCGAACACGAGGCCGCCGAGAAGCTCGTCAACGAGACGTTCACGTGCGCGGGCAAGGGCAGCGGCCACGGCAACGGCAAGGATGTGCCGTTCGGTTGCTACCAGACCGTGGGCGACCTGCTGCTCACGTGGCGCAGCGCGGACGGCGCGCAGTGGAACGGGACGGTGCGCGACTACGCGCGCTCGCTATCGATCCCTGACGACCCGTTCGCTGGCGGCGTCGCTTCGGTCACGTTCGCGGACGAGGCGGGCGCGCGGCACTCGCGCAAGGTGTCGATCGATGGCGCCACAATCCGCGTCGAGTGGTCGGTCGAAGGCGGCGCGCTCGACGTCGATGCGACGATGGCGCGCAGCGAACGCGCGACCGTGACGAGCCGCGACGGCAAGCCTGCGATCGCAATGACGGGCAAGCTGTCCAATGGTTGCGGCGGCGATGGCGTCGCGTTCGTCGCAGAGTGCGTCGCATCGAGCGAGGACGACGCAGCGCGCATCGAATCGAAGGACGGCGTGATCTCGATCCGCGGCGCGAAGTCGTTCGTGTTGCGCATCGCGATCGGCACGGACCTCAGTTCGCCGCTCACGGATCGCATCGCACAAGCGCAGCGCGAACGAGCGATGCAGGGCCCGCGCGACGCGATGCGCGGTGGGCGCGTGCAGCTTGAACTCGGCGGCGAGCAGCGCCGTGCCGTTCCGACTGCGATGCGCCTTGCGGCGATGTCGCGCGGCGAGCAGGACCCGGATCTCTTCGCGCTCTACTTCGCGCACGGCCGCTATCTGCTCGCGTCGTCGTCGCGTTCGTGGTCCTTGCCCGCAAACCTGCAGGGACTGTGGGCCCCCGAGTTGCAGACGCCGTGGAACGGCGACTACCACCTCGACGTAAACGTGCAGATGAACTACTGGCCCGCGCTCTCGACCAATCTCGTCGAGTGCCACGAGCCGCTCGTCGCGCTCGTCGAATCGCTCGTCGAACCGGGACGCCGCACGGCAAGGGCCTACTACGACGCCGACGGCTGGGTCGCGCACGTGATCACCAACGTGTGGGGCTTCACGTCGCCCGGTGAGCACGCGAGTTGGGGCGCGACAAACTCGGGCAGCGGTTGGCTGTGCCGTCATCTGCACGACCACTTCGCCTACACGCAGGACCTCGCGTTCTTGCAGCGCGTGTATCCGACGTTGCGCGACTCGGCGCGGTTCTATCTCGCGACGCTCGTCGAAGCGCCGGACGGCGCGGGGCTCGTGTCCGGCGTGTCGAACTCGCCCGAGAACGCGTTCCGCACCAAGTCCGGTGGCGCAGCGCATGTCTGCATGGGGCCGACGGTCGATCAGCAGATCGTGCGCGACTTGTTCGGCGCGGTCATCGAGGCATCGACGACGCTCGGTGAGGACCAAGAGTTGCGCGAACGTCTCGTTGCAGCGCGCGTGCGTTTGCTGCCGCATCGCATCGGCGCACGCGGGCAGCTGCAGGAGTGGATGGAGGATCACGAGGAAGTGGAGCCACATCACCGCCACGTGTCGCACTTGTGGGGCCTGTATCCCGGCGAGCAGATCACGGTCGAAGGCACGCCGGAGCTCGCGGCTGCCGCACGGCGCACATTGGAACTGCGCGGCGACGATGGCACGGGATGGTCGCTAGCCTACAAGGCGATGCTGTGGGCGCGGCTGCACGACGGCGATCGCGCGCTGCGGTTGTTGACCAACCTGCTGCGTCCGATCGGGCAGGTCGGCTTCGACATGCACCACGGCGGCACGTACCCCAACCTGTTCTGCGCGCATCCGCCGTTCCAGATCGACGGCAACTTTGGCGGCACGGCTGCGATCGCGGAGATGCTGCTGCAGAGCCACCGCGAGCGCGAAGGCGAGGACTTCACGATTCATCTGCTGCCAGCGTTGCCCAAGGCGTGGCCGGACGGGCGCGTCACTGCGTTGCGTGCGCGCGGCGGCATCGAGGTCGACATCGAATGGAAGGACGGCGCTCTGCGCCGCGCCGAGTTGCGTCGCATAGCTGGCAAGGGCGGACCGGTGCGCGTGCGGTGCGCGGTGTCGGACGCGATCGAGTGGAGGGAGGTCGAGCCGCAGACGCAGGGCAAGTTCGTCGTCCGCCTAGATCGCGCCGGTCCCGGCGTGTTCGAGTTGTCGATCGGCCGCGGCGAAGTCGTGGCACTGACGCGCCGGTGACGTGGGCTTTGGAGCCTCGGTGCTCCCTGTGCTGCATCCGCGACGCTGCGGCGGCGAAGTGCACACCGTGACTCCGCGCCCGTTCACGCTGCTGTTCGACAGCGAATGCCCGTTCTGCAAACTCGAGGTTGAGTGGCTGCAACGGCGCGACCGCAACGGGCTCCTGCGCGCGATCGACATCGCCGCGCCCGGATTCGACGCGGCGGCCTATGGGCTGACGAAGGAGCGCGTGCACGCGCGCCTGCACGGCGTCGACGACGGCGGCAAGCTCGTCGAAGGCATGGCGGCGATTCGCGCCGCGTGGCGCGCGGCTGGTGTGGGCTGGGGCATGGCGTGGACCGGATGGCCCGTGCTGCGCTGGATATGCGACCTCGGCTACTTGGTCTTCGCGCGCTACCGCGTGCCGCTCGGCAGGCTGTTCGGCCGCCGTTGCGACTCGGGCAGTTGCTCGGTGCGCTGAACGCGCATCCGCGTTCGATCACGAAGACGGTTCGCGCTGCACGATCTTGTTGAGCGCGGTGAGCCACGCGAGCGCCTCGGTGCGCGTCGGTCGCGAGCGACGGATCGGCTGCAGCAACTCGGCAAACGCAGTCACTTCGCGCTTCGCGTGGCTCCACGACGAAGTCTCCAGCGCGTGAGCGAGCTTCTGCTCGAAGAGCCGCAGCAAGTTGTCATCGGCCCATTCGGTCTCGGCTTCGCTCTTCGCTGCTTCGGCTGCGCGTGCGCCGCTCGACTCGTGCTGCGCGGCGAACAGTTCGTGCGAGAACAACAGCACGGCCTGCGCGAGGTTGAGCGACGACTGCTCGGGCGCCGTCGGGATTGTCGCGACATCGTGGCAACGCAGCAGCTCCATGTTGCCGAGCCCGCTGTTCTCGTCGCCAAACAGAATCGTCGGCGCGCCGCGGCGCAGCGCTTCTTGCGCGAGCTCGCGCGGCGTCAGCACGCGTTGGCCAGGTCGTTCGCGATTCGTCGTGCCGACGATCCACGTCGCTTCGCCGAGCGCTTCATCGAGCGTGGCGACTTGCTTGGTAGCATGCAGCACGTCCTCGGCCTTGTGCGCCATGCGCCACGCATCAGCCCACGATCCGATCTCGGATGCGACGAGCGTCAGCCGCTGCAGGCCGAAGTTCTTCATCGCGCGCGCAACCCCGCCGAGGTTGAGCGCGCGGCGAGGGCGATGCAGCACGACGTGGACGTCCGCGACGTTCATGGGCGTTGCGCTCAGGGCAGTTCGCGGATGCGGAGGTTGCGGTATTCGACGAGCGCGCCTTCGGACTCCAGCGCGAGATAGCCTTCGCTCGGCGAGCACTGACGGCCGCCGTTGATCTCCTCGCCGTTGACCCAGAGCCGCACCTCGCCGTCCACCGCGCGCACGTAGTAGTGGTTCCACTCGCCGTGCGGCTTCGTGTTGCGCTTCGTCGGGAAGCTGCGCGAGCTCTGCGGATTGCCCGCGGTCCAGGTGTCGCCCGCCTCGGTGTATTCGATCCTCGGCGTGAACGCGCGCATGCTCGACGACCCGACGGGGAACACGTCGCCGTGGCTCGTGAACCAGTCCGAACGCGCGCCGTGCTGCTTCTTCCAGTTCTCCTCGTAGCCGAGGTCGAGCACTTGCACCTCGATGCCGTGTCGCGGCAGCGAGCCCTTCGGCAGGTCGGTGAACGCAGACTCAGGGCACCACAAGAAGATGCCCGCGTTGCCGCCGTGCGTGTGGTGGCGCCACTCCACGACGAGTTCGAAGTTGCGCATCGGCGTCTTGGTGCGCGCGCCGCCGAGCGGCTTGCCCGTGCAGCGGATCACTCCGTCTTGTTCGGACCACGTGTCGGCGTCGCCGTTCACGTTGACGAAATCCGCGAGTGCGAGCGCGCGCCAGCCAGTCCCTTCGCCACGGAGCAGCGACTTCTCTGCAGAGGAGGTGGGCGCGACGCAAGCTGCGGTCGCGCATGCAATGGTGGCTGCGAGGATCGGGTGCATGGCGTGGGCTGCAGTGGGGCGTGCACCATACGAGACGCGGCCGCCTGCGCGGACCGTCGGTCAGCGCATCGCGGTCGCGAGTCGCTCCATCTCGGCGCCTTCGCGCTCCCACTGCGACGTGAGTGTCGAGAGGCGTTGCTCGACGGCGGCGAACTCCGTTTGCAGTTCCTTGGCCTTCCGTCCGTCGCCGTAGATCGCAGGGTCCTCAAGCGACGCGGCGAGCTGCTTGTGCTTCGCCTCGGTGCGTTCGATTTCCTGTTCGAGCTTCTGCACGGACTGCTGGACCTTCTTGTGCTGCGCCTGGAGCGCGCGCAGGCGGTCGCGCTCGGTGCCCTGCGACGCTGCCTGCGGCGCGGGCGGCTTCGGCTGCTTCTGCGGCTCCGCCTTCGCGGGCTTCGTGTCGCTGCCCGGGGCGTGCGAAGTCAGCGCGGCGCGTGCAGACAGCGACTTCGTCTTGTGCAGGTAGAACTCGTAGTCGCCTTGGTAGTGGGTGAGCTTGCCTTGTGCGACGTGGATCACCTTGTTGGCCAGCGCCCGGATGAAGTGCACGTCGTGGCTGATGAACACGAGCGTGCCTTCGAACTGCTTCAACGCCTCGACAAGCGCGTCGATGCTCGACATGTCGAGGTGCGTCGTCGGTTCGTCCATCAACAGCAGATTGGGCGGATCGAGCAACAGCTTCACGAGCGCGAGGCGGCTCTTCTCGCCGCCGCTCAGCACCGAGACCTTCTTGAACGCGGCGTTGCCTGAAAACAGGAACGAGCCAAGCAGCGTGCGAACGAACTGCTCGGGCACCTTCGCGGGCGTGTCCATCGCCTCCTCGAGCACCGTGCGTCCGGCTTGCAGCATCTCGATGCGGTACTGCGAGTAATAGCCCGCGGTGACGTTGTGCCCGAGGTTGCGCGAGCCTTGCTGTGGTTGCAGCTTGTCCGCGAGCAGCTTGAGCAACGTCGACTTGCCTGCGCCGTTCGGGCCGACGAGCACGATGCGTTCGCCGCGTTCGACTTCGAGCTCCGCGCCGCGATAGACCGACTGCGCGCCGTACGCGAAGTGAAGGTTTTCGAGCCACACGACGCGTTGGCCGCTGCGCACGGGCTGTGGGAAGCGGAAGCCGACCTTCTTGTCGTCCGATTCAGGCGCATCGATTTTATCCATGCGCTCGATCGCCTTGAGCTTGCTCTGCGCCTGCGATGCCTTGCTGGCCTTGGCCTTGAAGCGGTCCGCAAACGCTTGGAGGTGCGCAATCTCCTTCTGTTGGCTCTTGTAGGCCGCGAGTTGCTGCGCGTCGTTGGCTGCGCGCAGTTGCACGTAGTCGTCGTAGTTGCCCGTGTAGCGGATCAGCTTCTGCGAGCGGATCTCGACGATGCCCGACATCAGCGCGTTGAGGAACTCGCGGTCGTGCGAGATCACGAGGATCGCGCCCGGATAGCCCTGCAAGTAGTCCTGGAACCACATCAACGTCTCGAGGTCGAGGTGGTTGGTGGGCTCGTCGAGCATCAACAGGTCCGGCTCCTGCGTCAGTAAGCGAGCGAGGTGCGCGCGCATGACCCAGCCGCCGCTGAGTTCGCGCGCAGGCCGATCGAAGTCGCTCTCGCGGAAGCCGAGGCCGGCGAGGATCTGCTTTGCCTTCGCTTCGACGAGATAGCCGTCGAGTTCGTTGAAGCGCTCGTGCACGTCGTCGTGCAGGTCTTCTGGATGCGCGGCTTCGACTGGGTGGTCGTTGTCCCACGCCTTGATGATGCGCATCAGCCGTACGAAGTCCGGTGCGATGGCGCACGCGATCTCGACCACGCTCTCATCGCCGACGGGCGCGCTCTCTTGCGGCAGGTAGCCGATCTTCGCGTCGCGCTCGATGCTGATGCGGCCGTCGTCAGGCTTCTGGAGGCTGAGCAGCAGCGAGAACAGCGTCGACTTGCCAGCGCCATTGGGGCCGACGAGGCCGATGCGATCGCCGCGGTTGACCTGAAGGTCCGCGTTCTCGAAGAGGACGCGATCGCCGAAGGACTTCGAAACTCCGGTCAGTGTGAGCATGGTTGCAGGCCTCGGCGTCTTCGGGCGACTTCGAGGGGCGAACCTTGTAGGTGCGCGCGCACGAAGGGGCCACATGCCGGGGGCGAATCCGGCTGGCGACCTGCGTTGCGTCGCAAGCGTCGGTCCGGCGCGAGCAGGGGGGCCGATTCGGTCGTGCGCAGTGTCATCTCCTGGGCTGAATGCGCGGAAGGCAGAGCGCTACTTCGCATCCTGCTCGACGAGGACGGCCCCGCGCAGGTCGCCGAGCGCATGGTGCGACTTCGCTCCCGTCGCTCCGTAGACAAGCGTGATGGCGTGCACTTCGTCGGACGTCTGCTCAGCGAGTTGCTGCAGCAAGTCCTCGTCTAGCAACGAACTCGCGTTGCCTGGATTGCGCGTGCGTGCGCCGACGCATAGCACGCCATTCGCATCGAAGCGAAGGGGTGTGGCGATCGCGTCAGTGGCCGTGATGCCCGTGCCCGTGCCCGTGGTCGTGCCCGTGCCCGTGGTCGTGCTTGTGCGCCGCGGCGGCCGCATGGTGGATCGTCGACTCGATCGAGTGACCCTTGTTGGCGATGATCTGCGGCGCCAGCGAGCCCATGAGCATGCCGAGCGCGGACGCGGCGAGGCCGAGCAGGTTAGACGGGATGCCGCCTTCCGGGCCGACCATGTCGAACAGGAACCATGTGCCGATGCCGAGCAGCACGGACACGAGCGCGCCCTGCGTGTTGGCGCGGCGCCAGAATGCGCCGGCTGTGAGCGGCACGAATGCGCCGACGAGCGTCACGTTGTAGGCGTTCTGCACCATCTCGTACATCGTGCTCGTGCTGTTGAGCGCGAACACCAGGGCGCTCATCGTGAACGTCACGAGCACGACGCGCAGCAACAGCAAGAACTGCTTGTCGCCCATCTTCGGCGCGAAGGGCCGCAGCACGTTCTCGGTGAACAGAGCGGTTGGTGCGAGCAGCGCGCCGCTCGCCGTCGACAGGATCGCGGACAGCAGCGCGCCGAAGAACATCACCTGCGCCCACACCGGCATCTTGTGCAGCACGAGGTTGGGCAGGATCTGTTGGATCGCGCGCGGGTCGTCGCTCTCGAACAACTGCTTCAAATCGGGGTATGCGACCAGTGCGGCGTAGGCGATGAAGATCGGCACGAACGCGAAGCCGAAGTAGACGAGGCCGCCGATCACGGTGCCGCGCACGGCGTCGTTCTCGTTCTTGGCGCTCGTCATGCGCTGGAACACGTCCTGCTGCGGGATCGAGCCGAAGGCGAACGCGAAGAACGCGCTCGCCAACGCCCACCAGCCGGCGCTGTCCTCGGGCAGCAGCGAGAACTTTCCTTCGTGCGCGGCTTGCTCGATGACCTTGTTGACGCCGCCCGCCATATCGCTGACGAGCCATGCGACGAGCGTGAGCCCGATCAGGATCACCACGGTCTGCAGCAGGTCGGTGAACGCGACCGACCACATGCCGCCGAAGATCGTGTAGACCATCACGACGAGCCCACCGGACAGGATCGCGTAGTTGAGCGCGAGTTCGCCGCCGGACAGCGTGTGAATCACGAGCCCGAGCGCTGTCATCTGCGCCGACGTCCAGCCGAGGTAGCTGATCGTGATCGACAGGCTCGTGAGGACCTCGATGCCCTTGCCGTATCGGTGCTTGTAGAAGTCGCCGATCGTCAGCAGGTTCATGCGGTAGAACAACCGCGCGAACAGCAACGCCGCGAGCACGAGGCATGTCGCCGCGCCAAACGGATCGCCGGGGATGCCGGACAGTCCATCCTTCGCGAACGTCGCGCTGACCGACAGCACGGTCTCGGCGCCGAACCACGTCGCGAACACCGTCGCGATGTTCATGTAGAGCGGCAGCGAGCGGCCCGCGACGAGGTAGTCCTTCGAACTCTGCACGCGGCGCGCGGCGACGAGGCCGATGGCGATCGTGAGGGCGAGGTAGACGAGGACGAAGGCGATCAGCAAGGAAGGGCTCCGCTTCGAGAGGGACGAAGGCGTTCGGGGCGGGAGTGTAGGAACGGCTCTGCGCGGCACCAGAAGCTTGGGGCGCCTGGGCTCGTTTGTGACTTGCTTCCCTATCGCCGGCCAGTAACCAAGCCGCAGCCATGATTGAGCCTGCCAACTCCGAGTCCGATCGCCGCCTGTTCCTGCGAACCTGCGCTTCGGGCGCCGCCGCCGCTGTGTTCGCGGGCTGCACCGAGCCGAGCGGGCGAGAGTCGAGCGGCATCGATGCGGGGGCCGCGACGCCAGTCGCCAAGGAAGGCGACGCGAAGGTCGCTCGCGATCCCGCCGCGCGCATGCCCGTGGTGTTCGTCGGCCACGGTTCGCCGATGAACGCGATCGAGGACAACGAGTGGAGCCGCGCGTTCGCGGCTCTGGGGCGCGCGTTGCCGAAGCCAAAGGCCGTGCTCGCGATCAGCGCGCACTGGTGCACGCGCGGCAGCTTCGTCACGGCGGATGCGATGCCGAAGACGATCCACGACTTCGGCGGCTTCCCGCAGGCGCTCTACGAAGTGCAGTACCCGGCCCAGGGTTCGCCTTCGCTGTGCGCGCGCGTTCGGCAGTTGCTGCAGCAGCGCGAGGCGAAGGACTCGCGCGAGTGGGGGCTCGACCACGGAACGTGGAGCGTGACCAAGCACATGTGGCCCGATGCGTCGGTGCCGATCGTGCAGTTGTCGATCGACGAGCGCATGGCGCCAGCGCAGATGGTCGACGTCGGGCGTTCGCTGCGCGAGTTGCGCGGCGAAGGCGTGCTCGTGCTCGCGAGCGGCAATGTGACGCACAACTTGCGCGACGCATTCTCGCGCATGGAGTCCGGCGATCTCGCCGTGCCCGCGTGGGCCAAGGGCTTTGATGACGCAGTGGTCGCGGCGCTCAACCAACGCGATGACGAACGTCTGTGCGGCATGCTCGCGACGGCTGACGGCAAGCGCGCGCATCCGTATCCAGACCACTGGTGGCCGCTGCTGCACGCGGCTGGTGCTGCGATGAGCGACGACGAGCGCAGGTATCCGATCGAGGGCTTCGACCTCGGGTCGTTGTCGATGCGTGCAGTGCAGTTTGGCGCCTAGCCTTCGTGCAAGGCGCCATGCCGGGGAAGGAAGCCTGATCGAGCCAGCGCAGCGCGCAGTCGGTGACGATTCGGCTTGCTGCGCCTAGGCATCATGCACCCAGTCCAGTAACCAGATCGCCTCTCATGAAACTCCTCTCCATCGCATTGCTGTCGTTGGCTTCCCTCTTTGGCGCGCAGAAGGCCATCGCTCCTTCGTTGTTCGCGCCCACTCAAGATCCCATCCTCCCTGGCCCGCAGCACGAACTGCTGCAGCGCTACGCCGGCACGTGGGACGCGGTGCTGACGACCCAAGGCCAAGATGGCAAGGACGAGCAATCGAAGGGCGTGCTCGTCGCCAAGAAGTCTGCGGGCTTCTTCGTGGTCGATGACTTCGAGGCCGAGTTCATGGGCCAGAAGTTCGTGGGCCACGGCGTGCACGGCTACTGCCCAGTGCGCGGCGCATACTTCACGCACTGGACGGACTCGA
>JBEELK010000306.1:0-5169 GCA_041168165.1 Planctomycetota bacterium | reverse complement strand
CGCGGCGACGCTCAGCGCACGCCGATGCCGTAGTAGCTAAAGCCCTGCTCGCGGACGCGGTTGCCGTCCCAAATGTTGCGGCCGTCGAAGAGCACGTTGCCCTTCATCTTGCCCTTCAACTCGGCGAGGTCGATGTGGCGGAACTCGCTCCACTCGGTGACGAGCACGAGGCCGTCCGCGCCTTGGCATGCGCCGAGCGCGCTGTCCGAGTAGTCGATCTTGTCGCCGACGATGCGCTTCGTCTCCTTGATCGCCTCGGGGTCAAACGCGCAGACCGTGGCGCCCGCCGCGAGCAGCGCGTCGATCAGCACGAGGCTCGGCGCCTCGCGCATGTCGTCGGTCTTGGGCTTGAACGCGAGGCCCCACACCGCAAAGCGCTTGCCCTTCAGCTGGCCGCCGAAGTGCTTCTGGATCTTGCTGAAGAGCACTTCCTTCTGCTCTTCGTTGACCTTCTCGACCGCCGGCACGATGTGCGGCGTGTAGCCGTGTTCCTTCGCCGTCGAGACGAGCGCGCGCACGTCCTTCGGGAAGCACGAGCCGCCGTAGCCGACGCCCGCGAACAAGAACGGGAAGCCGATGCGCTCATCGGTGCCGATGCCCTTGCGCACGTGGTTGACGTCTGCGCCGACCACTTCGCAGATGCGCGCCATCTCGTTCATGAACGAAATGCGCGTCGCGAGCATCGCGTTGGCGGCGTACTTCGTCATCTCGGCCGACGGCGGATCCATGAACAGGATCGGCTTGCCGGTGCGGACGTACGGCGAATAGAGCTCTTCCATGACCTTGCGCGCACCTTCGGTCTCGCAACCGATGACGACGCGGTCGGGCTTGGTGAAGTCCTCGAGCGCAGCGCCTTCCTTCAAGAACTCGGGGTTGCTGACGACGTCAAACGTGTGCTTCGTCTTCGCGGCGATCGCGGCGCGCACCTTCTTGTTGGTGCCGACGGGCACCGTGCTCTTCAGCACGACCGTCTTGTGGCCATCCATGTGCGTGCCGATCGCGTCGGCGACGGCGATCACGTAGCGCAGGTCGGCGCTGCCGTCCTCGTCCTGCGGCGTGCCGACGGCGATGAAGATGACCGACGACGCCTTGATGGCACCGGCGACGTCCGTGCTGAACGTGAGGCGGCCTTCTTCGACGTTGCGCTTGATCAGTTCGTCGAGGCCTGGCTCGAAGATCGGGACTTCACCTCGGTTGAGGCTCGCGATCTTCTCTGCGTTGACGTCGACGCACGTGATGCGATTGCCGCTGTCCGCGAAGCACGTGCCGACGACCAGACCGACATAACCAGAACCTACGACTGCGATCTTCATGAGCTGGGAGAGTGCGGATGTTGGGGCGAGAAGCCTCGCAGCAAGGCTGCGCGGATGCCATACAGTCGACTAGCATTCGGCACATGCGGCGCCCGATCTTCATCCCAGCCTTGCTGTCGCTTGCGTCTTGCGGCGCGACCGAGACCGTTTCGCGTCTCGACCAGTGCCCCCCTGCGGAGTTTGGCCGTCCTGGCTGGATTCGCGCCTGCGCCGGAACGGGCGGGTTTGTCGGCGGAGTCGTCGGTGGCATCGTCAGTATCGCGTTGCTGCCGGTGTCCTACCCGCTGACGCTCGCCGCAGAGGACGGACTTGGCGACTCGTCCCGCAATGAGTTGCTGCTGTGGCCCGTGTCCTTTCTCGCAGCGACGGGCCACTTCCTGCTCGGCGCCCCGGTCGACGGGCTCGACTACGTGTTCCGCCGCGCGTGGGTGGGCGAAGATCCGCCCGCCAACACCTACGAACTGATCCCGATGGAGCAGCCGATGGTTGGCTCCGGGGCCGGCTCCGGGACCGGGGCAGGTGCCGCTGCCGAGGGCGGCGGGCAGAAGTAGCCCGCGCCCTGCGCCCTACGTCGCGCGCTCAGCCCTCGTTGGTCCAGACGTTGTTGTCGCGCGCGGCGTCCGGAAGCATCGCGTCCGGGTCGATGCGCACTTCCTTGAGCTTCTTGCCTCGCGGCGTCGTGCGCTTGATCACGTCGGACTGAAACCACGCCTCGACCGGCAGCCGCACCGTCTCGGTCGAATCGTCTTCAAACGTGATGCGGTAAGTCATCGGCATCACCATGCGGTCCTTGTTGCGGAACGTGATGCGACCGGGGCTCTTCTCGCCGGGTTGCTTGACGTCCTCGATCGATTGGTCGAGCAGCGCGTCCTCCAAGAACCAGCCGCGCCAGAACCACGCGAGGTCCATGCCGGCCGCGTTCTCCATCGTGCGGAAGAAGTCAGCGGGCTGCGGCGACTTGAAGGCCCAGCGGCGGATGTACTCGCGGAACGCGTAGTCGAAGCGCTCTTCGCCGAGCACGTACTCGCGCAGGATCGTGAGGCCGACGCCGGTCTTCTGGTACTGCAGCAAGCCGAGTTGGAGCCCGTTGAGGCGGTCCGCGGCGGTGACGATCGGCACGCCGGGCATCTTCATCATCGACGCGAAGCTCGACGGCTTCGCTTCGCCGCCCTTCTTGAACCAGTCGGCCGACGAGTAGCGATTGATGAACGTGTTGAAGCCCTCATCCATCCACGCGTGGCGACGTTCGTCGGTGTTGACGACCATCGGGAACCAGTTGTGTCCGATCTCGTGCGTCGTGACGCCGTAGAGGCCGCGCTCGTTCCGGCTGTTCTCCCCGCTGCAGAAGATGATCATCGGGTACTCCATCCCGCCCTCGACGCCGCCGACGTTGGTCGCGACCGGGTAGGGATAGCGGAACCAGCGGCGGTTGTAGCCCTCGATCGCCGTCGCGAGCATCTGCGTCGACTTGCCCCAGACGGGCAGCGACTCCTCGGGATACGCGGATTGCACGAGCACGCCTTCGCGCGAGCACGCGTCGAGCACGAACGCCTCCGACGACGCGAACGCGACGGTGCGCACGTTGTTGGCCTTAAAGCGCCACGTGAGCGGGCCGTCGCCGGCGGGCCGCTTGCCGGGTTGGCCCACTTCTTCGGCGCTTTGGATCACGACCGTGTCGCGGCTCTGCTTCGCGAGTTGCAGGCGATCGTGCTGCTCCTTCGTGAACACCTCGGCCGCGTTCTGCAGCTCGCCGGACGCGACGACGATGTGATCGCTCGGCGCGGTGATGTTGAGCTCGAAGTCGCCGAAGTTGTTGTAGAACTCGCCGGTGCCGACGTAGGGCAGCGTGTTCCAACCGTGCACGTCGTCGTAGACCGCGACTGCGGGGAACCACTGCGCGATCTCCCACACCGTGCCCTTCTTGACGTCCCACGTGCCGAAGCGACGGAAGACCTGCGTCGGGACTTGGAACGACCACGCGCAGTCGAACTCAAACTTGCCGCCGGGCGGCAGCGGCTGCGGCAAGTCGACGCGCATCATCGTGTCGTAGATCGAGTGCGCGAGCGCAGTGCCGCCGCTCGTCAGTTCGCGCACCGTGACGCCATCGCTTGGCTCCGATGGGCCACCGACTGCTTCGCCGCCGCCGGTCAGCGTGCCGATGCTGTCCTTCTTCAGGATGTTCTGCTCGAGGTGCACCCAGACGAACGTCAGGGTCTCGGGCGAGTGGTTGTGGTAGGTGACGTGCTCCTTGCCTGCGATCGTGCGCGACGCGGGGTCGAGCGAGACGTCGATGCGGTAGTCGACCTTCTGCTGCCAGTAGTCCGGGCCGGGCGCTCCGCTCGCGCTGCGCAGGCGGCTCGGCGTCGGCAGGTCGAGCGGGCTGAAGATCGTCACGTCGGGCCGGAGACCCGGCGCGCGCGCGTCTTCGCCGCCGCGGCGGCGTTCTTGAGCGGGCAACGCTGCAAGCAGCGCGAGGAACAGGGTCGCAGCCAGTCGCGGCTGCACGAATGCGGAGATCAGAGTCATTGGGGTGCGGAAAACCGAAGGCGGCGCCGGTGGACGCGGCGCGCTCCTTCCTGTCGGTCCGCACGTTACGAACGGGACGCTCTTCGCGTTGGCGAAAATGCGCCGACGCCACGCGAGGCGACGCAGTGACTCAGCGCACGTGGATCAGCGACTCGACGCGATGCGGCGCGAGCTTGTGCCGCCCAGGCAAGAAGCCCAGTTCGACCACGAATGCGCAGCCCGCGACGGTTGCGCCGCACGTCTCGACCAGCCTGCACGCCGCGCCCATCGTCCCGCCGGTCGCGAGCAGGTCGTCGACGAGCAACACGCGCTGGCCCTTGTGCACCGCGTCCTGATGGATCTCGACGGCGTCAGTGCCGTACTCGAGCACGTATTCGACGCGGTTCGTCTTCCACGGCAGCTTGCCGGGCTTGCGGATCGGCACGAAGCCGATGCCCAGCTCCATCGCGAGCGGCGCGCCAAACAGGAAGCCGCGCGACTCGATCGCCGCCACGCAGTCGACCTTGCCGAAGTCGAGCGCCGCGAAGCGACGGATCGTCTCCTTCATCGCAGCCGGGCTGGCGAGCAGCGGCGTGATGTCCTTGAACAGGATGCCGGGCTTCGGGAAGTCGGGGACGTCGCGGAGATGCTTGCTGAGATCCATGGGCGGTCCGTGAGGATGCGGCTCTATCGGTTGTCCGGCAATGTCGGCTTTGCTCAGAAGGCGCGGCCGTGCGTCGATCGCAAATCGCCGCCGGAGTCGGCACGTTTCGACGCAAAGTGCCGGGAGAGGCGGCAGTTTGCAGGCCGCCGCCTTGGCCGTGCTGGGGAAGCCCCCGCCGCTACATGCGTTCGGGCGCTGGGATGCCGAGCAGCGAAAGTCCGGTGGCAAGGAGCCGTCGCGCGGCTTCGACGAGCAGGAGGCGCGCGTCGCGGACCGCCGGCTCGGCGCCGAGCACGTGGTGGTCGCGCAGGTAGCTGTGGATCTCGCCCGCGAGCGCGATGGTGTGCGCGGTCACGTGGCTCGGTTCGCTCTGCTCCGCGGCGCGCTGCACGGCGGTGCCGAAGTCGAGCATGACGAGCAGCACCTTCTCGGCATCGGCGAGTTGCGCGAAGTCGACCTTGCTCGCGTCGGGCACGGGTTGGCCCGCCTTGCGCAGGATCGAGGACAAGCGCGCGCATGCGTACTGCACATACGGCCCCGTCTCGCCTTCGAAGTTGAGCATCGACTCCCAGTCGAACTTCACGTCCTTGATGCGCGAGTTCTTGAGGTCGTTGAAGACGATCGCGGAGACGCCGACCTGCTCTGCGACCTTCTCCTTGTCCTCGAGGTCCGGGTTCTTCTGCGCGA
>JBEELK010000305.1:0-15236 GCA_041168165.1 Planctomycetota bacterium | reverse complement strand
CCTTCGCGCTCGACGAGCTCCAACTCGCCGCTCGCGACCGCAACGTGAGGCTCCGCAGCGACGCAGCTCGTGACCGTGAGATCGCGGCCCGTCCAACGCGCGCCTTGCTTCTCCAGCTTCTTGCCGCGCACGACGAACATCGATGGCGGCCCGCCCTTGCCGTCATCCTGTTGCCAACGCAGCTCGGCGTCTTCGACGACGATGCGATCGTCGATCGGCGAGATCCACATGCGCTCGCAACGCGCGACGAGCACGCCTTGGCGATACACATGCACGCCGCCTTCGAAATAGAGGAAGCGCGGCGCTTCGTAAGCGAGTTCGCCGGGCGGCAGCTCAGGCTTCTTGCCGCCGCCGATCGCGTTCAGCATGCGCTCCGCGCGCTTCTGCAGCAGTTCCGTCGACATCGCGCGCCGCGGCTTTGGATCCTGTGGCTCGCGCGTCGGAACCTTGCTCTCGCCGCTGCTGCGCTGCATCAGCTTCTGCACGGCAGTGCGATCCGACAGCAAGAGGCCGTTCTTGCCGCGGATCTCCATGTCGAGCGCGGGCCACTGGAAGCGGAAGCCGCCAAAGCCGCACGTCTCCCAGAAGTCGTCTTGTGGACCGCTGCTGCCGAACGCGAAGTCGAATCGGAACAGCGGCTGCTGCGGTGGCGTGACCGTGACCGGATCCTGCGCGCGCAGCGCAGCGCACGCTGCCATGCATGCGATCCATGCGATCGTGTGGCGGTTGTTGGCGCTCACTTCGGCTCGCTCCCCTGATCTTGCTGCAATCGTCCGAAGTAGCTGCGCACGGTGTAGGTCGCGTAGTTGGCCTCGATGCGTTGCGCGTTGTAGCTCTGGCCGTTGCCAAATCGCACCTCGGCTCCATCCGCATCCTCAGCGATGCAGCGTTGCCAGCGAAGGTCGAGTTCGACCTTCTTGCTGTGCGCGTAGAGATCGCGCCAACGCACGGTCACGCCGCCGCCAGCGTCGACTGCGAGCAACTCGCCCGTGTCCTTGTGGCGTCGCATTGTGAGTTCGCGAGCATCGACGTGCATGCCGAGAGGATCCTCGGTCCCATCGCTCTTCATGCCCGTTGCTTGAACGGGACCAAAGAAGCGAACCGCTTCGCGCACGACTTCGATCTCGCCTTGGCATTCGCCGCGGAGCCAACCAACCGAGTTCGACGCGCTGCGGAACCACACGCGCGGCGGCGCGATCGTGCTGTGACCAGACCACGTGGTGAGCATCGAGACGTGCTCGCCGCCGTCGTCAAAGAAGCGAATGCGCGCGCCTTCTGCGACGAGCGACTCCGCGCCCTTCTCGAAGCGAACCAGCTTGGCGAGGCGCTGTGCGTCCGCATCGCCTTCGATCTGCATCGATCGCGATCCGGGGCGCGCCAACAGAGAATGAGCTTCGACGTGCAATCGGTTCTGCGGATCCTCTTGGATGTCCGCGATCACGTCGCCGTTCGCGGTGATCCAGGGCTGGGAGAGCGGGCCAGCGACGATCGGGAACGTCGTCGATGCAAACGGCATCATGCGCCGCATCAGCGCGTCGGGGCCTGCGGAGAACGGCATCGCGCGAATGCGATCCGCGCGCACGGCAACGTGGCTCGCGTCGCTGCCCGAGCGCATCGGCGCGTCGGCGTCGAGTCGCGCTGGCTCGCCTGCTTCGCCGCGCGCATCGAGCACGACGGAGCGTTCGGTGACGCGATGGATGTCGATGCGAGGCGCGAGCAATTCGCCGCGGATCGCGCCCTTCTCCACGACGTCGCCGCCGTAGCGCAGCGTCGCAAGTTGTTCGCGCTTGCCGAGAAGGCGCCACTCTGCGTCGCTGATCTGTTCGATGCGCAGAGCCTTGGCGAACAACGGTTGTCCGCCTTGCACGGTATGCAACTCTGCTGGCGTTCCCTCGGCTGCGAACGCGACGAGCAACGAGTCGGCGATCGTGGCATCGAGCAAGTTGGCGCGCTTGAGCGAGCCAAACGCGGAAGCCTCGCGCGCGCCATTCTCGGCTTCGATCGAGGACGTCGCGCTGCGCAACGTGATCGCGACCTTGCCGTCGATCGCGCGCACGACGCGCGCAGCGCCCGTGCCCGAGAGCCGCAACGCGCCGCGCGTCACTTGAAAGCGCTGCGGCGATGCTGCGTCGTCCACGCCCATGCGCAGGTCGTCGCCGTTCTTGGAACGCGCGAGCAAGAAGCCGGAGTCGCCTGTCGCTTCGACGCGTTCTTGTGCCTTGCCATACGCGATGCGCACTTCGCCAAACGCGCGCGCAGCGAGCGCCGCGGCGTCGCCTTGCGATTGCGCGCGGAACACGTGCATGCCGCGGTCCGTGCGCAACTCGACGCCATCTTGCGCGTCGACCTGCGCTGCGCCTTCGAACACCACGATCTCCATCTGCGCGAGCGCGCCGAGCGCGAACGACGGAAAGCCAAACGCGCGATGCACTGCCGCAATCGACGCCGATGCGCGATGCAACCGAATCGGATGCGCCGATCGGAAGCTCGCCGATTGGTCGCCGCGTTGCTGCAGCGCGGACTCGCCGCCGTCCGCGGTGATCGTCGCAAGGTCGCCCGATGGCCCCGGCTCGACCGTGATGCGCGGGCTGTCGAGGTCGATCGTGTCCGTGTGCACGTGCGCTGGTTCGCCAAACAGTCGCAGCGCGGTCCAAGACAACGCAGCGCCGCGACTGCTCGCGGAGCCGCGTGACTTCTGGCTGCGCTGCAGCCATCCGAGCATGCGTTGTCCCGTGACGACGAGCGCGCCGCCGACGGGGTTCTTTGCGCCTTGCTGCGGCTGTAGGTCTGCAGACACGTCGCGCTCGAGCGCGATCGATGCGGCGCCAGAGCGCAGCATCTCGACGTAGCGCAGCGTGCCGCTCGCCTTCAGCAAGAGCCCCTGCATCTGCACGACGGGCTCCTTCTGGATCACGAGTTCGAGCGCGCTGTCGTCGCGATTGCGTTCGCGCGGGAATCGCGCGCGCATGCCGCGGCCGCGCAACTCGCCGCTGCGCTCGCCGTCGACGATGACGGTGACTGGTTGGTTCTCGTCGGCGGTGTGCAACGAGATCGCGGTTTCGTCGACGAGCGCGCGCACGAGTCCGAGTTCGAGTCGCACTGGCGGAAGGTCGCCGCCAGGCACGCTTGTGAGCAGCGCGTCTTCCAACTCGAGTTCGCGGTTCTCGCGCAACTCGCGTTGCTTGTTGGCTCCCGCTTGGAGTTCGACGAGTGCGCGCGATGCCGTCAGGTCCGCCGCGTGCTTGCCGTCGTCAAAGAAGCGAACGCGAAGGTCCTGCAACCGATGGCGTCCATCCGCCGCAGGCGCGCTGTCCTTGCACGTCAGCTCGTAGATCTTCTGCCGCACGACGCCGCCGCCTTCGCGCGGCACGTCGCGGTGGCGATTGATCGTGAACGCACCGCTGAGGCCGACCTGCGTGCCCTCTTGGTCGAGTCGGATCGCGTCTGTCGCGGGCTCGCGCTTCGGCTCAGGTTGCTTTGCTTCTTGCTGCTGCCGCTGCGCGCGTTCCTTGCGGCCGTCGTCGCCAAGCGACAGCACGAGCACTAGGAAACCGATCGCAAGCAGCAGGACGAACAGGAGCGCGCGCTTCACCCGAGCCCTCCGCGCTGGACGATCGCGTCCCAGAGCCCTTTCTGCTGCAGCAGCAGTTCGATCACTTCGCGCACCGCGCCAAAGCCGCCGCATGCGCGCGTTGTGAAGTGAACCGCGTCGCGGACTTCCTTGGCGCCATCTGCGACCGTCGCGGAGAAGCCGACGCGGCGCAGCACTGGCAGGTCGAGCAAGTCATCGCCGACGTACGCGATCTCGGATGCGTCGAGCTTCTGCCGCGCGAGGATCTCCTCAAACGCGCGTTCCTTATCGATGCGGTTGAGCACGGGCTCGTGGATGCCGAGTTGCTTTGCGCGCATCTCGACGACGTGGCCGCCGCGTCCCGACAAGAACCCAGACAGGTGCCCGCTGCGATGCCAGTAGACGAGGCCCGCCGCATCGCGCGTGTGGAACGACTTGTACTCGCGACCCTCGGGGTCGAAGTGGATGCGACCGTCGGTCAGCACGCCGTCGACGTCGAGCAGCAGCATGCGGATGCGGCGAAGCGCGCCAACATCGGGAAGGCGCGCGAGGTCCTGCTTCTGGTCCGTGCTCATCCGATCCTGAGGTCCAACAAGTCTTGCACGTCGAGCAAGCCGATCAGCTTCTGCTGCGCGTCGACCACCGGCAGTTGGTCGATCGACATCTGGCGCATGATGCCGAGCGCTTCGAGCGCGAAGGTCTCGTCTGAGATCCGCCGCGGGTTCTTCGTCATCACGTCGTCGATGCGCACGGTGCGCGGATCTGCGAGGCCGCGTTCGATCAGTCGCCGCAGATCGCCATCGGTGAAGAAGCCGAGCAGCGAGCCATCCTTTGCCGTGATCGAAGTGGCGCCAGGCCTGCCCGGCGTGCGCGTCATCACTTCGATCGCAAACAGCAGCGTCGAGCCACTCTCGACAGCTGGGTTGCGGTCGCCGCGGCGCATCAGTTCGTCCACCTTCATCAGCTTGCGACCGAGATCGCCACCGGGGTGGAAGCGCGCGAACTCTTGCGGGCCAAAGTTGCGGCCCTCTTGCACGACGAGCGCGAGCGCGTCGCCGAGCGCCAGCATCGCCGTCGTGGACGCGCTCGGCGCGAGGCCGTGCGGCCCGGATTCGTCGATTGCGCCGAGCTCCAGCACGATGTCGCTGTGCCGACCCATCGTCGAATTGCGGCTCTGCGTCACGCTCACGATCGGCACGGCCGCGGACTTCACGTGCGGCAGCATGATGAGCAGTTCTTGCGTCTCGCCAGACTTCGAGAACGCGAGCAGCACGTCGCCTTCGCCGATGCGGCCGAGGTCGCCATGGATCGCTTCGGCCGGATGCAGGTAGATCGACGGCGTGCCCGTCGATGCGAGCGTCGCCGAGACCTTGGTCGCGATGATGCCGGCCTTGCCCATGCCCGCGGTCACGACGCGGCCCTTGCGGGCGAGCACGAGGTCGACCACGGCGCAGAAGTCAGGGCCGATGCGGTCGGCGACTCTCTGCACGGCGTCGGCTTCGTGCGCGATGATCTCGCGTGCGCGTTGGATCCGTTGGTCCATGGGGGGCGAGAGTATCGCACCCCGCGCGCCGCCTTTCCGCCGTCGAATTGGCTGCTCGCGCGCGCAGCACAACGCGCGTCCGCTCAGCGCATTCGTCCATCAAGGCAGTTCCCCTGCGGCGGCTCGTCTGCGAGCATGCGCCGAGGAGTCCTCTGTGTCCTACCGCGTCCAACTGCCCGTCTTCTCTGGTCCGATGGATCTGCTGCTGCACCTCGTGCGGCAGCAGGAAGTGGACGTGCATGAGATCTCGATCGCGCCGATCCTGAAGGACTACCTCAAGCACCTCGACGTGCTGAAGCAGCTGGACCTGCACGACATTGGCGACTTCGTCGTGATGGCGAGCACGCTGATGGAGATCAAGTCGCGCGAGCTGCTGCCGACCGAGGCGGTCGAACTCGAAGAGGAGCTCGATCCCAAGGACGACCTCATTCGCCGACTGCTCGAATACAAGCGCTACCGCGACCTCGCGCGCGAACTCGACTCCCGCGCCGACCGCCGCAGCCGCCAGACGCCGCTCGTCATGGCGCTGCCCAAGGAGCTGCAAGACACCGACGAGGACGACCAGCTCGACATCGGCAAGGTGCAGGTGTGGGACCTCACGTCTGCGTTCGCCAAGCTGCTCGACCAGATTGGCCAGCAGGCGACGATGGAGATCGAAGTCGACAAGCGCGACGTCGGTTACTACACGCGCCGCCTGCTGACGCAGTTCAAAGAGAAGCGCGAGGTTGGGTTCACGGAGATCTTCGACAAGCGCGAAGGTCGCTATGGACTGATCGGAACGCTCATTGCGCTGCTCGAAATGATGAAGCAGGGCTACCTGCGCGCATTCCAAGAGCAGTGCTTTGGCGATATCCAGCTCGCCTACAAGGGCGGCGAAGAAGTCACAGCAGACCAGATCCTCGCGGGCATCACGGCCGAAGAAGAGAAGCAGCGCCAGAAAGAAGCCGCGGCTGCGATGGCGAAGGCTGCGGGCGAAGGCAATGACATTGGGCTCGAGGAGCAAGCGCCCAATGAGGCTTCGATCGAAGCGATCCCGGAGCCGGAGCAGGACGAAGCCGAAATCGCAGAGCCAATCGAAGCAGAGGCTGCAGAGTCCGCTGGCGAACAGTCCGGTTGATGCGCGAGCGTCAGATTGCGCAACCTGCCGCAATCAGCGCACGTTCGAGATCCGCGCTCGTCGCTGCAGCAAACGCGCGCTCTTCGACATAGCACCAGCGGCCCCAGATCTCAGCGGCGCCGAGTGGATACGGGAAGTGCGGCGCCGGCGTTTCGGAGGATCGCGGATAGACAAACGTCTCGCCGCGCATCGCGACGAGATTGACCGCCGCCGTCATGCGGCGCATTTGCAGAGCAGCGATTGCCTTTGCGCGCGCGGGTGCCGCGCCGCGCACGCATAGAAGCCAAAAGGGCGCCGTCTTCTTTGCGAAGGTGACGCCATCGATGCGCGGCAGCCAATCGGCCTCGAGCGGCTCTTCGTTGAGTTGGCCCAAGAACGGCATCGTCTCGTCGGTGTGGTGCGCATGCGCACGCGGGATCGACGCGGCGGCGCCGATCGAGTTGACGAGCAACGAGCCGCCGATCGCGTCGGTCCACGACAGCGCGGCCTCGAGGAACGCTTCGTCGGGTTCGCGCAGCGGCCGTTCGCTCCACAACACGGTCTGCGCGCGTGCGAACGGGAACTTGTTGCCGGTCAGCGCGAGCCCGTTGTCCCGCCACGAGGCCTCGGCCTCGACGATCGCCATGCCGCGGTCGTTGCCAAAGGCGGGGCGAGCGCCGGGTCGATCGGGTCGCGACGCGCGATGGGGCAGCAGCGCCAACTCCACGTCGGCGCCAAACACGCAGAGCGTGCGGCGAGCAGCTGGCGCGAACGGCACGGCGCGCTGCGCTTGCATGCGCGCGGCGTTCTGGTCATGGACTGGGTCAGGCATCTTCGTGCGCGGCGCAGCAGGGCAAGCGGTCCACTGCGCTGTCTCCATTGCGTAGCAGATCGAACCTGCGTTTGCCTCGCTCACTCTGCGCCGCTACCCTTCGCGCCCCGATTCGTCGCTGTCCGCGCCGACTCTGCGGACCGCAAACCGTGGCACCCCTCAAGATCGTCTTCTTCGGCAGCAGTGACTTTGCCGTGCCGGCGATGGCGGCGCTCAAGGATGGCGGGTTTACGCCTCAACTCGTGGTCACCAAGCCGGATGCGCCCAAGGGCCGCGGCCGCAAGATCTACGACAACGAGGTCAAGCTCGGCGCCGCCGAGTTGGGCCTGCCGTGCGCGCAGCCCGAGGACCCGCATTCGCCGGAGTTCTTGGAGCAACTGCGCGCGATCCAGCCCGACGTCGGCGTCGTCATCAGCTACGGCGTGTTGCTCAAGCCATCGCTGCTGACGCTGCCAAAGCAGGGACACATCAACGCGCACGCATCGCTGCTGCCGCTCTACCGCGGCGCGGCTCCGATCCAGCACGCGATCTGGGATGGCCGCACCGAGACGGGCGTCACGATCATGCGCATCGTCGAGAAGCTCGATGCTGGTCCTGTGTTGCTGACGGAGGCGACGCCGATCGGCGCCAACGAGAACGCAGGCGCGCTGCGCGAGCGGCTCGCGGCGCTTTCGGGCACGGCGCTCGTCAAGGCGCTGCAGGTCATCGCCGCTGGCAAGGCCAAGTACGAGGACCAGGACGACAGCAAGGCGACCTACGCGCGCAAGATCGAGAAGCCCGACGGCGTGATCGATTGGAAGCAGCCCGCGACCAAGGTCGACCTGCTCGTGCGCGCGATGACGCCAAAGCCCGGCGCGCAGACGCGCCTTGGCGCCAAGCGCTTCATCGTGATGGAAGGCGTGGTCGAGCGCGACCTCTACGGCATGGGCATCCCCGGCGGCCTGCAGTCGTCGGGCGAAGAAGGGATCCGAGTCTGCACCGGCAAGGACCTCTACCGCATCACGCGCATCAAGCCCGACAACGGCCGCAACATGAGCGCGGGCGAGTTCGTGCGCGGCCACAACATTCCGCCTGACGCGCGGTTCGGCTGATCCATGGCAGCTCGCGGAGCAGCTCTCGCGACGCTGCAATTGTTCGAGAAGGGCAGGATCGAACGCGTCGGCGACGAAGTGCGCCGACTGCGCCTCGAACCGCGCGAGGCTGCGCTCGCCGCGGATCTCGCGCTCGGCGTCGTGCGCAACGAGCGGTTGTTGGACCTCGTGCTCGAGGGGTTCTGCACGCGCGGCTTGCCCAAGGACCCGCGCACGCGCTCGGCGCTGCGCATGGGCGCATACCAGTTGCTGCTGCAAGAAGGCATGCCCGCGCGCGCGGCGGTCTACGAGACGGTGGCTCTGCTCCAACGCGACCAAGCCTTCGTCAACGCGGTGCTGCGCCGCTGCAGCGAGTCGGTGCACGATCGCCCAGCGGACCCGACCAAGCCCGAGACCGAGATCGAACTGTCGCGCTCGCGCTGCTTCGTGCTCAAGCAACCAGGGCTCGGTGGCGCCAAGGAGCCGCTGGCGCTGCGGCATTCGCTGCCGGACTTCCTCGTCGCCAGGTGGCGCGCTGCGTTTGACGATCTCGCGACGATGCGGATCTGCGCCGCGTCGAGCGTGCAGCCGGTCGTGTTCGTCCGCGCGTGCAATGGCATCGCGCTCGATGATCTCGCGCGCGACTTGGCCCATGATGGCGTGCGCACCGCGTCGTCGTGCCACCCGCTCGCGCTGCGCGTCGAGAGCGGCGCGCCGTTTGGCAGCGAAGCGTTCCGTCGCGGCGCGTTCGTGGCGCAGGACCCAACCGCGATCGAAGCGGCCGAGGCAGTTGGCGCCGCGCCTGGCATGACGATCCTCGACCTGTGCGCGGCGCCTGGCACCAAGGCCACGCTGCTCGCAGAACGCGTTCGGCCCGATGGCGTCGTGTTTGCCTACGACCCCGATGAGCAACGCAGGAAGCGCATCGTCGAGAACGCCACGCGCCTTGGCCTGCAGAAGACGTTGCGCGTGATCGCCGATCCGATGGAAGCGCCGCTCGCCGATGCCGTGCTCGCCGACGTGCCGTGCAGCAACACCGGCGTGCTGCAGCGCCGCGTCGAAGTGCGCCATCGATTGCTGCCGACGACGTTCGCGGAAATGGCGGCGATCCAGCGCGGGATCCTCGATCTCGCGGTGCAACGCGCCAAACCGTCTGGCCTCGTCGTGCATTCGACTTGTTCGATCGAGGCCGAAGAGAACGGCGACGTCGCGCGCGCCGCGGCGACAGCTCATGGCCTCGTGATCGAGGCGGAGCGCCAAGCGCTGCCCGAGGCGCGCGTTCGCGACGGCGGCTACTTCGCGCGCATGCGTCGCACGTGACCGCGCGCGCTTTGCGTCGGTAACGCTGCTGCGAAGGGGGTTCCCGCTGCTGCGTTGCGGGGATAGAACGCGCCGCGCAATGGCCTCTCGTCCCACGTCGCGCGCTTCGGCCTCGGGTCGCAGCGGCTCCTCCCATTCGCGCGCTGCCAGCGCAGCCGCCCCGGCGTCGCAGATGCCCATGATGATCGGCATCGGCGTGGTTGCCGCGGCCGCGATCGGGTTCTTCGCGCTGAGCGGCGGCTCCAAGAAGCCTGCGACGACGCAGCAACCGTCGACGCCCGCATCGACACCCGCCGCCACGCCGGCTCCGACGCCAGCCTCGTCGCCGCTGCAACTGCAGTCCGCCAAGCAGGGCAAGACCCCCAAGGAGCCCGCGCCCGCGCTGACGCAGGCGACGCTGCAAGAACTCAGCGCGCTGCTCGACAAGGTCACGACGCTGCGCAACGAGTCCGTGACCGCGCGCGCCGGCTCGTCGGACAACCAGACCGCGCGCGCCAAGATGAGCGAGGCGTACGACTTGCTCCAGCAGTGGCAGCAGAAGGTCGATGCGCCGCTGCGCTGGCAGGAGAGCGCGCAGATGGACGACTGGGCGCAGCCGGCCGAATACGTGACGCTCGAGAAGCTCTACGCCAAGTTCCAGCGCCTCAATAACGAGGTCCGCAGGGGCGGCGGCGGCTAGGCCCACTGCGCCGTGCTGCTCGGCTACAACACGAACGGCCTCCAGAACCACCGCCTCGAAGAGGCGTTGCGACTGTTGGCGGACGAAGGCTACGAGGCGGTCGCGCTCACGCCGGACGTCTGCCACCTCGACCCGTTCTCGGCGACGCCGCGCGAGATCGACTCGATCGCGGCGCTGCTGGCGAAGCTGTCGTTGCGACCGGTGATCGAGACCGGCGCGCGCTTCCTGCTCGATCCGCGCCACAAGCACGAGCCGACGCTGATGACGCGCGATGCCGCCGCGGTCGACCGGCGCATCGACTTCTCGGCGCGCGCAGCACGCCTCGGCCGTGACCTCGGCGCACAGGTCGTGTCGTTCTGGGCGGGCATCGATCGTTCGCCGGGGGCGGACTCGGAGCAGCGCTTGCTCGACGGCGTGCGCCGCACCTGCGCCGCGATCCGCGCGGAGGGGCTGACTCCATCGCTGGAGCCCGAGCCCGGGATGGCGGTTGCGACGGTCGCGCAGTGGCGCAAGGTCGTGGCAGCGCTCGGCCTAGAGGCGCCCGCGCTCACGCTCGACGTGGGGCACTTGCTGGTCGAGGACGAGGGCGACCCGGCGGCGATTTGTCGCGAAGTGGCCCCGTTGCTGGCGCAGGTGCACATGGAGGACATGCGGCGGTTCGTGCACGAGCATCTGCTGCCGGGCGAAGGCGACCTCGACATCGGCGCTGCTCTGCGCGGACTTAGCGCAGGTGGTTACGCCGGACCGGTTTGCTTTGAACTGTCGCGCCACAGCCACATGGCCCCGCACGCGGTCGCCGCCTGCAAGGCTGCGTGGGCTGCCGGTCGTTGACGCATTTCTTCATCTGCCTATCGTCTCGCGCCCCCGGGGCAGTCTCGGGGCGGCTCGGGTGCCCACCCAAGTCGGTCCCAACCAAAGGCTCTCCCATGCGCGACTGTCCGACTCCTAAGTCCTCGTCGATGCCGCTGATCGTCCATCGCATCGAGGCGTCCGATTGCATGTCGCGGCAGAGCTGCAACTACCACAAGTGCCACCGCTGCATCTACAACGGCCAAGCGGCAGACTGGCAGCCGGAGCCGGCAGCGTTGGTGCCGCAGTCGGGACCCACGCGCGTTGGTGAGCGCGCGGTGCCGACGAAGATCGTCGAGATCCCGCGCCCCGAGAAGGCACCGGCGAAGCAGGTTTCAGCTGCGCCCAAGGCGGCTCCAGCCTCCCGCAAGACCAGCAAGCAGGCTCCTGCTGGGCGCAAAGCAGCCGACGCCGCCAACTGATCGCACAGGCCAACTGATCGCTGCCGCGCGCCGTAGCCGCTCGCCTGCGTCAGGCGAACCGGTCGCGCAGCTTGAGCAGCGCCCCGCGCACGTCGTCGAACATCGCCGCGAGCTGGGCCGCGGCCTTCCGGGTGCCAGCTAGGTCGCCCGCGTTGCTGCGCAGTTGCAGCAGTTCGCACGTGTGCTGCAACTGACGCGCGCCCAGGTTGCCGGACGAGCCCTTCAGCGAGTGCGCGGCGCGCTCGACCTTGTCCAGGTCGCCGGTGCGCATGCCCTCGACAACCGCGTCGAGCTTGCTCGGGGCGTCGGCGAGGTAGAGGCCGATCAGGTCTAAGAGCAGCTCGGGATCCCCGTCGTCGGAGAGCGAGATCAGCTCGTCTACCACTGACATGTCGAGCACTTCTGTCACGCCCGGCACATCGGCGGGCACCGTCCGGTGGCTTGACGGGGCGAATGCGCCAAGTGGCCTATTCGCCCCGAACTGAGACCTCAGCAGGAGCCGGCGACGGCGCGGATTTCGTCGTCGCTGAGCAGGCGCTTGCTCGTCTTGCCGGCGGCAAGGACGGCTTGCACGCGCGCCTCGGTCGGATCGATGCCAAGACGCTCCAGCACGAAGGTGGCGTTCGACTTTCCGCTCATCGGGCCGACCGCGATCGTCTGTTGGAGGCCGACCATGCCCGCGGGCACGCCCGAATAGACCGCGTCGGCGAGTTCGATGTCGCCTTTGCGGAAGGCCTTGATGACAGCTGCCGCGTGCACGCCGGTGCCGGTCTCGAACGCGTCCTTGCCGAGCACGGGATAGTTGTGCGGGATCTCGACTTCGAGCGCCCTCGATGCGGCGGCGACGTAGCCCGGCATCGCGGACAGGTCGTTGTCGATCCAGCCCTGCAGGCGGCAGTTGACGAGCAGCAGGTCCATCGGCGCGTTGCCGGCGCGTTCGCCGACGCCGAGCGCCGAGCCGTGCACGCGGTCCGCGCCGGCTTCGATCGCGGCGAGGCAGTTGGCGATGCCGAGGTCGCGGTCGCGGTGGCCGTGCCAGTCGACGCCGATCGTCTTGTCGTGCTTGTCCGCCAGTTCGCGGACGAAGCGCACGACTGCGCGCGTGCCCTGCGGCGTCGCGTGGCCGACGGTGTCGCAGACGCAGAGTCGGCGTGCGCCGAGTTCGATCGCGAGGCTGTAGAGCGCCGTGATCGTCTCGGGCCGAGCGCGCGTCGTGTCCTCGGTGACGTACATCACCGGCAGGTTGTGGTCGCGCGCAAACGTCAGCGCCTTGCGCGTGTTGTCGAGCATCATCTCCAGCGTCCAGTCCTCGGCGTATTGCCGGATGTAGCTGCTGCCGATGAACGCGCACACCTCGATCGGCATGCCCGCCTTCTGCGTCATTTCGACGACCGGCTCGATGTCGCTGACGACCGTGCGGCACGCGACGTTGGCGCCGATCTTCAGCTTGTTGCGCACGATGTGCTGCGCCATCGCGAGGATGTCCTGCCGCGGCCGACCGCCAGCGCCCGGCAAGCCGAGGTTGGCGGTCTGGATGCCGAGCTTGTCCATCCACTCCAGTAGTTCGATCTTCTTCTCGAGCGAAGGGTCGCTGACCGCGGGCGATTGCAGCCCGTCGCGGAGGGTCTCGTCGTCGAACTGCAGCGGCCGCGTCGGGCGGAAGGTGCCGCCCTGCGCGTTCCAGTCGTGGATCAACTCGTCGATGCGCGTCATGCGGCCATCATGCAACACGAGCGCGCTCGGCGTCACGCATCGAGGTCGCGGAAGAACCCGTCGCTGCCGTCGAGCTGCGACAGATAGTCGTGCCAGCGCAACCGTTCCTCGGACTGGATGCCGGTCGGCGGCGCCGAGTCGTCGAGCATCTTGGTGACGACCCAATCCTCCAGCCGCACCTCGGCCGTCATCTCGCGGTTCTCGACGTAGGCCTCGAGCGCCACGATCTGGCCCTTTACGAGCGCCGAGTCCTTGTGCAGCAGCTTGCGGGCGCGCAGCAGCGAGGCGTCGTCGGTGCTGACGAGGCACAGCAGGTCCGCCGCCTGCGCGTGCGCCTCGCCGGTGAACAGCTCCGAGAACAGGAGGTGCACGACGACCATCGTCTCCTCGTCCGACAGCTTGTGCTCTCGCAGCAGCGAGAGGAGCGGCAGGCTGCTTGGGTTCTCGGTGCGCAGGATGCGCGTGCGGATGTGCGCCCAAAGCTCATCGATACGCTTCTGCAAGCACGGCGCGTCGTCCGTCGAAGGATGCAGGCTCTTCCAGCGCGCTTCGTCGAACAGCACCTCGCTGCGCCGCACGTAGTGGTTGTGCAGCATGCGGAGATCGAGCAGCAACTCGCGCTGGCTGCGATAACCCGACGAATCCTCGGGCCGCTTCTTTTGTGAGCGGCGACCGGAGACTTCTTCGCGCATCGCTTGCAGCGCCACGTCGGAGAGGCGGAACCGAGTTTCCAACACATCGGTCCCAAGCGGCTGATCCGTCGCCACGCGCACTAGACCGCTGGTGCGCAAACGGGCATCCTCCGCCAACAGATGCAGGCCAGAGAGCACGCCGAACGAAGTGTCGAAGATGCTGCCCAGGATGAGGCGGCCTTCGAGCTCCGGCTCCTCGGCGCGAACCGCGCGCATGAGCAGCACGGCCAACACTTCGAACTCGTTGGCGTCGAGCCGATGCTTGCGCAGCAGGTTCGCCAGCGGACCGCGCCCTCGGTAGGCACTGAGTTGCCGCTGCAAGCTGAGCTTCTGGCGCTCGGTCTGACGACGAAGGCGCTCGCGTTCGTCGCGGCCTGTCGTGGGGTCGGCGATGCGCACGCGGATCCTCTGCAGGTCGTCGCAGAGGTCGAGCATGCGTCCGAACGGGATGGCGCGAGGGGTCTTCTTCATGGGGTTCCTAGAGCGTCCGGGGCAGCGACCCCGGGGTTCGTGGCCAGCCCATCTAGAGCGACTTTTCCACAGCCGCAACCAGCCCCAGATTCGCCCGACCGCATGAAGCGGTGCGGAATCCAGCTGGCGCGTTCCCAACCTTCGATGGGGCAAGGCCTACCCAGTGGAACGACGGGCGGCCGAATGGACGGGTTCGGCAACATTTCCTTACAAGAAGGGGCCCTCGCCGCATGAAAGCGCTGCTTCGCGAGGCCCTGGCGGTCGCGGTGGTGGCGGGCGTCGTCCTGCAGTCCCTGCGGCACTTCGTCGCCGAGCGCTACGTCGTTCCGAGCGGCAGCATGCAGCCGGTCCTCTACGGATCCGCTCGCGATGGCGATGTCGCGCTGGTGGACAAGCTGGCGTCCTCGAACGACCTGAGTCGGTACGACCTCGGCGTGTTCGCGCCCGAGAGTTCGGGCGATCACTTCGTGAAGCGCGTGGTGTCGCTCGGCGGCGAGTGGATCGAGCTGCGCGACGGAGACCTCCTTACTGGGCCCGCGGAGCAACGGCTCGAGCGGCAGGTGAAGCACCCGCTCGATGCGCGCGACCTGCGCGTGCCGTGGTTGCGATGGCCGCAAGCAGGCAAACAAGATGCAGAGGCCGCATCGCTCGCACTGCTGACGCCGATCCGCGCTGGGGTTGGTCCTGGCCTGCCGTCCTTCGCGTCGATCGACGAAGCTCTGTCGGAGTGCCGCGAAGCAGAGCGCCGCCGCATCGGCGAACTCGAACCGCAAGCGCGGTTGGCTCAGAGCCGATGGCTCGCCGTGGTGCACCCGGTCGATGCGACCTACCTCGATGTTCGTGGCCGCCGCAGCGCCGAGGGTCGTGACTCGCCGGTCCACGACATTGGGCTCGACGTCACCTTCGCTCCGCGCGGTGTGCGCGAGTTGTTGCTCCGCATCGACCAGCGGCCCGACGCGTGGCTCTTGCGCTTTGACC
>JBEELK010000304.1:0-5546 GCA_041168165.1 Planctomycetota bacterium | reverse complement strand
CGTGGCGCCGTGCACGCACACGCAGGCGTGCCCTTCGCTGCGCTCGCCCGACGACTGGTGCCACTTCTTCGCCGACCCGCCGCAGGCCGCGTTCACCGAGGGAGAATGGGCGCACGCGTCGCGCGATCTCGGCATCGACCTGCGCGCGTTGCCGTATGCGTTCTTGTGCCTGTCGCGCGATCCGATCGCCGCCAAAGCGCCGCCGCATCGCCTGCTCGGTCGCCCCGAGGTCAAGAAGCACGATGCTCGCGTGCAACTGTGCGAGGACGGCGCGTTGCGCGAGGAGAGTATCGACAAGCGCACGCAGAAGGAGACGTGGCGCCTTCTCAAGAAGGACCCCGCCGCGGTGCGCAATCTGCCCGACGCCTGACGCTGGCACGCGCGCGCCGTTCTCTGCACCATGTGCGGCCCATGAGCGAGATCTCGACCAAGCCGCCGAGCGGCATGCGCGACTTTTTGGCCCCCGACGTCGCGCGTCGGCGCCACGTGCTGTCCGTCGTGCAGCGCGTCTACGAGTCGTTTGGCTTCCAGCCGCTCGAGACGCCGACGATCGAGAACCTCTCGACGCTGCTCGGCAAGTACGGCCCCGAAGGCGATCAACTGCTCTACCGCATCCTGCACCGCCGCGAACGGCTGCAGCGCGCGCTCGCGACGGGCACGCCGACCGAACTCGACTTGTCCGACGAAGGCCTGCGCTACGACCTCACGGTGCCGCTCGCGCGCGTCGTCGCCAACTACCGCGACCTGCCCGCGTTCTACAAGCGCTACCAGATCCAACCGGTGTGGCGCGCGGATCGCCCCGCGAAGGGCCGCTTCCGCGAGTTCTATCAGTGCGACGTCGACATCACGGGCACGACGAGCGTGATCGCCGACGCCGAAGTGATGGGCGCGGTCGCAAGCGTGCTGAAGGAACTCGGCTTCGCGGAGTTCTCGATCCTCGTCAACCACCGCGAACTGCTGCGCGCATTCGTGACCGCGGCGGGCATCGAGGCAGAGCACGAAGCGCCAGCGCTGATCGCGCTCGACAAGCTCGACAAGATTGGCCGCGACGGCGTGCTGCAAGAACTCGCGCAGAAGGGCTTCGGCGACGGCCGCGGCGAGGCACTGCTGCGCGGGCTGGAGCAAGCGCGTGAACCCGGCGCGCTCGCGCGCATGGCGAGCGAAAACGGCCCGTTCCAGAAGCCAGCGCAGTCGCTGCAAGAACTGCTGGCCGTCGCGAAGGATGGCCCCGCGGGCGCGCACGCAGTGTTTGACCCGACGCTCGCGCGCGGGCTGTCGTACTACACGGGCCCCATCTTCGAGATCTCGTGCCAAGGACTGTCGGGTTCGATGGGCGGCGGCGGTCGCTACGACAACCTGATCGGCATGTTCCAAAAGAAGCCGGTGCCCGCGGTCGGATTCTCGCTCGGTCTCGAGCGCGTGCTGCTCGTGATGGAAGAGCGCTCGATGTTCCCACCGCTCGGCATCGGCCCGCAGGTGCTCTTGTGCCGCATGAGCGACGTGCCCGCCGACGCAGCGATCCGTGTCGCATCGCAGATGCGCGCGCAGGGCCTTCGCGTCGAGATCTACGCCGACTCTGCGAACATGGGCAAGATGCTCACCTACGCGAACACGATCGGCGCGCCGTTCGCGGCGATCCTCGGCGCAAGCGAACTCGCGCAAGGCACGCTCGCGATGAAGTGCTTGAAGAGCGGCGAGCAAGCTGCAGTGCCCGTCGCGGATGCGTCGGTGTTCGTCAGCAAGCGAAGCTGAACACAGGAATCCCTTCGCCATGCGCACGATCGCCATTCGATCGCTCTCGATCGCGCTGCTGACGGCAGCTGCCCTTTGCCAATCGGCCACGATCGACCAGGCGGCGATCGATGCGATCCGCGAACCTGCGCAATGGTCGCGGCGCGACGTGGGCGCGGGCATGCAGTTGCTGCAGCGCCGGTTCGACGCGCTGTTTGTTGGCGCGCAAAGCGTCACCGTGCTTCGCATCGAGCCCGACGCGCCGTCGCTGCGCTTCGACGTCGAAGCTCCGGGCAAGCTCACGCGCACCAGCGCGATGGCAAAGAAGCACGGCGCGATCGCGGCGATCAACGGCGGGTTCTTTGAACCCGACGCAAGCCCGCGAGGATTGCTCAAGCTCGACGGCAAGCTCGCGAGCGCCGCAACCGAAGGGCAAGGCAGCGTCGGCGTCGACGCAAAGGGCCACCTCGCGATCGAGCGTCGAGCGATCGGCGACTGGAGCGAGATGCGCGAAGCGCTCGGCGCTGGCGTCGTGCTCGTCAACGACGGCAAGCCCGTCGACCACGGCAAGCGCCAGCGCGGCATTCGCCATCCGCGGTCCGCGATCGGCCGCACGAAGGATGGCGCGCTCGTGTTGCTCGCAGTCGATGGCCGCACCGAGCAAGCCAAAGGCATGAGCTACGAAGAGCTCGCGCATGTGCTGCTCGCCTTCGATTGCGAATTCGCGATCAATCTCGACGGCGGCGGCAGCACGACCTTGTGGACCGCCGAGCGCGGCATCTGCAACTACCCATGCGACAACAGGAAGTTTGACCACGAGGGCGAACGCGCTGTCGGCAACGCGTTGCTCGTGATGGGACGGGCCGCGGTCGAGATCGATGACGACGACGCAACGTTCTCGGGTAGCGGCTTCACGCAGCGAACCGATGTCGCGAATGCGCGCGGCAAGGACTGCGCAACGTGGACTGGCGGTGCCGAACTGAGCTCGCAAGCGACGGCGACGTTTGCGGCGCAGTTGCCGTTCGATGGCGAGTGGACTGCGTTCGTCTGGCTGCCTGAATCCGCCGAGTCGCGCAACGCATTCCGCGCTGGCACGGCGATCGGCGACGCAGCGCCCAAACTCGACGGCGCGCCGCACACGGGCAAAGCAGGCGCGTGGGTGGAGATCGGTGTCGTCGAGCTCAAGAAGCCCGGCCGCGCGTCGATTGCGATCGCCGCGGCGCGCGGGCTTCCGTTCGTTGCGGACGCCGTGAAGTTCGAGCAGCGCGACTGATCGGCGCTCGAGTCCGAGCCCGGCCGCGTGCGATCAGTTGCCGATGCGTTGCACGATGGAGTTCGTGCACGAGATGCCGAACGGTGCCGCCGCATCGAACACGAACGCTTGGCTGTGGAACTCGAGGCCCTGCAAGCCCGGCGGCAACTCGATCGGGAACTCGACGGACGCAGCGGCTCGCCCGTGCCCGGATGCCGTGACGGTGGCCGTCTCGGTCACCAGCGTCGCAAGGTCGAGTCGCAACGTGAGTCCCGGATACAGGAAGTTGGGTTGATCCGCGCCGCCGAGCGACAGCCCGAGCACGGCGATCGTTGGCCCAGGCACTCCGCGCAACACGAGTCGCTCGGTCTCGCCCGCGCGGAACGGCCCGTAAGCCCCCCACACCGGACTCGAACCCGCCTCGCCAAGCGTGCCGGTGCCGATCTGCCGCCGCAGGCCGCCTGCAGGCCCGAAGTGGCCGGTGCCGCGCGCAACGACGCGCGCGCATAGGTCCGCGTCTCCATCGCCATCGAGATCCGCGAGCCGACCGTCATACATCGCTTGGTAGTTCGTCTCGAACTGCACCGAGCCATCCGACGCAGTGCCGAGGTTGCGCAAGACCGCGCCAATGAACGGCGTGTTCGCAATGGACCCCGCCACCAAGTCGATGCGGCCATCAGCATCGATGTCGCCACTGCTCGCGTTCGGCAAATCACCGCTGACCCCAGTCGTGTACGCGCGCATCGCGATCCCGAGGGATTGCGGCGCAAACGTCAGCGCACCGCCGACGCTGCCGAGGTTGCGGTAAAGGTGCAGGTTGTTGCCCGCGTCCACTCCGGTGAAGTCCATGCGACCATCGCCATCAAAGTCAGCGACCGCGACCGAGTTGGGCTGCACGCCAGTGTTGCTCGCGATCGTGCAGAGCAGAGGAAACGCGGACGAAGGGGTGCCTGGCCCTTTGCGGACCTCAGCTCCGTTCGTTCGATGCAACAGCACATCCGGGATGCCATCGCCGTCAAAGTCGCGAACGGCAGCAACGCGACCAACGAACGACGGCCCAAGCGTCAGCGCGCCAGCCTGATTCCAGAGCAACGCGGACTGGCCATACTGCCCATTGCCCCACGACTGAAGGGCGAGATCCTCGTCACCATCCCCGTCGAAATCGGCAGCGAAGGAGCTGTCGATGCCATACGCCGTGCCGAGTCCCGCGAAGTAGTCCGAGAACCGAACCCCGTGCACATAGCCACCGAGGGTGTACGAACCTGCGCCATTGCTGAGCAACGCGCGCATGCCCAAGAAGGTGCCCGCGGATGCCGCTCGCTCTTCGAGAATCGAATCGCGCGCGCCGTCGCCGTCGAGATCCACGCTCCACTGGCCGCTGAACAACGTGCCCGCAGGCGGCGTCAATGGCCGTGCGACCAACTGATACACGCAGTTGCCGTCATTGATGTAGCCGCCTTGGGGTCCAGCAATGAGGTCGACGTCGCCATCCCTGTCGTAGTCATGCAGCGAACCGCTGCGGATCAGGAAGTTGAGGTTCACATTCGCGGTCGCCGGCATCGGCGTCTCGCTCCAAGGGCCCCTTCCGTAGAACACACAGCGTCCGGCAACGAGATCGAGATCCCCGTCGCCGTCGAGGTCCGAAGCGCCAGCCAAGCTCTCGGATCCAGCGCCTGGCATCTGCCACGCGTGAGCGAACGTGCCAGTGCCATCGTTGAGCGCGACCTCAAACACGGAAGCAAAGTCCAGTTGGGGCCAAACGTAGGTAGGACCAGTTCCGCCACCGCAGCACACGCCATCGAGATCGCCATCGCCATCGACGTCTGCGAGATACTCCGACGGACCGCCTGTGCGCACCGACTGCGTCGTGAAGTTGCCGTTGCCATCATTGATGGATAGCGAGTAGGTCGGCGGCGTCGTCAGGCGAAACTCGACAAGGTCGCCATCCCCGTCGTTATCAATGTCGCCGGGGACCCAGTTGGCCTGCGGCGCCAACACGTACGTCGTGAGCGCCTGCACAGTCCAACCTGCTGCTCCCCGACGACAGACCAACGCCTGCGTGTAGTCGAACGCATCGCGCTGGATCACCAACTCAGGCCTCGAATCGCCATCCATCTGCACGGCGGTCATCCTCGCCATTTGTGGCTGGAACACCGTCGCCCCGGCGGGCAGCGCGAACGTCTCCTCCGCGCCGCTCGCGCCGAAGCGGATCGCGACGGGACCTGTCTTGGCCACCACCGCAATGTCGCGCACGCCGTCGCCATCGAAGTCGCCGATCGCCACCGAATGCACCGTCTCGGACACTGCGGCCGTTCGCGCGAAGTACGTCGTCACAAACGCGAAGCCAGGCTGCGACCAGAAGATCTCTGTGCCATTGCCGCCGCTGACAACGAAGTCGTCGTCGCCGTCGTTGTCGAGATCACCCGTGGCCACCGAGTAGCAGCGCCAGCCTTGCGTCGTAGTCCCGCCAAACCCGCCCACCGACGAACTGCCAAAGAAGGCCTGCACCATGCGGCCGCCATCGTTGCGCCACACCAGGACTTGGTTGCTGCCGCCATTCTGA
>JBEELK010000303.1:0-8592 GCA_041168165.1 Planctomycetota bacterium | reverse complement strand
ACCGCGTTCAAGATCCGCGGCGCCGTCGAGACCGCCGTGCAGTCGATGGTGATCTCGATCGGCCAAGCGGAGTTCGTCGATGCCGCGAAGATCGCGCTCGACGCGGTGCTGCTGCAAGAAGGCGGCGACGTCGAATACGAGCTCGCTGCGCCGATCCGCATCCAGCAAGTGCAGCCTGGTCGCAAGACACAGGAGCTGCGCGCGCGCGTTCGCGGCGGCGCCACCAACCCCGCGTCCGCAGTCGTCGACGTCGAAGTGATGGTCGATGGCGAGACCGCCAAGACGGTGCCCGTGCAGTGGAAGCTGTCGCGCTTTCACGCGGTGCTGAAGGCGAGCCAAGCGATCCAAGCCGGCATGCCGCTCGGCCCCGATAACTGCGCGCTGTCGCGCGAGCGAGTGTCGCAGACGACGGGCCTCTACCTCACGTCGGTGGAACAAGCGCTCGGGCTCATCGCCAAACGCAGCATGCAACCCAACCAACTCGTGATGCTGTCCGACGCCGGCCAGCCCGCGCTGATCCACCGCGGCGACATCGTCACCGTCGTGCTCACGAAGGGCCGCGTGAAGGTCGAGACGCGCGGCGTCGCCAACAACGACGCAGGCCGCGGCGAGACCGTCATGGTCACCAGCGCATCGACGCGTACGCAGCTCACCGGCGTTGCCGAAGCCAGCGGCACCGTCGTCGTCCGCAACTGATCTCACCGAGGAGCAACCAACATGAACTCGATCCGACTTCTCCTCGCCGCAATCGCAGCGCTCGCAGCGAGCCCGCTCGCCGCGCAGAACCCCTACGTGCGAGCCGGCGCCAAGATCGGCGCAGTGGCGGATCAGCGCGCGCGCAGCGTCGGCGACGTGCTGACGATCGCGATCCAAGAGCAGCACAGCGTGCGCAACGAAGACAAGACCGAACGCCGCCAAGACAGCTCGCTGTCGGCGCGCCTCGAGTCGTACACGCTCAGCGACGACGCGTTCAACAACGGCACACTGCCCAACGTCAGCGTGACGAAGGAACAAGACTTCAACGGCGAGTCGAAGCAGAACAGCGGCTCCGACGTTCGCGCGTCGATCGCGGTGATGGTCGTGGACGTTCAGCCCAACGGCAACCTCGTCGTGGCTGGCCAACGCACCGTCACCGTCAACGACGAGCAGAAGACGCTGCGCATCAGCGGCATCGTTCGCGCTCTCGACGTCACGGTGAACAACACCGTCGGCAGCCAGCAAGTCGCCGACGCGCGCATCGCGATCACCGGCGAAGGCGCGGGCACTCGCCAAGTGACCAAGGGCCCCATCGGGCAGTTGTTTGACACGCTCATCTGGGCCGCGTGGCCGTTCTGAACCGGAGCCTCGCCATGCGCAACCTGACGCAAGTCACCGCCTCGCTGCTCGCGCTCGCGCTCGCATTCACCGCAAGCGCGCAAGCGCCCGTGCTGCCTGTCGTGCCGCTGCCGATCTCAATCCCCGTCACGACGACGCCGATCTCGCAGCCCAACCCGTCGCCGCTGCCGATCGAGACGATCTCGCAGCCGCCGCTCACGAGCGACGTGGACCCCGTCGTCCAACCCGGCCCCGTCATGCCGCGCATTCGCGACATCACGCGACTGCACAACAGCATGCCGCACTTGCTCGTCGGCGTCGGCATCGTCACGGGCCTCCAAGGCACGGGCTCCAGCGATCGCGGCACGCGCCAAGCGCTGCTCAACCTGATCCGCGACCAGAACCTCAACTACACGATCGCCGACGTCACGGGCGGCAACATCGCGCTCGTCTCGCTGACGTGCTCGCTGCCGCCGTTCTCGAAGGAAGGCCAGCCGATCGACGTGAAGTGCCAGGTGATCGGCGATGCCACGTCGCTGCGCAACGGCCAACTGGTCCGCGCAGAACTGCGCGGCGTCGATGGCCAGACGCACGTCGTCGCGCAAGGCGCAGTCACCGTCGGCGGCTTCACCGCGCAAGGCGGCGCCGCGAGCGTGCAGAAAAACTTCAGCACGACCGGTTGGGTCAACAACGGCGGCCTCGTCATTCGCGAGGTCAAGTCGTCGTACTTCTCCGAGGCTGGCGATCTCGAACTGCAAGTCGCCAACCCGAGCACCTACAACGCGATGTCGATTGCGCGCGGCATCAAGCAAGCGCTCGCCGACATGGACGTGCAGGTGGGCGCGGTCGACCCGACGCTCGTTCGCATTCGCATGCCGCTGAAGGCGCGCACCGCGGCCAATGCGATGGACATCATCGAACGCGTCGGCAACGTGCGCGTCGCGGTCGAGAACCTCGCCAAGATCGTCGTCGATCAATCCACGGGCACCGTGCTCGCGGGCGAAGGCGTGCTGATCAGCCCGTGCGTCGTCGGCCTCACCGATCTCACGATCTCGATCGTCGACGAAGAAGAGGTGTCGCAGCCCGCGCCGCTCAGTAACGGCACGTCCGAGCGCGTGGCCCGCACGCAGATCAAGGTCGATACGCAGAGCACGGACTTCAAGCCGGTCGCCGGCGGCGCCACGGTCGCGGAGTTGCTGCAGAACCTGCGCGCGCTCGGCCTCACGCCGCAGCAGCTCGTGTCGGTGTTCCAAGCGCTCGACGACGGCGGCTACCTGCACGCCCAACTGGAGGTGCGCTGATGGACGCGATGGGCAAGCTGACCACGGCTTCGCTGAAGCCGCAGACGGACGAGCAAGTCTCCGCCAAGAAGGCGCGCGAAACCGCGCAGCAGTTCGAGGCGACGCTCGTGCGTCAACTCGTCGGATCGTTGCGTTCGACCTCCAAGATCGGCGGCGACGAAGGCGGCATGTTTGGCTCCGAGCCCGGCTCGGACACGTATGCCGACTGGTTTGACGAGCACGTCGCAAACGACATCTCGGAGCACGGCAAGATCGGCGTCGCCGACGCGCTGATCGCCGAGTTCGACCGCCACAAGCGCGGCCGCGTCGACAAGAAGGCCGCCGCGAACGAGCAGTCGCTCGACCAGATCGATCACAAGCAGCTCGCTGCGCCGCGCATGCCGACGCAGCTCCACGGCCTCGAAGGAGGAGATCATGCAGCTCGTTGAGATCGCGCAACGCCTCGTCGCGTCGCTCGACGCATCCACGGCTCTGCTCACGCAGATGGTCGAGGGCCTGCGCTCGCGCCGCACCAACTGGATCTCTGCGCGCGCAAGCGTGCTCGCAGAGCCCGCAGTCGCGATGGGCGATCTCGCCGCGCGGCTGGAGCAAGAAGAACGAAAGCAACGCGAGTTGCTCGACCAAGCCGCGTCGTCGTTTGCGCCGCTCACCGGTGCGCCGGGCAAGCGTCGCATTCACGCATCCGACTTGTGCGAGCAGCTGCCGACCTTCGCGGCGCAGCGCCTGCGCAAGTCCGCAGACAAGGCGGCGCTGGCCAGCAAGGCCGTGCGTCGCGAACTCGCTCTCGGCGAGCGCCTCTTGCGCTTCTCGCAAGCTGCGCACGAGAGCCTCGTCGCTGGAGTCACGGTCGCCGCGCAGTCGCGCGACGACATCGGCTCGTACGACCGCAATGCGCGCCGCGTCGGCGCCGCGTTGCCGAGCACAGGAACACGGCCAGGAAGCCTGGTCGACGGACGGATCTGAGGAGGCACGAACATGAGCTTGGGATTCGGACTCTCTTCCGGCTTGCGCGCGCTGACCGCAGCGCGGCTCGGCATGCAGACCGCCGGCAACAACGTCGCCAACGCCAACACGCCCGGCTACTCGCGCCAACGCGTCGAGCTGTCCGCAGCGATGCCGATGACGCTCGCGCGCGGCATGCAGATCGGCATGGGCGTCGACGTGTCGTCGATCACGCGGCTCGTCGATGACGGCCTCGAGCGGCGCCTTCGCATGCAGCAAGGCCTCGTCGCTGGCGCGCAAGTCGACATGTCGCGCATGAGCGAGCTCGAGAACATGCTCGCGGAGCCCAACGGCGGCTTGAGCACCGGGCTCTCCGACCTGTTCGGCGCGCTCGGCCGCTTGCAGACCGACCCCAGCGAACGCTCGCTGCGCGGCGGCGTCGTGCAATCCGCCAACACGCTCGCGCAGAGCTTCAACTTGCTGTCTGGCCGGCTCGACGAGTTGGCCGGCGGCACGTTTGACGAAGTGCGCGGCCTCGTCACGCAAGCCAACCAACTCGCGTCCAACGTCGCGGACCTCAACGCGCAGATCGTTGCGATCGAAGCCAACGGCACGCAGGCCAACGACCTTCGCGACACGCGCGCGGAGCAAGTGCGCAAGCTGTCCGAACTCGTCGACGTCAGCGCCGTCGAGCGCGGCGCCGGCTCGCTCGATCTCCTCGTCGGCGGTCGCTTGCTCGTCGCTGGCGCGCGCGCTTCGACGCTTGCGGTCGGCAAGACCACGGGCGGCGCCACGCAAGTGCTCGTCAATGGCACCACCACCGCGATCGAACCGCGCCAAGGCCGCATCGCCGCGTTGTTGCGCAGCGAGCAAGCGGGCCTCGCTGGCTACGGCTCGCGCATCGACCAGATGGCGCGCAGCCTCATCCTCGAGACCAACCGCCGCCACTCGACTGGCATGCCCGCGTCGGGCCCCTACCAATCACTGACGTCGACCGTGATGCCGCAAGACGGCGACGGCGACGGCGTGCGCGGCGATGAGTTGCTGTCGCAGAGCGGCCTGCCGTTCGACGTGCAGAACGGATCGCTCTACGTCTCGATGACGGATCGGGCCACCGGTCGCATGACGCGCACGCGCATCGACATCGACCCGACGCAACTCAACCTCACCGACGTCGCGTGGCGCCTCGACCAGATCGACAACCTCAGCGCGAGCGTCGACACGACCGGCAAGCTGCGCATCGCGGCGGACTCGGGCTACGGCGTCGACTTCTCGCCGCGGCTCGATCCCAACCCAGCCGTCGCCGGCACGTTTGGCGGCGCGGCTCCGAGCATGAGCAGCTCCGCATCGGGGCCATACGACCTGTCGACGCAGACGTTCCCCGTCACGTTCGTCGTGCAGAACGGCACCACCGCGTCGCCGCGCTCCACCAACGTCACGCTCGACGCGACGGACTTCGCAAACCCCGCTGCTGCGACGACGGATGAACTCGTCGCCGCGATCAACGCCGACCTCGGCGGCAACGCGACGGCGAGCAACGTCAACGGTCGCCTCGTCATCACGAGCACGAGCAGCGGCGCGGATGCGCAACTCTCGTTCAACGATGTTGGCGGCGGCACTGCCGTCAACGCGCTCGGCTTGCCGACGACCGTCGCGATGGGCCAAAGCAGCGCAGTCGATGTGCGCGTCAGTGGCGCATACACCGGCAGCGAGAACGACCAATACTCGTTCTACGCCGTCGGCGATGGCCAGGTCGGCGTCACGGCCGGACTCACGGTGTCGGTCTACGACCGCGCTGGCACGCTCGTCGCGACGCTCGACGTCGGCGACAACTACGAGCCAGGCACGGACCTCGAAGTCGGCAACGGCGTGAAGGTGTCGTTTGGCCCCGGCCGCATCCAATCGAGCACGGGCCAGGCCTTCGCGCTCGACACGCTCGCCGACAGCGACACCAGCGACATCCTGGTCGCGCTCGGCATCAACTCGTTCTTCCAAGGCAGCGGCGCTGCAGACATCGCGGTCAACCCCGAGTTGCGCGCCAACGTCGATGCGCTCGCAGCAGGCATCGGCAGCGCAGAAGGCGACGCGGGCAACCTCGTTCGCTTGCTCGACCTTCGCGAATCCGAAGTCGATGACCTCGACGCCAACACGATCGAAGACTTCTGGGCCGACGTGATCGGCGACGTTGGCTTCGAGACCGCGGGCGCAGAGGACACGCTCGCTGCGCAGGACCTGTTGCTGCAACGGCTCGAGGCCGAGCGCGAGTCCGTGAGCGGCGTCAACCTCGACGAAGAGATGCTCGACATGGTGCGCTTCCAGCAGTCGTTCGACGCTGCCGCGCGCTTCTTGTCGACGGTGCAAGAACTCACGGACACGCTGATCAACCTGGGGAGGTGATCGAGATGCGCATCACACAAGGCCACCTGTTTGCGCGAGCGCTCGGCGACATCCAGCGCAGCTTGACGAAGTTCACCGGACTGCAACAGCAAGTCGCGAGCGGCAAGCGCATCGAACTGGCGTCGGACGATCCCGTCGCCGCGTTGCGCATTCTGCCCATGCAGAACGACCTCAGGAACCTCGAGCAGATGTCGGAGAACGTCGCGCTCGCGCGCGAGTCGCTCGACACCGGCGCGGCGGCGCTCGAGGACGGCTCGTCGGTGATGCAGCGCGTGCGCGAACTGACGATGCAGGCGAGCAACGGCACGTTTGCGCAAGGCGATCGCGCGAGCATCGGCGCCGAGATGGACCAGTTGCTGCAGCAACTCGTCGGCATCGGCAACGCGCGTCGCGGCGAGCGCTTCTTGTTTGGCGGCACCGAGAGCGGCACGCCGCCGTTTGAGATCGTCGATGACGCATCGGGCACGCGCGTCGTGTATCGCGGCAACCGCGAACGCCTCGACGTCGCCGTTGCGCCAGGCGTCACGACCGGCCTCAACCTCGCCGGCGACTCGATCTTCCAATCGCGCACTCGCAGCGGCGTCACGATGACTGGCGACACGGGCGCGCGCGCAACGGGCTCCGGCGACACGGCGGTTGGGTTCCAAACGCTGTCGGTCACGTTCGCTGGCCTGCACACCGATGCGCCCGCGGGCATCGAAACGGGCGGCGGCGACACCAACCTCGTCGGTGAAGTCAGCTACGCCTACACCGCGTCGCCGCCATCGCTCAGCATCGGCGGCGGTCCCGCAGTCGCGATCCCAGCGACCAATCAGGACTTCGTCACTGCCGACGGCCGCACGCTGAGCCTCACGGTCACTGCGGCGCCGACGCCCGCGACCGGGACCTTCACCGCCAAGGCGGCGCTCAGCGTCGACGGCGGCCAGACTTCGATCGAGGTCTCGGACTTCTCCGCGACTGCGGTCGGCGTTCGCGATGGCAACAGCGGCAGCACGGTGCACATCGACGTCACTGGCCTTGCGCGCATTGGCACCAATGAGATCAAGCACGAGGGCACGTTTGACGCGTTCACGCTGCTGGTCTCGCTGCGCGACATCCTGCAGAACGAGAACTCCGTCAGCGACTCGACCGTGCGCGATCGCGCGTCTGCGCTGCTGTCGGAGATCGACTCGGCGCACGACGCCGTGCTCGACGGACTGTCGGAGCTCGGCTTCCGTTCGTCGAGCATGCAAGCGCTCGACAACCGCGTCGCGGGCTTGCGCACGTCGCGCGAGAAGTCGCTTTCGGACCTCCAAGACACCGACATGGCGCAGGCGATCCTCGACCTGCAGCGCCAGGACATCTCGTACCAAGCTGCGTTGCAGATTGGCTCGCGCGTGATCCAGACGAGCTTGCAGAACTTCTTGTGAGAGACGCATCGTGACTTCCCCCGCCGATCCCCTCCACGTCACGCCAAACATCGCGCCCGCGTCGCCGACTGCGCAACCTGCGCGGTCCGCGAACGGCAGCGAGTCTTCGCCTGCGTTTCGTCGCCTGCTCGAGTCGCTCGAACAACTCGCGCAGCATCATGCCAAGGCCGAGCCCGTCGAAGACACAGAGTCGCTGAAGCGCGCCATCGAGGACGCGGACTCCGGCTTTGCGCAAGCAATGGACCTGCGCCGCGCGCTTGAGGACGCATTTAAGACGAGGCTGCCGTGACGCTGATTGCCGAGCCGGAGCTGCGCTTCTGCGACCGCGGCGGCATCGCGCCGTTCTTGGAGCAGATCGACGAATGGCTTTTGCCCGGCGCGTTCTATGGCGCACAGCACACGTGGCCGCAGCTGTATCGCAGCGACGGCGACGGCAGGTTTTGCGCGTTGTTCGATGCCGAACGACTCGTCAGCCAATGCGCGTTTCGCATTGCCACGGCGCGCACCGACCAAGGACTGCGCCGCGTCGCGTTATTGGGCTCGGTCGTCACCGATCCCGACTTCCGCGGCCACGGCTATGCGCAACGCGTCGTCCGCGCGAGCCTCGATGCGTGCAAGTCAAGCGGCGCCGACATGGCGCTCCTGTGGGCCGAAGAACAGGGTCTCTACGCGCGCTGCGGCTTTGTCGCCGGCGTCGATGAGACCTGCTGCGTCGTCGAGTCCGGCTTTGCGGCCGAAGGCGACGTCGTGCGCGAAGCCACGATCCGCGACCACGCGCGACTCCATGCCCTGCATGCACAGAAGCCGCTCGGCATCCAACGCACGCCACGCGCGATGTCTGCGTTGCTCACCACGCCTGGTTTGTCGACGTTTGTGCTCGAGCGAAGCGGCGAAGTCGTTGCCTACGCGTGCACCGGCAAGGGCGCCGACCTCCACGGCTGGTGGCACGAGTTTGGCGGCAGTGATCGCGATGTCGCAGCCATGCTGCCGCGCGCGCTGGATCTGGCTGGTCATCCGCAGGCGATCGCAATCGTGCCGCCGTATCGGGATGGGCTCGTGAGGGAGTTGGGCGTGTCGTGCGTTGAGGTCGCGACGGTCGCCGGGCCCATGGTGGCGAAGCTGACGGATGAGGTTGGGGCGGCGGTGTTTGTGGATGGGTTGGATTCGGTGTGAGGCAGGAGTTGCCCCCCGCTCCGTAGCCCGCGCAGATCGAATCGCCGCCACACCCG
>JBEELK010000302.1:0-8442 GCA_041168165.1 Planctomycetota bacterium | reverse complement strand
TGCTGACCGTCAGCATCGGCGGCAGCACGCTTGTGCATGCGAAGATGCACGCGACGCGGCCCGCGACTCCGCCGCGGCGCAGCGCCAGCAAGAACACGATCGCGGCGACTGCGGCTCCGATCGCCGAACTCGCTCCGACGTCCTTCGGACCTTCAAACATGTCGAGTCCGAGTGGCCACATGAGTCGTCGCAACAACCCAGCGCCGACCGCGAGCGATGCCTGCAAGCCTGCGTCCGGGTGCGCATAGGTCACGCGTCCGAAGCCCGCGGCAAGTTCGCCGAACACGAGCATGCGCGCCGCGATCCACGTGAACGCCAACGCCGCGATACACGGCAGGGCGCGACGCGCGAGTTGCGCGCGCGACATCGCGACATCGACGCCAAGGCACAGCAGCAGCGCGAACACTCCAGGCTCCTTGCTGAGCATCGCAGCGACCAGCAGTGCGGTCGCCGCGCGCCGCGCTGTGTCCGTTCCGGTCGCGCGCCATCGCAGCCATTGGTCGACGGCGCCGATCGCGCATGCGGCGAGCAGCGCATCGTTGAGCGATGCGCACCACGCGACGGTCTCCGCGTTGGCCGGATGGAGCGCAAACAGCAGCGCTGCCGCGGTCGCAGCCGAGCGCGAAAGGCCGAGTCGAACGCTCACGCACGCGAGCGAGATGGCTGCTGCGCAGTGGAGCAGCAGCGAGATCCCATGGATGCCGAGCGCCGATCCCGGCGTCAGTGCCCAGCCGATTGCGAGCAGTTGCGCGGTGAGCGGCCGCCAGTGCCCGAGTTGTTCGCCCCACAGCGGCGTGGTCCACAGTCCGACGAAGTCGAAGGGATCGTGAAGCCCGGGGTTCTGCGCGATCAGCGCGAGGTCGTCGTAGACGAAGCCTTGGGTCAAGCCGCGCGCGAACACGAGCGCTGGGATCAGAGCAATGGCCGCGCCGCGGGCGATTCCGATGGTGGCGTGCGGCGGCGCTTGGTCCATGCACCGATCGTGGGCGCGCGACCGCTGCGTCGCAAGCAGCGCGAGGCCGCCGTTCGTGGCTGTGTGGCCACCACGCCCAGGATCACTGTGGTGGAGCGTCTTGCCCACTGAGGACCAGAAAGCGATCGCCGTCTCGCACGTTGCAGTGTCAGTCGGTTCGAGCGCATTAGGCGCGCGGACCTTGTCCAACGAGAGGAGCAGATCATGACGCTATTCCAGCAGTGGAAGCGAGGTGGGCGGAACGACCCCGAGCCCCGCATGGTTGCGCCACTCGAATGGCTTCGTGCGATGGAGCGCGATGACACGGCAAACCAGGCCCTGTTCGAGGGGCACTGGATGCCGCGAGCGGATGTCGCCGAGACTGCGCGCGAGTACCTCGTGACGATGGAGCTGCCGGGGTTCGACCCTTCTGAGGTCGATGTCCGAATCACGGACGACCAGCTCCTCGTGCGCGGGGCTCGCGCAGAAACTGCGGAGAGCGAAGAGAGGCGCTACCTCCGCATCGAGACCTCGCGCGGCGCGTTCGAGCGCAGCTTTGAGCTCCCGAGCGATGCGCTGTCGGAGACCGAGGCCGCATCGGCCATGTTCCGCAACGGCGTGCTCGAGATCCGTGTCCCGAAGGTGCAGCAGAGCGCTGCGCGGAAGGTCCCGATCCGTTCGATGTAGTGTAGATCGCTTGGCGGCGGTCGCTGTTGAGAGAGCGGCCGCCGCCAGCCTTATCGCCGCGTCACGCTTCGAGGAAGACCGTCGGCAGCAGGCTGGTCGCGAGCATCACCGAGTTGATGTCGAGATGTTGGAACCACGAAGGCAGTGCGTGATGTGTCGGGTCGATCCACTGCTCTTCGATCTCCGTCTGCATGCCTTGATGGCGCTGCAGCGCGGTGAGCGCACTGTCGATCGCGATGCGCGAGGTCGCATTGAGGTCGCGGCGATGCAGCGCGCTCTCGATTTTTGGGATCGCATGCAAGCCGATCGCAAGGCCGAGTTCGCGGAACGGCAGGCGATGCGTCGCGTGCTGGTGCAACGCGTCGCTATCGACCAGCAAGCCGAGGGACTTGGCCGCGGCCCGCGCGAGCGCAGCCAGTTCCATCGGATCGGAGCCCTCGCCGCGCGCAATGGACTGCGCGAGGTAGCCAGTGCTTACGAGTAGCGAACCGATGCCGAGCGGATCCGTCGTTGCCGGTGCGAGGTGCGAGCCGATCTCGCGCCAGTCGCGGATCGCCTCCGCGAGTCCCCCGAGATCCATCGTTGCCGCGCATCGCCGTGCAGTGGAGGCGAGTTCGAGTCCGGTCGTCCATCCATCGAGCGGGTCGTGCTGCCCCATCGAGGGCACGAGGGGGCGCCGCAGGTCGATGCTCATCTTCCAGTGCATGCGCAGGCCATCCTCCGGATCGCGCACGGTGAAGCCGCGATGCATCGCTTCTGCGAGCTCGATCGCTTGTGCAAGTGGCTCTGGCTTGCCTGTTTCGTGCGCGAGTCGCGCGAGCGCGTGCATCCAGCGCGTGGCGTAGTGGAAGTACTGGCCATCGCGATCCCACTCGAGCCGCGGGTCCGGCAGGTCCACTGCGCGGGTCTCCGGCAGCCCTTTGCCGATGCGCAGTCCTGCCCGCGTCGGATGTGCGCGTCCTTCGTGTTCTGGGAGTCCGCTGATCCACCCTTGTCGCGGATCGTCGGCGCGGTGGCGGCCGAGCGTTTGGTGCACGCGGTCGGCAAGTTGCAACGCGAGCCGTTCCCAGCGAGGTTCCTTCGTCGCACGCGCGAGCGAGAGGAAGTTGCAGACGGCGAACGCGTCCGTCCACAAGTAGCGCCGTGCGCTTGGCCCAGACGATTCGATGTGCGTTCGCTCCGCGTACTGCAGCATCAGATCCCGGGCGTGCGTGACGCGCGCGTCCGGCCGCAACTTGGAGAGTGCTCCCATGCACGGAAGCTAGGTCGAAGCGCACCTTTGCCCATATGCACCGCAGCCCCAAGTCGTGAGACATTGGGCCCAAGAGGCATGGGCTATTCGGATCCCTTTGGCGCAACCGAAGTGGTCGAGGAACCGCGCACGTCAGCGTGCGGCAGCTTGTTCGCGCAACCAGCGCGCGAGGTCCTTTGGCCGGTCTGTTCCGATCCAGTCGACGTTCCCGAGCTGCTGCGCGTACCACGACTCCACGCGATCCGGCGCGCCCCAGAACCGCAGCATGCGACCGTCTGCGTGCGCACGCTGCGCGAGTTCGGCAAGGCGCGCGGCTTCTTCCTCCGGCATCGGGTCCACCGAGCGGCTCGGGAATGCGTTTGCCCATGCGTCGCTGACGAGCGGCACGAGATTGCGCGGCGTGTCTTGCTCGAGGTCTCGGATGCGACCATCGATTGCGACGTAGCGCACGGGTTCTGCTGCGACGATCGCAGTGGGGCGGTCACCCGACAGCACGATGGTGATCGCGCCGGGTTCGATCGCGTCGTTCGCGAAGCGCGTCAGATGCGAGGTTCGTCCTGCGAGCGCTTCGCGAAGGCGCGCGTAGACCTTGGCGCTGTCGCGCTTGATGTCGACGAGCAGCAAGAAGGTCTCGCCGTCGCCGTGCACCGAGCCGCCATTCTGTTCGATGCGCTGTCGCAGCGGATCGAGGTAGAGGCGCTCCAACGTGCGCTGCGGATGCAGCATCCATTCGTCGTGGCCGACGAGCAGTTCGCCATCGCGCAGGAAGACGTCGGCCTCAACGCTGCGAAAGCCCTCGCGCAGCGCGTCCTCGAGCGGGTGCGACCTGCCGTAGTCGTTGTGAGAATGCGCCTTTGATCCAGCGCCAAACCAACGCATGGGTCTTGGCTCGCTCTTGGGTGGCGCGGAGCACGCTGCGGCCAGCGCGGCCATTGCAGCGGCGGCATAGGGCAGGGGGCGGATCTCACTGCGCGTCATGTCCCGAAAGGACACGAAGCGGACGCGATGGGATCAAGGGCTGATCCGTTCGCTTCGACATGGGGGGCGAGCGCCGCCCTATTCGGTTTCGGCGCGCGGTGTGTCAGGAGCTGCGCATGAGAAGCTTCGAGCAATCCGAAGGTCATGGCATCCCGGTGGTGCAGTGGCTGGCGATCGTGGCGGCGTTGGCCACTGCGGCGCTGAGCGTGCTGGTGTTCTGGGATCCGCATCCTCGCAATCGTGACGCTGCCGGTGAGGTCGATGGCGAGGCGCTCTTCGTCCGTATCGCTGCGTCGCAACCAGCGACCATGAAGGGCAGCCGCGTCGGCAACGCAGCAAGTGGGAGTCGCATCGTGCTGCCGCAGCCGACATGGGAGCGCCTCTCGGTGGGGGAGCGCGATGCGCTTGCTCGCTACCTCGACGCGACTGGCGGCTCGTGGCAGATCTGCGTTGGCGGCGCGACGAGAGACGGGTCGCGAGTGTTGGCTGCAGAGCCTGCCCTCACGAGCAAGTCATGGGCGCAGCCGCTGCGCTGATCACCGCGAGGCGTCGTGCGGCAGCACGCCGCGGCCTGCGCGCAGATAGCCAAACGGCGTGAGGTGGAACAGGTTCGACACGCGCGACGTGTAGAGGTCCGCGTGCGTCTCGATCTGTCGCGCGAGTTGGCTCTTGTCGTTGCCGGCGCGCATCAATGGTCCCCAGCGCAGATGTCCGAGCTCGGACGCCTTGCGCGCAAGGGGCGAGATGCTGTGGTCGAGCGCTTCGCCATCGTGTCGCAGTTCGCGAAGGCGCTCGTGGATCGGCTGCAGCCCGTGTGCGCCCGGGATCAGGTGCGATGGCAGCCCCTCCGGGAGCGGTTGGTGTCTCTCTGCGCGTTGCAAGCTCAGGCGAAGCAGCGCTTGCTCGCGGTCGAGTCGCTCCTTCTTGCGCATCAGGTCCTGCAGCTCGTGCTGCTGCTGCGCAAAGTCCTGCTCTTGCGCGATCTCGCGCTCGAGTTCGCGCAGCACAAGCGCTGTGCGCCAGCGACGAATGCGACTGCTCACGTGCACGTCGGCATACATGTGGTCGCCGACGTAGAGGATCGCCTCGCCGCCGCAGCCTAGATACTCCTGCACGAGTCGCGCGTTGCCGCCGCGATAGCGCCCGCCTTGGCGCAGCGCGTGCTTGCCGTCGACGACTTCGCCTTTGCTGTCGATGCCAAAGAACGGGCTCGCGCTATCGAAGAACGAAGGCTTGCGCGACTGCACGATCGTCAACTCGAACAACTGCTCCCAGGCGCCCTTGCCCAAGAAGCGGTCGAACGAGAACTCCATCATCGGCTTCGTGTAGTGCCACTCGCTGTTGGTCGCGAGGAAGAGGCGCTTGCCGGCTTGCTTGAGATCGATCAACGCTTGCGGCAGCAGCGGGTCGATGTCGACGAAGCGCTCGGGGTCGGCGATCACCTCGGCCTTCAGTTCGCCTTCGAGATGCGCTGCGTCCATCGTCGTCTTGACGAGGTCGTAGAGCGCGCCGTAGCCGATCTCTCCGAGTTCTCCGCGGTCGAGCAGTTCGACCATCTGGCCATAGAGGCACGCCTCGGACAGCGAGAAAAGCGTGTTCAAGAACACCCAGCGGGGTTCGTGCAGGTCGACCCAGACTTGGCTGTAGATCCGGCGCTGCTCTTCGTGCGGCAGGATCTGCGTGCCGTGCGCAGCTCTGACGACGTAGCCAAAACGGTTGGCTTTGACGAGGTTGCCGAGCTGGAGGTCGATCACGAGGCCGCGCGAGAACAGTTCGGCGTCGAACTGCAGACCGCCGACCGGAAGCCCTTTGCCGAGCAGTCGTTGCTGCACGTGGGCGTATGCGCGCGACTCCCATTCCGCCTCGTCGTAGTGGACGAGCGTGTAGTCCATGTCGAAGCCGATTGCCTGGATCGAGCGCATGTTCAGGGTCCGGTTGCAGAACACCCGGAGCGGCGCTGGGGGCAGGAAGTCGTGGTCGGACATGCTCGAGATGTAATCGGCTCTGGGACGGCTCGGACGCAAGTTTCCGTTGCCAACGAGCCGATCGCGAGTGGACGATCCCGCCCCGCCAGTCGAAGTCTGGCGCAGGCAACCCTACTGACTATCTTGGATTCCATGCGCAGGCACTTTGTTTCTGCTCTGTTGGCCTCCGTCGTTGCGTCGGAGCATCTCGCTGCTCAAGACCCGCGCACGCGCATCGTGTTCGTCGGCGACTCGATCACCGAGGGAACCGTGCAGCGTCCGTCCTATCGCCAGCCGCTTTGGACGCTGCTTCACGATGCAGGCTATTGCTTCGACTTCGTCGGCGCGCGCCACGGCGTGATCGGGGGCCGGGCTCCTGCGCATCCGACCTACGACCTCGACCACTACGGCTTCAGCGGTAGCTCGACGTTCGAGGTGTGCTTCCAGCTCTTCGCGCCGCTGCCGCAGTTCGACGCGGATGTCGCGGTCGTGCAGCTAGGCACCAACGACGTCATCAAGGGAACGGTCTTCTACCAAATGACGTCTGCGCAGATTGCGCAGGTCGCGGACTCGTTCTTGCGCGGCATCGTCAACGTGCTGCGTTCGCCGCAATACGACCCGAGCATGCAAATCGTGGTGGCGAAGATTCCGCCGCTGCCCGCCGTGCTCGTGCCGAATGCGTCGCTGAGCCTGCCTGCCGGCCTTGGCCCGATCTACGGCCTCGACCAGGGCATTGTCGCCGTCAACGCCGCGATCGATGGCCTCGCCGGGTTGCCTGGCGTGCGCATCGCCGACCTGCACACCGGGTTTGATGTGCAGACGCACCTCGCGGACCAAGTGCACCCCAACGCGCTCGGCGAGCAGTTCATCGCGGATCGCCTGTTCGCAGCGCTCGTGCAGGTTCTGCCTGCGCCAAGCCTCAATAGTCCGTGCTACAGCGAATACGGCACGGGCGCTGGCGTGGGTCGTCCAACCATGCAGCCGTCGACTGCGACGCCGATCCCAACGCTCGGCGCCACCTTTCAGCTTGAGGTGGACGACATGCCGGCGTTGGCGCCCGTGATCGGAATGATCGGACTGGAGCCTGCCGCCATCCCGCTCACGGACATCGACGAGTTCTTGTTCGTCGATCCCGCTCGCTTCACGGATCTGCGCATGGTCGCGATCGCGGACGCGGCGGGCAGCTTTGTCTGGAGCTTCCCTGTGCCGGCGGATCAGCGTCTCGCGGGATTGCCGATCTACGTGCAGACCCTGGCCATCGCAGAGACCGGGATTGCAGCGGTGACCAGCGGCGGAATTCTGCGGCTCGGCAACTGACCCATCGGCGGTAGTTCGAGCTAGCTACGAACTGATGCGCGCACGCTCTCCGCAGGAGGGCTCGGCATGTTCGGCGCGCGCGTGCCTTAGAGGTGAAGACGGCGGGTTGCTTGCTGCAGCGTGATGCTGCTCCGAGTTGCTCCCGCGGAATCCCAAGGTGCGCAGCATGCTCCGAACAACCTCCATGCGCGCGTCGTTGCGCGCGGTCTCCATCGCTCTGATCGCGATCGCAGTGGCAGTCATCAGCGGTTGCCGCTCGACCTCCGAGCCGCGCGATGTCGTGACGCATGGAGCCGCGCTATTCGAGCGACACTGCGCAGGTTGTCATGGACTGCGTGGGGACGCGGACACGCCAGTGAAGCCGCTGTTGTTCCCGCGGCCTCGCGCGTTTCGCAGCGGGGTGTTCAAGCTCGCGAGCACGCAGAACGGCGTGCCGACCGATGGTGATCTCGTTGCGATGCTGCAGCGCGGCATGCCTGGCTCCGCGATGCCCGCGTACTCGTGGATGCCCGAGGACGACTTGCGCGCCTTGGCCGCGCATGTGCGTTCGCTCGCCGTCGATGGCATGTCCGATCGCATCGCGCTGCATGCTGCATCGATGGGCATCGTCGCCAAGGACGCAGAGGTGCGCGCCGAAGCCGTTCGCCGAATGAGCCCAGGGGAAAAGGTTGTCGCCCCTGCGCCGTTGCCGATGAGCGATGCCAATGCGTCAGCAGGCCAGCAGCTGTATCGCCGCCATTGCGCAGCGTGCCATGGCGAGGATGGCAAGGGCCGCACGCCCGATATCGCGTGGGCAGGCGCTGCGGAATTGCAGTGGCCGCGCGACTTCACCGCTGGGTTCTTGCGTGGCGAGTCGACGCGTGAGGCGATCGCGCATCGCATTCGAGCGGGCATCCCTGGCGCGGGCATGCCGCCCACGGATCTATCCGACGCAGAGACGTCGTTGTTAGTCGACTACGTGCGTTCACGCATCGTAGACGGGAGCTCAGGGCTTCACGTGCAGTGGCGACGCAACCTTCGTGCGTCGCGCGTAGCGGACATTCCTAACGATCCAGACGACATCGCGTGGAATGACGAAGAGCAGGTGCGCATTCCGCTCGCGCCGCTCTGGTGGCGCAAGGAAGCGGTGTTCGAGGTCCGCGTGCGCGCCGTGCATGACGACAACCGGCTCGTGTTCCAACTGCAGTGGGACGATCCGACGCGTGATGACCGTTCTGCGTCGGGCGCGCCGCAAGGCGATGGCGCTGCAGTCCAAATCACGGAAGAAGCTGAGCCTCCGATGTTCGCGATGG
>JBEELK010000301.1:0-11146 GCA_041168165.1 Planctomycetota bacterium | reverse complement strand
GAAGAAGCTGGAGAGCTGGGTCGGCGTCACGGCGACTACTCCGCAAGGCCTGACGGAGTTGCGCACGTTCTACGGCGGCCTTGAGATCGGCCTCGGATTGTTCTGCATCGCGTGCCTCATGGAGCCTTTGTGGTTCCAGGCTGGGCTGGCTGGCGCTGGATGGGCGTGCGCAGGGCTCGCGTTTGGCCGCCTCGTGGGCTGGTACATGGACCGAAGCCGCAATCGGCAGCAGGTTGTCTACTGGCTTGTGGAGCTTGGCTTCGGGGTCTGCGGCATCAGCCTGTCGGTGGCGTGAGGCTGGCTGCGTCGAACTCAGCGCGCCCTCGCATCAATCCAACAGCGCTTCCTCGATCGACTGCGCATCCAGCACGCGGTCCGTCCACGCTTCGAGTTGCTGCGTGGTTGCCGACTGCAAGCGCGCCTCGGCGATCGGCGACAGGGGGCCAAAGCGTTTGGTCAGGATGCGACGGAGAGCCTGGCTGATGCCCTGGCTGAGGCCTTGGCTCAAACCCTGACTCAGGCCCTGGCTGAGTCCCTGGCTCAAACCCTGGCTCAGGCCCTGGCTCAGGCCTCGTTCGATACCGAGACTCAGTCCTCGGTTCGTCGCTTCCTCAAATGCACGTTCGAGTGGGTTCATCATCGTGTTCCCAGTTGGGGTCGGCAGCGCCTGCCGAACAGCAGCGTAGATCTGCGCAACGTCCGCCTTTGCAGTCGCGCGCAAGTAGGAGAATAGCATCCCTAAGAGCAGCCTGCCGCGCGGAGCTTCCTGCACGGCAATGAGCAGTTCGCGAATCCGGCTCAAGGCTGGAGCGATCTGATCGGCACTAAGGTTGCGCATGTGGCACAAGAAGTGGATCGCGAGCCGTGCCACCAACCCCTCGCGACCGCCGCCCTCCACCGCCGGGCCCACCTGCGCCAAGTCGTGGAGCCCATAGCGAAGCGATGGCAGCAACCGACGGAGTTCCCTCTGCTCTGCCCGGGTAAGGCCGGTGGGCAAGTCGAAGAGTTCTCGCACGTTGCGTGCCGGCGTCCACGGTGCATCGCCGTGGTAGACGATCATTGGCAGCACGATTGGCAACCGCGGCGGACGCCCCAACGTGCGGTGCACGGACTCGACGGAGCGCACCGTGTATCGCGTCACTTGCCAAGCAGACATGGCATCCGGCGAACTCTTGTGGTCCAGGATGACATGGATCAGCACGTGCGAGTCACCAATCGGCGCCGAGAACCACAGGTCGGTCGCAAAGGGCCGATCGGCGGCATCCGCGAATTGATCGTCCAATCGCTGAAGCCGCGACCAGTCGATACGCCCCGCGATGGCGCAGTAGCGCGCATCGGACATCAGCAGCGCGCGCAACAGAACCCTCGCCTGCTCTTCGTCCTCGAAGGCGAAGCGGAACAGCGAGTCATGAGGTTTGGAAAGGTCCACGCATAGAAGTGCATTGAGGGGGGACAAGTTCGGCCGAAATCTGCGCCGCGCCCCCGCGCCCAACCTCGCCCCCATCGCGATCCACGCTAACCGCGCGACCGCGCCGTCATCACTTCCCGTAGCCAGTCATCTCCAGATACCCAACTCCGCTGCGCGAGCCCTTCACGGCCACAGCACCCTCCCAGTAGCGAACGCGCGTGCGCAGCTCTTGGTCCTGTAAACGCGGAGCAACCTCGACATCGAGCGTGAGCTTGTCGCATCGCAGTCGCCACTGCTTTGGATACGTCGCGCGACCATCCGACGCGGTCCATTCGCCGATCGGTTCGCAGACCATCTCACTCGCAAGGAGTCGCTCGCTTGTGCCGTCCGCGCGGATCCACGTGCCTTGGCTGTGCTCGTCGATGGAGCCGTCGCTGCGTCGCAACTGGTACCACGTCAGTTCGCAACCGTCCTCGAACTGCAGCGAGAACCAATCCCAGCCAACCTGCCCATCGCCGAGCGCGGACGTGCTCCATTCGCGATCGCACCATGCCGTGCCCGCGACCTTCGCCACGCTGCCATCTGCCTCGATCGTTCCGTTCGCGAGCAACCGCGTCGCGGAGTAGTAGATCGACGCGTTACCGCGCTCGCTGCTCTTCTGCGACATGCCTCGATCGCCTTGCAACACCAGCGGCTTCTGCGCCTCGACGACGAGATCGAATGAGAACCCATCGCCACGCGCCGTGAGCCGCATCGGCGGGAAGCGATCGGGCGACGAAGCGCTCGCCATCGGTTCTGCTCGCCAATCGCCGCACCACACGATCGGTCCATCGTTCGAAACGGTCATGCCTGCGCGCAACTCATCGCGACGCAACAACCGCTCCTCCGAGTGGAACGCGCCGCGATCGACGTTGGTCACCGCCGCATGCGCGAGCACGATCTCGCGACTCGCGAGCGCCGCATCGCGCGGTGCACCGCCTTGCGCAGGCGCGAGCGCTTGGCGGAAGAACACGAGTTCAAATCCAAACGCGCGGCCCGCGTCGTCCGCGACGTTGCCAGTCCAGTACCACCACTCGGTGCGAAAGCCGTCGTGCGGACCGTGGTCGCGCGGAAACGCCAAGCTCGGGATCGCAAGAGCGCGGTCGTAGCCTTCGACATCGCGAGCGCCGAGCACAGTTGACAGCGCGAGCCCGTCGTCGGCATGCCTGTCGTCAGATCCGCCGCACGCAGCCAGCGTCGCAAGCAACGCAAGACGCGCACACGACGACCAACCGTAGTTCCTGCTCTTCGCCATGCGCATCATTCCTCTCGCAGCGCCGCGGCGGGCGCCATGCGCGCAATCTTCCAAGCCGGCCATAGGCCAGCGCATGTCGCCGACGCGAGTGCTAGCGCTATCGCGTCGACGAGCAGTCCTGATGGCAACACAAACGACTGCAGCGTCCATCCAAACGACCCGCGATTGATCACGGTCGACAGCACATAGCCAAGGAACGCGCCCACGGGCAGCGCAAGCAATCCAGCAGCAGCGCCAAGCAGCGCCGTCTGGCCCAGCACCAGGAATGCAGCGTTGCCTGGCGTAGCGCCGAGCGCGCGCAGGATGCCGATCTCTTGCTGACGGTCGAGTTGCAGCGACAAGAACGAGGACCAGATGCCGAGCGCGGCGATCGCGATGCAAAGCAGTCGGAGCGCGTCCGTGATCGCAAACGTGCGATCGAACACCTTCATCGACGTGCGCTCGATCGACTCGCGCGTGCTCGTCACGAGGCTCTGCGGCAAGTCACGGACTGCGTTGCGCACGCGCGCTTCGAGTTGCTCTGCAGTCTCGCCGTCATTGCACTCAAGCCCCATCGACTCGGGCGCGAGCGCCGGAAACCACCGCAGTGGCAGCATCCATTCGCCGCGCGGATTGCGGTAATGCCGTTCGATGCCGACGACGCGAGCCGAACGCACGCCATCGTCGGTTGCGATTTCCACCGTGCTGCCGACGCGCAACGACAACCGCGCCGCGAGCGGTTCGGTCGCGATCACGCCGTCGCCGCGCAGAAACGCAGCGCGCGCTTCGTCGCCGCCTTCGAGCAATGGCAATGCCGCAAGCGTTCGAGGCGACAGCGAAGACGCGGTTGCATGCGACTCCTCAAAGGAGCTAGCGCCGACGCGCGACGCGACGCGCATCGGCCGATACATCGAGCGAAGGTGCGCGGGAACGGCTGCCTCTAGCGCGCGCAGCGACGCGGGATCCAGCGACCCTTGCGCGCGTTCGTCGATGCCGCCGGGCAACGACACATACACGTCTGCCGGGATCACTTCCGAGAGCCACGAAGTCACGCTGGCGCGGAAGCTCTGCACCATCGCGCCGATGCCCGTCGTGATGCCCACCGCAAGCACGAGCGCCGCGACCGATGCGCCGACGCGCGACCGCGCTGCGCACGCGCTGCGCGCGACGTAGGCCGAGAACGGGCCCATGCGGCGCAGAAAGTGAGCAGCGAGCGCGAGAACCCGTTCGACTGCAAACGGCGCGAACATCGCGATGCCGACCAACGACAGCATCATCCCGCCATGCGCGACCGCGACCGCTCGGCCCGCGAATGCGAGCATCGCGCAACCGATCGCAAACAACGGCAACGCAAGCCACGGCACATTGGCGCGCTGGGCGACTGGCATGCGCCCTTGCACGAACACTGCGCGCGGCGGCGAGGACATCGCTTCGCGCATCGGCATCCACGACGCGAGCAACGCGGCGCATGGTCCCAGCACCAACGCGCCGCAGAGCAACCACGGCGACGTCTCTACTCCATGCAGCGAGAACGTCGCGAAGTGGTCGTTGAGCGAACGCACCATAGGCTCGACGAGCCATTGCGCGCCCGCGATGCCAATCGCGCAACCGAGCATGGAGCCGATCAACCCGAGCACGATCGCTTCAGTCGCCACGACGCGGCCGATGCGCGCGGCTCCGCCGCCGATCGCGGACAGCAGCGCGAACTCCACTTGGCGTTTCGCCACCGAGGCCCGCATCGCCGCATGCACAAGGAATGCGCCGACGAGCAACGCGAGCAACCCCAGCGCTTCGAGGTTGGAACGAAACGCAGCAGTCAGTTCGGAGAACGACGCGCGGAATCCCGCTTCTTCCACGCGCAACGATGGGAACGAGTTCGCGAGGCGCGCGCGAAGCGCGTTCACGTCCGCGCCTTCGGAGAACGCCACGTCGATGCGATCCACGCGCCGCGGCTTGCCGCTCCACTCTTGCGCCGTCGCAATGTCGACGAGCAGCACGTCGTCGAGCGCCGCATCGTCCGTCGCGAGTTCCGCGACGAGGCTCGCGCGTTGCTGCACGCCGCCACCAAACAACGCGAGCACGCCATCGCTGCCAATCGGCAGCCGCGCGATCGTGGCGCGATTCGCCGCGAACGTGGACGCCTCGGGCACAAGGCGTCCAATCCCAGAGCCCGCATCGGCACCTTTGGAGCGCGCCTCATCGCGGCTTGCGAACTGCGCCGCCCACGGCCGCACCAAAGGCTCGACGAACGGATCGATGCCAAGGTAGCGCACCGTCGGCCCCGCAGGTTGGCCAGCGCGCATCAGCCCTTCGACGACAGGCGCCGCGACGACAGACGGCATCGTCGCGAGCGTCGCAAGCGCTTCGACCGGAACGCCGTCAGGACCGCCGCGCACCACGCAGTCGGCCTTGCCAAGCAACGCGTCCGCAGATGCCTCGAACGCGCTCGTCGCGCTGTGCAACGTCGACTGCACGCTCACCAGCAAGCCAATACCCACGGCGATGCCGAGCGCCGCGAGTCCGCTGCGCAGCGGATGCCGCGCATGATGGCGCAGCCCCCATCGCGACAGGACCGGGATCACGCGCGCTCCGCCCCCGAGCCTTCGCGCAATGCGCCATGCTCGAGCCGAAGCGAACGGTCACAGCGCGCGGCGACGGACAGCGCGTGCGTGACGACAACCAAGCTGCCGTTCTGCGTCGCGATAAGTTGCGACAGCAGCGACAACACGGTCTCCGCCGACTCGTCGTCGAGGTTGCCCGTCGGCTCGTCGGCGAGCACGAGCACGGGCTCGGTCGCGAGCGCGCGCGCAACGGCGATGCGCTGCTGCTCGCCGCCGGACAACACCGCCGGGAACGAGTCCGCGCGATCCGCAAGTCCGACGGCATCGAGCAGGGCGCGCGCGCGACGTTCGCTGCTGCTGCGATCGCGCCGCGCGAGTTCGAGCGGCAACAGCACGTTCTCGAGCGCGGTCAACGTCGGCAGCAGATGGAAGGCTTGGAACACGAAGCCAACCTGCTCCCGGCGCAACTCAGCGCGCGCCTTCTCATCGAGCGCGCCGAGGTCGCGGCCACACAGCGCAATGGAGCCGGAGTCCGCGCGATCCAATCCCGCGATCAAGTGCAGCAACGTCGACTTGCCCGATCCCGAACGCCCCACGATCGCAACCGTCTCGCCGCCTCGCACCTCGAGGTCCACGCCGCCGAGAATCGTTCGCTGCGAACGGCCTTCGCGCACCGACTTGGTCACTGCGCGCAACGAGACGACGGGTTCTGGCATCGAGGGTGGCGGAGTCTATCGGCCTATCGGGAGCGAGCCCGCGTTCGTCGGCATGCAGCCGGCGGTTTCGCGCGAATGCGGCGCCGCGCGCACCCGGCCGCAAGCGCGCACTGTCCTAACGCCCGTCCTCGCGCCGGTGGCGGCCATGGCAAGGCCCCGTGCGCATTGACAGATCCTCTGCCCTCGCTACTGTGCGCCACTCATGCCGCAGTCCGTGCGATCCCTGCTTTGCTGGCTCCTTGCCGTGCTCGTGCTCGGCCAAGGCATGCCCTCGCAACGCACGGCCGATTGCGGCGCGGGTGACGCCGGGTGCGCGGTCGCGACTTCGTGCTGTTGCCCCGTCATCGACGACGGCACAGCGGACGAACTCGCAGACGAAGCCGAACGATGCTGCGCCTGCGCGCCGCCTCAGCGCGAGCCGCAACCAGCGCCGGAGCCCTCGTCGCCGAAGCCGTCGCTGCCGCTCTGCGAAACGGAGCCCGCTCGCGGACCGCCGTGCGCGCGCGTTGTGCCTCACACCGCGAGCGACCGGACCGCCGCGTGCTTGCCGCGCGCGCATTCGCCGCTGCCGCACGTCGCGCGCCAGATCGCGTACTCCGTCTGGCGACTCTGACGGTCCCTTCGTGGGCGCATTCGTGCCCACATCGAAGGGACCAGGCTGCAGCCGCATTCCGCAGGAGCCGCGCCAAGGTCCGTGTTCGGACTTCCTGCGCGCGCTCCTCCCATGCTGCATTCCTACGTCTACTTCACCGCTCTCTTCGTCATCGCCATCGCCACGTTCATCGCGGCATGGAGCCAGCGCGGCCGCGCTGCACTGGTCAAGAGCTTGCCGGCGTTTGCGTTCTTCGCGCTCCTATTGCTCTGCGCCGAGGCGTCCTACGCAATCGGCCGGATCTCGCGAGGATCTTCGTCCGGGTCGTCGACGATCTACACGTGCTCGATGCACCCCAACGTGCGCACGCCCGACGGAGGGCTGTGCCCCGTGTGCCACATGGAGCTCGTGCCCGTTGGCTCCGCCGAAGCGGTCGGCAGCTCGGCGGACGAAATCCGCATCGACCCCACGGTCGTGCAGAACATGGGCGTGCGCATCGTCGCGGCGCAGAAGGGCGCCATGCGACGCACTCTCCGCGCGTTCGGCCAACTGCAGATCGCGGAGAGTCGGAGGTTTGAGATCGCGCTGAAGTTCGACGCGTTCGTGGAAGAGCTGAACGCCGACACGATCGGCAAGGCAGTCGAGAGCGGCGAGACGCTGTTCTCGATCTGGTCGCCCGAACTCGCAGTCGCGCAGGCGGAGCTGATCGCGGCTCGCAAGTCCGGCGACGCGCAGTTGCTGTCCGCGGCGCGCCAGAAGCTGTTGCTGTGGGACGTGCCCAGCTCGCGCATCGACGAGCTACAAGCGCGCGACGAACCGCAGCGAACGCTGCCGTGGACAAGCCCCGCGCGCGGCACGCTGCTGTCGAAGTCGATCGTGCGCGGCTCCCCCGTCGCAAAGGGCGCTCCGCTGCTGCAGTTCGCCGACCTTGCGACGCTGTGGCTCGACGCGCAGATCCCCGCCGACATGCTCGTGCACGTGAAGAACGGCATGCGCGTTCTCGCCGAGATCGACGGCGCGGGCTCGCGCGAAGGAGCCATCGTCTTCGTCGGCCCCCAACTCGACGCGACCTCGCGCACCGCAGTCGCGCGCATCGAACTCGACAACTACGACCTCGCGCTGCGGCCCGGCATGTATGCGCGCCTCTCGATCGAGGCCACGATCGCAGAAGACGCAATCCGCGCGCCGATGGAGAGCGTGCTCGACACCGGCAAGCGCAAGGTCGCATGGGTCGCGGTCGGCAAGGGCCGCTTCGTGCCGCGCACGGTGCGCACTGGAGCCGTCGATGACGAAGGCTTCGTCGCGATCGAAGACGGCATCTCCGCGGGCGAGATGGTCGTCGTGAGCGGACAGTTCTTGATCGACTCCGAGAGCCGGCTGCGCGAAGGCACACGCAAGTTCCAAGAGGAAGGCACGATGCCAGGCGGCGACTTGCCGCCGCCGGAATCGAAGCCGCTCAGCGAGACGGCGCAGAAGGCAATCGACGCACTCGCAGCCGCGTATGCGAAGACCTCTGAGCAGTTCGTCGCAGACAGCTTTGATGCAGCGAGCTGGCAGCAAGTCCGCGTCGCCGCCGACGCGGCGATCCAAGCAGTCACCGATTCGGACACGCAACTCGCGGCGACCGAACTCGGTTCCTTGCTCGACAAACCCGCGACGGATCTCGAAGCCGCGCGCGTGCAATGGAAGAAGGTCAGCATCGCGGCGATCCGGCTGTTTGAGCTCGCGCGCCCGACCTCTGGCGCGCACGGCACGACGATCTACGTCCACCACTGCCCGATGGCTGAGGCCGACTGGCTGCAGTTCGACGACAAGACGCGCAATCCCTACTACGGCAGCTCGATGCTCGAATGCGGCGAAGTGCGCCGCTCCATGCCGCTCTCGCAAGGAGGCGGCAAGTGATCGAACGCATCGTCGAGCTCTCCGTGCGGCATCGCTTCCTCGTGCTGCTGTGCACGGGCGCGCTGCTGCTGTTCGGGCTTTGGGGGCTGCGCAACATCCGCCTCGACGCGATCCCCGACTTGTCCGACGTGCAGGTCATCGTCACGACGGAGTACGAAGGACAGAACCCGCAGGTCGTCGACGACCAAATCACCTACCCGCTCTCCAGCGCGCTGCTCGCGGTTCCCGGTGCCACGTATGTGCGCGGCGTGTCGATGTTTGAGCAGTCGTTCGTCTACGTGCTGTTCGAGGACGGCACCGACATCTACTGGGCGCGCAGCCGTGTGCTTGAGTACCTGTCGACGATCCGCGATCGACTGCCCGAAGGCGTGCAGCCCAAGATCGGACCCGATGCGACCGGCGTCGGCTGGGTCTACCAATACGCGCTGAGCAGCGAACGCCACGACCTCGCGCAACTGCGCGAACTGCAGGACTACTACCTTCGCTACCCGCTATCCGCCGTCGATGGCGTGGCGGAAGTCGCGAGCTTCGGCGGCTTCGTCAAGCAGTACCAAGTCGCGATCGACCCCGATCGCCTGCGCGCGCATTCGCTGCGCCTCGACGATGTCGTCGAAGCGATCGAGAACAGCAACTCCGACGTCGGCGGCTCGGTGATCGAGCGCGGCGAGCAGGAGTACATGGTGCGCTCGCGCGGCTACCTGAAGGGCGTCGACGACCTGCGCAACGTGCCGGTCGGGCTCGGGCCCGATGGCGCCCCCGTGATGCTCGCCAATGTCGCGACCATCAGCATCGGCGGCGAAGCGCGGCGCAGCGTCGGCGAGCTCGATGGCCAAGGCGAAGCGGTCGGCGGCGTCATCGTCGCGCGCTTTGGCGCCAACGCGCACCAAGTCATCGCCGACTGCAAGCGCAAGCTCGAGGACCTCAAGGCCGGCCTGCCCGACGGCGTGCGCATCGTCGAGACCTACGATCGCTCGCTCGTCATCGGCCGCGCCGTCGACACGCTGACCTCCGCGCTCGTCGAAGAACTGATCGTCACGGGCGTGATCTGCCTCGTGTTCTTGCTGCACGTGCGCTCCGCGCTCGTCGCGCTGCTCGTGCTGCCGATCGGCCTGCTCGTCTCCGTGCTGCTGATGACGCTGTTCGGCATCAACGCCAACATCATGTCGCTCGGTGGCCTCGCGCTCGCGATCGGCGTCATGGTCGACAGCGGCGTCGTGCTGGTCGAGAACGCGCACAAGCACATCGCAGCGGCGCGCGCCGCGTTCTTGAAGGACGGCACGCCGATGCCGAGCCAACCGGATCTCGTGTTGAACGCAGCGCGCGAAGTGGCGCCGAGCCTGTTCAGCGCGCTGCTCGTCATCACGGTGAGCTTCCTGCCGATCTTCACGCTCGGCGGCGAATCCGCGCGCATGTTCGCGCCGCTCGCGTGGACCAAGACGTTTGCGATCGCGGCCGGCGCCGTGCTCGGCATCACCGTCGTGCCCGCGCTGATGGTCTGGCTCGTGCGCGGCCGCATCCCGCAGGAGGACAAGAACCCGCTGCAACGCATCAGCGAAGCGATCTACGAGCCGTTCTTCTGGCTGTGCCTGCGGCATCCGTTCGCGACGCTGTTGTGCGTGTTGCTGCTCGGCGCGTCGACGCTGTGGCCGATGCAGCGCCTCGGCTCGGAGTTCATGCCGAAGCTCGACGAAGGCGACTTGCTCTACATGCCGACGACGGCAGCGAGCGTCAGCGTCGGCAAGGCGCGCGAGGTGCTGCAGCAGACGGACAAGCTGATCGCCCAAGTTCCCGAAGTGCGCAGCGTGCATGGCAAGATCGGTCGCGCAGAGACGGCGACGGACCCTGCGCCGCTGTCGATGATCGAGACCGTCGTGCAACTCGAGCCCGATCGCTCGAAGTGGCGCACGCGGCAAGTCGAGCGCTTCTACGACAGCTGGCCGACGTGGCTCGATTGGAGCAAAGACGCGCTGCAGTCGCTGTTCCCGCGCCAACGCACGATCACGATGGAGGAGCTGAAGTATGGATTCACCGACGCGGTCGGCGTTCGCCACAAGGGCATCGACGAGATCGTTCGCTTGCCGGGCATGGCCAACGCGTGGCCCTACCCCATCGAGAACCGGCTCGCGATGCTGTCGACGGGCATCAAGACGCCGGTCGGCATCAAGTTCTATGGACCCGACCTCGCCGAGCTGAACGCGCTGGCGCAGCGCACCGCCGCGGCGCTGCAGCCCGACATGGAGGGCAAGGCCCCGATCGCAGGCCTGCGCTCGATCGTCGTCGAAGACAACGTCGGCGGCCTCTACCTCGACGTCGACGTCAACCGCGAGAAGGCCGCGCGCTTTGGCATCTCGGTGCGCGAGGCGCAAAACGCGTTGCGCACGGCTGTCGGCGGAATGACAGTCGCAACGGCGGTCGAAGGCTCCGGCCGCTTCCCGATCCAAGTGCGCTATGCGCGCGAGCGACGCGACGATGTCGACGCGATCCGCGCGATCCTCATCGATGCCAAGAACGGCGCGCGCGTTTCTCTCGGCGAGATCTGCGATATCGAGGTGCGCGAAGGGCCGCCGATGCTGCGCAGTGAGAACGCGCAACGCACCGTGTGGGTCTACGTCGACGTCGACGGCCGCGACCTCGGCGGCTTCGTCAAAGAAGCGCGCGCGCTCGTCGACGAGAAGGCGCCGCTGCCGCCTGGCT
>JBEELK010000300.1:0-21667 GCA_041168165.1 Planctomycetota bacterium | reverse complement strand
ATGCAATGCTGCGGCAACGACGCGAACTCTTGCATGGCGCGATCCATGTGCATCTCGATCGCATGATCGAAAACCGTTGGCTCGAGAAAGCGCACGACGTCGATGGAGTTCGCGCCGTGCTGGCGCGCATCGCGATGCGAATGCGCCGCGAGATCCCCCTTCCGCTCGGCGCAGAGTTCTTGTCTCTCCACTACGAGGCGTTCGCCGCCGACTTCGATGGCTTCTGGCCGGACATCGAGCAGTTTGCGCGCGAATGGACGCGCGGGAACTCGTAGCTCCTCATGCGTGCGCACGCTGCGCTGCGCGAGCTCAGCCGAGCACGTCGCGCAGCAGCAGTTGGAGCCGGCGCTTTGCGTCTTCGGTGATGCGGTCCTTGGCCGTCATCACCGAGTGCGCCATCGAGCCCTTCGCCGAGATCGGAGCTTGCAGCGAGCCAATCAGGCGCGCTGCCTCCACCACCGTGCGACGAGCGAGCGACGCGTTCTTCTGGACCACGGCGATGACCTTGCTGACGTCGACGTCGCCCTCGGTCTCGTGCCAGCAGTCGTAGTCAGTGACGAGCGCGACCGTCGCGTAGGCGATCTCCGCTTCGCGCGCGAGCTTCGCTTCTTGCAGGTTGGTCATGCCGATCACGTCGCATCCCCAACTGCGATAGAGCCGCGACTCGGCCCGCGTCGAGAAATGCGGGCCTTCCATGCAGATGTAGGTGCCGCCGTCGTGCGCGATGGCGCCAGCGGCCTTCGCAGCCTGCAGCGCGAGCTTGCGCAACGGTTCCCAAACGGGATCAGCGAAGTGCGCGTGCGCTACGCAGCCGTCGCCAAAGAACGTCGACTCCTCGGTGCGGCCGCGCGTGCGATCCAAGAACTGGTCGACGAGCACGAAGTGGCCTGGCACCAACTCCGCCTTCAGCGATCCAACCGCGGAGATGCCGAGCACGCAATCCATGCCCAGCTGCTTCATCGCGTGCAGGTTGGCGCGGAACGGCAACTCATTGGGCGCGATGCGGTGGCCGCGACCGTGCCGCGGCAAGAAGGCCATGCGCACGCCGTGCAGCGTTCCCGTGATGAGCGCGTCCGACGGCATGCCGAACGGCGTCTCGACGATCACTTCCTTGCGGTCTTGCAGCTCCGGCAGGTCATAGATGCCCGAGCCGCCGATGATCCCCAACGTGCGCTCGCTCATGCGTCGAAGTCCTCGTCCATGCCCGACTCCCATGGCGTCGCGGGACGCTTCTCGTACGGCCGCGCAGGGCCGCGATCGTCGCGCTGCGGACGCGCAGGACCGCGCTGCATCGAGGAGCCCGAATCGCCGCGATCCTCGCTGCGGCCCTGGTAGCGCGCGCCGCCGTAGCTGCGCTCGCCTTCCGACCTGCCGCCGCCGCGCGCGCGGCGATCGCCGTCCTCGCTATAGAACGGCGGCGCGAACAGGCGCTTCAGCAGCATCGTCGCGTAGGCGCCGCGCGGCAGCGAGAACGACAGCGTCGCCTTGACGCGACCATCGTGGATCTCGTCGGGCTCGAGCCGAGCTTCGGCCATGTCCTTCGGCTTGATGAACACCTGACGCGGCTCTTCGCGCCAGATCATCCCGGGCACTTGGTTGTCGGTGAAGTTCGACGGGTAAAGGCCCGCGTTCTCCAACTCCTCACGCATCGCGTTTTGGAACGGCTCGCTACCGCCCGTGCCTTCGGGGCCGAACAGCGGCGTTTCCATCGCCATGAGCTTCTGCTCGCGCTCGGGCTCGAGGTACTTCCACGCGAGCAGGTCGCCCGCGAGCGTCGTGATGCGCAGGCGTTGCGCGGAGTTGATGCCGCCGCGGAGCATCAGGCTGACCGCGCGGTTCCAGAGGAAGGACTGGTACGCGAACGACTGGATGACGCGGATGCGCAGCGGCAAGAACTCGAGCGCGCCGCGGAAGTCCTGCGGGTTCGCACACAGGTGCTCGAACATCGGCTCGTACACCGGACCGCGCGCCGTGCGAAGGCACGCTTCCCAATCGCCCCACAGCTTCTGCAACGCGGTCTTAAGGCGCACGTCGCCCGTGATCGCGCGCGGCGATGGCTCGGCGATCAGTTGCCGCAACGCGCTCGCGTAGTCGCCGCGCAGCACCTGCAGCATCGGGAAGCCCTGGCCGTGGCGCAGGCAGCCGAATCGCTGGTCATCGAAGTAGTTCGGGAACCCCGTCTTCTGCAGCGACGGCAGGTTGCGGCGCACCTTCGCGGCCTCGAACGGCTCGAGGTCGCGCACCACGATGGTGAATGCGTTGCCGCGGCTCATGCGGCTATTGATCGGGTTCGCGGCGCGGCCGAGCGGCGTCAACCGCAAGCCGGGTTCGCGCCATTCGAAAGCGCGGCCCGCGATGCTGATGTGCTGCTCGGTGATGCCCTGACGGTCCTTGAGGCCTGCGTAGGCGACGCTTGAGCGATCGATCTCGCCGACCATGCAGAGGCGAGACAGGGCCTCTTGGGTCGAGAGCTTCTCCTTCTGCAGCAGGTGCACGTAGTGCTCGCCGCCCGGTTCGGGGCGGAACTCGAGCAGCTCGCGCACGCGGAAGTCGTCTGGGGTCACCTTGATTCGCATGTCATTGCCTCCGCGTTCGCATCGCGCCGAAGCTCGCGACTTTGTCTAGCGCATGCTGCAGGTCACCCGGCAGCGGCGCGTGGACTTCGGCATGCACGCCATCGACGTCGCAGAACGCGACGTCGCGAGCGTGCAGAAACATTCGTTCGAGCAGCGCGCGCTCCGAGAGCCCCGCGCGGATCTTGTAGGTTCGCTTCAATTGCGACAGCAGCAGCGGTTCGCCGCCGTAGTCGGCATCGCCGACGATCGCGTGGCCCTGCGACTGCATGTGCACGCGCAGCTGATGGCTGCGACCAGTCTTCGGCGACAAGCACACGAGCGTGTGTCGCGAGAATGCTTCCTCGACGAGCACATCCGTGCGCGCGTCGCGGAAATCCTCGCGCGCACGCGGCGAGGTCAGCATCTTGCCCGGGCGACGAGGATCGGGACCGACGAACGCGTCTACCGTGAACTCAGGCCGCGCGACCGCGCCATGCACGAGCGCCACGTAGCGCTTCTCGACGAGGCGTTCGCGGAACTGCAGATCGAAGTGGCGCGCGGCTTCGAGGCCCTTGGCGAGCAGCAGGCAACCCGAGGTGTCGCGGTCGAGGCGATGCACCACACGCAAGTCCTCGCCGGGGCGCAGTTGAGGCAGGAGACCGTGGATGCCCGCGTTCTCGCCGCTGCGGTCTGGCACCACCGTGATGCCCGCGGGCTTATCGACGACCAGCGCGTGCGCCGATTCCCACAGCACCTTGGGCCCTGCGTCGCTCTCAGACGATTCCTCGCCACGGCGGCGGTGCGGCGGCAGTTCTTCTTCGCCGACGCGCAACTCCACGTAGTCGAACGGCGACAACCGACGCGGACCTTCGGCGCGCATGCCGTTCACGTAGACGAGGCCGCGCCCTTGCAGCTGGCGCAGGGCCGCACGGTCGACGGACGGGTAGCTCACGGCGAGGAAATCCTGGAGCAGGATCCCAGCCATGGACTCGGCAACCGTCAGGGCTTGGCGCGCGGGATCGGACAAAGGCCGAGCAGCGTAACCCTTTTGGCCCAAGGGACAACCGCCCCGGCTGTGCTGCATCAGGACGCTGCGCCGCATTGCCCAAGACGTCGGCGGCAACGGACGTTGGGTCGCGTGCCCCATCGTGCCGATGAAAGGACCGATGCGTTGCTCGGTCGTCATCCCTTGCCTTGGTCGCGCGGACCTCACGCGCGCATGCGTCCAGTCCTTGCTCGAACAGCAGGGTGAACTCGACCTCGAGATCCTGCTCGTCGACAACGCCAACGACCCCGAGACGCAGGCGCTCGCCGGGATCTCTTCGCGCATCCTCGTGCTCGTCGAGCACCACAACCGCGGCTTCGCAGGAGCCTGCAACCGCGGCATCGCGCGCGCCACGGCCCCGTTCGTTTGCGTGCTCAACAACGACACGCAGGCGGCGCCGACGTTGTTGCGCAACCTCCATCGCGCGCTCTGCAGCGACGCGCGCATCGCGTTCGCGGCGCCGATCAGCAACCGCGTGAAGGGTCCCGCGCGCGTCGCAGTCGGCGACGTCGGCAAGACCAAGGAAGGCCGCGCGCAGATCGAGCGCGAGATCGCAGGCTCGTGCGACGGCATCCTGCAAGACGTCGACACGTTGTCGGGGCTGTGCCTGCTTGGCCGCGCGACGACATGGCGACTGTTCTCGGGCTTCGACGAACGGTTCTTTCCGGGCAACTACGAAGACGACGACCTCTCGCTGCGCGCACGCCTTTCGGGCATGCGCCTCGTCATCGCACACGACGCGTTCTTGCACCACGAGGCGCATCAGTCGTTCCGTGCGCTCGGCATCGAGATCGGCGCCGAAGTGCGGCGACAGCACGCGGTGTTCGAGGACAAGTGGATCGACGATCCCGCTGGCCGCGCCGTGCTCGCGATGATGCACAACGATCTCGGCAAGGCAGCGCTCGCCGCGATGGCTGCGCAGCGGCTGTATCCCGAGTGGCCGGACGCCGACATGATCGTCGGCCGGTATCGCGCGCAGAACGGACTCCCCGCGCTCGCAGCACCACTGTTCGAATCCGTGCTCGCGCGCTGCCCGTCGTCGACCGACGCCATCGTGCAACTCGGCATGTGCCGCATCGCCATGGGCAACCCCGACGCGGCGCGCGACCTGTGGCGCGCGGCGCTGACGACGTGCTGGTTCCCCGCCGAGCAAGGCGCGGAGTTGCTCGTGCGTCTTGGCGACTTCGCGATGAAGGAACGCGACTTCGATTCGGCCGCGCTCGACTTCGAATGCGCGCTGTCGCTCGTGCCCAGCGACCCCGCGATCAAGAACCGGCTCGGCGCCGTGCGCATCGAACAGCGCAGGTTCGACGACGCGCTGCCGCTGCTGAGCGCCGCCGCCGAAGAGGGCATCGCGCTCGCGCACACCAACCTCGGCATCTGCCACTTCCAGCGCGGCGACGCGGAGTTGGCGTTGTTGCACTTCGCGCTCGCGGCAAAGCAACTGCCCGACGACGCGACGGCGCAGGCGAACTACGACAAGGCGCGGGCAGCCAGCGCGCGCTGAACCGCGGCGCTCTGCGGCGCTGCGCACAGTTCTTCGACGATCGCCTCGATCGGCCGCGACGGCGCCCATCCGATGCACGCGCGCAGCCGATCCAACCGCGGCACGCGCCGCTGCGGATCGACGAAGCCCTTCGGGAACACGCGGTCGTGCGGGATCAGCGTCACTTCCGAACTGCTGCGCGAGATGCGCTTCACGAGGCGCGCGAGTTCGAGCACGCGCACTTCGCGGTCGCTGCCGACGTTGAACGTGCCGCCGATCGCTTCGGGCGAGGCCAGCAAGTCGCACAACGCGAGCGCGACTTCGTCCGCGGCAGCAAAACAGCGAGTCTGCGTGCCATCGCCAAACACCGTGATGGGATTGCCTTCGCGCGCTTGCGATACGAATCGCGGCAGCACCATGCCATACGCGCCGGATTGCCGAGGCCCGACGACGTTGAACAAGCGAGCCACGACCACGCGCAACGAGCCCTGCCGCGCATGCGCGTGCGCAAGCCACTCGCCCATCGCCTTGGCGCACGCATAGCCGCCGCGCAGGTTGTCGGTGGAGCCCGGCTGCACCGGGTCCGTCTCGTCGAACGGCGCGCGCGCGTCGCCGTACACTTCGCTCGACGACGCGATCAGGATCGGCGCTCCCGAGCGCGCAGCAGCGTCGAGCATCGCCTCGGTGCAGCGCAGGTTGCCGTGCATCACGTCGAGCGGACGTTGCGCAAGCCGCTGCACGCCCACCATGCCCGCGAGGTGGAACACCATCTCCGCATCTGCTGCGCGCGCGGCGATCGCAGGCTCCGCGACGGAGCCGATCGTGATCGAAAGGCGCGGGTCACCGCGCGCGGCGTCGAGGTTGTCGAGCGAGCCCGATGACAAGTCGTCGACGACGTGCACCGAGCACCCGAACTGCAGCAACCGCTCGACGAGGTGCGAGCCCAAGAAGCCCGCGCCGCCGGTCACCGTGACCAATCCCTTAAGCGCCCTTCGCTGCGAGAGCGGGCGCCCGTCGGGTGCGTGCATCGGGGCGCGTAGGTTGCTGCCGGTCATCGAGGGGCGGGATTAGAACGACAGAACCGCCGCAACGCGACGGGCAGCCGCCTTCGACGCGACGATGCGCTCGCTATTCCCGCCGGGCGCGCGGCGCCCTGCTGTGCTCTTCGCGCATCACCGCGATCTCCGCGCGCAGCGCCTCGATCTCGGCGCGGAGTGCGTCGATCTCGGCACGCAGTTCCTCGACTCCTTGCTGCGGCATCACGCCGCGAGTCCGCGGCGCCGAAGCCTCGCGGCGCTGCGGCGCGCGCGCGGCCTCGTCGTCGTCTGCGTTGCGGTTCGTGCGCAACGCGGCAACGACGGCGCTCGCGGGCAAGAACCCATCGTGCCGCCACAGCGTTTGGCCCGAACGCACGACCTCGAACGCGGGTAACCGCGCGAACTTCTTGGCGTCGAACAGCTCGGGTTCCTGGTCGCGGTCGACGTAGACCACCACGTAGCCCATCGCGGCTTCCTGCACGCGCGGCGACTCGATCGCGCGCAGTTGTGCCTGCGTCTTCGCGTCGCGCTCCGCGCCGTAGATGACGAGCACCGAAAGCCCCGCTTCTTCCGCCGCCGCAAACGCGGCGTCGTGGTCGCGCAGCAGGGAATCGCTCGGTTGGGTTGGCTCGCTCGGTTGCGCAGGTTCGATCGGCTCCGCCGGCTCGATTGGTTGCATCGGCTCGATCGGTTGCGCGGCAGCGACCGGCGGGAGCTGGACCGGGCATTCGGTCTCCTCGCCCTTCCGCTGCACGACGAACGAAAGCCGCGCGCCGCCAGCCGACTGCGCGAGCAATTCGGCAACGCGGCGGCCGGAGTCGATTTTAGTGTCGTTGACGCGAAGGAGGACGTCGCCCACCTGGATGCCGGCGCGAGCAGCCGGTGAGTCGGACTCGACTCGCGTGACGAGCACGCGGCCGTCCTCGTCTGCGAGCGCGCAACCAAGGCGCGGACGCGAAGTAGCCTTGCTGGGTTCCTGCGTCTCCTGGGCCGGGCTCGGCGGCGTGCTGTTCTTGCGCGACGGTTCGCTTGGCGCGGGATCTGCCGGCACGCCAGCGCCTTCGGGCTTGGCTCCGAGCGTGACGTTCAGCGTGCGCTCCTTGTCGTCGCGCAGCACGCGCACCGCGACGGTCTGGCCAGCTTGCGTCGTGCGGAGCACCGCCAGCAGCGCGGCGACGTCCGCCGTGAAGGTCTCATCGATCGCGAGGATGATGTCGCCGGCCTTCATGCCCGCCTTCTCCGCGGGCGAACCCGGCACGAACTCGCGCACGCGCGGCGCATCGTGCTCAGGGTCGAGGTATACACCGAGCCAGCCGTCGGCGACGAGCGGCAGCGCGATGATCACGGACAACAGCCAGGAAGCGAGTTTGGGCATCATGGGAACAAGGCTCCTGCTGCGCGGTCGGCGCAGACGGAAATCGGCACCGTAGGCCAATTGGGTTGATCGAGAACGGCGCACAACGGCCCATCGCGACGAAGATTCTGCAGCTGTGCACAAGTCTCTTGACCGAGTGCTCCTTGGTCCCTAGAAAGCTCGCGCGTACGCCCCCTTCGTCTAGCGGCCTAGGATCCGTGGTTCTCAGCCATGTGACAGGGGTTCAAATCCCCTAGGGGGTACCAATCGCCCGGCAGGCTTGCCTGCCGGGCGTTGCCTTTTCTGGAGGTCGACTGCGATGGCATGGTTCCGCCGCGAAGACCAGGAAGACCGAGAGCTGCACGGCTTGTCGCCCTGGGCTGCACACAGCCGTTCGGCCGGCGGCCGCCGCATGCCGGATGAAGAGGACACGCTGCGCACTGCGTTCCAGCGCGACCGCGACCGGATCATCCACAGCACGGCCTTCCGCCGACTGCAGGGCAAGACGCAGGTCGTGGCCGCGTTCGAGGGCGACCACTACCGATCGCGCCTCACCCACTCGCTCGAGGTCTCGCAGATCGCGCGCAGTGTCAGCAACGCGCTGCGACTCAATAGCGACCTGTGCGAAGCGATCGCGCTCGCGCACGACCTTGGCCACCCGCCATTCGGCCATGTCGGCGAGCATGCGCTCGACGAGTTGATGAATGGCCACGGCGGCTTCCGCCACAACGCGCAAGGCGCGCGCACTGTCGATCGGCTCGAGGACCGCTACGGCTCCGGCCTCGGCCTCAACCTCACGCTGGCGCTCCGGCGCAGCCTGCTCAAGGGATCGGTGCCCGATGGGTTCCCGCTGTCGAGCGACCTGCTGCCCAAGCAACCGCCGCCGCTTGAGGCGCACGTCGTCGACCTCTGCGACAAGATCGCCTACCTCGCGCACGATCTGGACGATGGGCTACGAGCTGGGTTCTTTGAACTCGACGCGGCCCGCGAACTGCGGCTCTGGAAGGAAGCCGAAGGGCTCGTTGGCACGCAGTTGCGCCACCGCGTCGTGAGTCGCATCACGGGGCTCCTCACCACCGACCTCGTCGAGACGACCGAATCTGCGCTGCGCCATCGGCATCCCAAGGGCGAGCCTCCGCGCATCCGCCACTCCGACGCGCGCACGGTCGCGGCCAACGAGTTGTTGGAGTTCTTGCGCGAACGCTTCTACCGCAACGAGCGCGTGCTCAAGGTCATGAACGAAGGCGCGCAGCAGATCCGGACGCGGTTCCAAGAACTGCTGCAGGATCCATCGGCCCTGCCCGACGGGCATCGCATTCGCATCGAGCAGGATGGATTGCGACGCGTCGTCTGCGACTACATCGCCGGAATGACGGATCGCTACCTCATGCGCCGCGCGTGACGCGAGCGGCGCACGAGCGCGCCACTCGTCACTTGCCGCGGAACAGCCAGACGAAGCCGGTGCGGATCAGTTTGGCGAACTGCTCGCGCTCGGCATCGAGCGCCTCGTAGCCCTTGCGCCACTTCTCCTGCGCCTCTTCTGAGTCGAGGTTGCCAGTGTTCGCCATGAACTCTCGCTGCTTCTTCTTCCACGCTGCGTGCTTGGCGAGAGCCTGCTTCTCGTCGACGCCGTTGGGCAACTGCATCACGGCGACGCAATCGCCGACCAGCAAGTCGAGCTTACCGTCGCCATCGACGTCATCGACGTAGACGCGCGTCGAACCTTGCGGCCCCTTCAGGTGCGCATCGCCGAACGCATCGGGTTCCGCATAGGGGTCCGCGATGGGCGCGATCACTTGCGTGCTTGCTGCAAACTTCGGAGCCGTCTTCGTGCCGCTGTTGCGCAGCAAGAACACGCCGCCGTTCGCAGCGCCACTGATCAAGTCGAGATCGCCATCGCCATCCCAATCGAAAAACCATGGATCGCTGTGATGCGCGACCGCGCACTCGCCTTCTGCTGGCAGCGGCTTGCTCGTCGCTTCGAACTTGCCGTCGCCGAGGCCCAAGAACCACGAGAACGTGCCGCCGAAGTTGCCGGACACGAGGTCGAGCTTGCCGTCGCCATTGAGGTCGACGAGCGTTGGGCGCGTGCAGATGCGTTGGATGTCCTTGTCATCCGCCTTCGCATCCACCGTGAGGATCAGCGGATTGCCATCTGCGCCATTCACGACGATCGGCGCGTCGAATGCGCCGCTCTCCGTGCGAGGCGCGTAATGGAACAGCCCCGCCATCCCTTCCTGCTTGCGCGAGTAGCTGCCCGAGAGCACGTCGACGCGACCATCCTGGTTGACATCCACCAACTGTGGAGTCGAGGAGGTGCATCACCAGACGTCGGGGAACTCCGCGACTGCGCCGCCGGCTTCGAGCCAAGCGCGCGCAGCGAGCTTGCCATCGCCGAGCGATCGATAGACCGCGACCTTGCCCTTATGGAACTGGCCGACGAGCAGGTCCTTCTTGCCGTCGCCATCGACGTCGCCCCAGCACGGCGACGCGTAGCCAGGCGCCTCGACGGAGATCGGCGCGCCGTCTGCAGACACGCGCACAGGCGGATGGAAGGTGGGATCTTGCGGAACGAGGCTCGCGCAGTTGGCGAGCACGAACGAAATCGCGATCACAGGCAACGCTCCTTACGCCGAGCGACACGCTCAAGCGAGAGCGCGCAGCATAGCGAGCGAAGAACGGCGTCACGCGCGCGGCTTCTCGAACACCACCACCGAGTCCATCGGGCCGCTGCGATCCGCGCCCGAGCACCACGATCGCAACTGCGCGAGCGCGCGCCGCAAGATCGGCCGCCGCGGCGACGTCGTCGGGTCGTCGTAGCTCGCGACGACATTCAGTCCTTCTGCTGAGCCCATTCGCTCGAGCAATGCGCGCGGATACGGCCGCACATGCGTCGGATCGAGCCAGAACGTCTCTTCGAGCACGATGAGGTTGCGCGCGTTCGGCGTTGCGATGAGCAAGCGGCCGCCGGGCTCCAACACGCGCGCGCATGCGGCAATCAGTGCCATCGCCGCGGCGCCATCGCAGTGCTCGACGACGTGCGCGAGCAACGCGCCGGAGAACTTGCGCCTCTCGTTATAGAGACGCTTCAACAACTCCAACGCATCGCCATGCACGGCAACGTGGCAACGCGCGACGCACGCCGCGACCGCTTCTGAACTCGCATCGAGGCCGAGCCCTTCGATGCCGCGCTCCTTCAGCAAGTCCAAGAACCGACCCTGGCCGCAGCCAACGTCGAGCACGCTCGTCGCCGCAGGAAAGTGCACGAGGTAGGAGCGCTTGGTCGCGAGATCGCTTGCCGCGTCCACAAACGGATCCGCAATGCGCGCGAGGTCGCGCGGCGTGTCCTTGTGCGGATCGAAGGGGCGCGGCATCGCGCGGACGCTACGTGGCGACGCGTCGCGCCGCCACGCTTGCTTCGATCGCCGCGAACGCGGCTCAAGCCGCGCCGCAAGCGAAGCGCGCAACAGCGGGATCCGCCGCTGCGCGCGAGAAACCGCTCAGTAGCGGTAGTGGCCCGGCTTGAAGGGGCCGTCCGCCGAGACGCTGAGGTACTCGGCCTGCTTCTTCGACAGCTTCGTGAGCTTCACGCCGAGCTTCTCGAGGTGCAGGCGCGCGACCTTCTCGTCGAGGTGCTTCGGCAGCACGTAGACCGCCTTGTCGTAGGTCTTGTGGTTATTGAAGATCTCGATCTGCGCGATCACCTGGTTGCTGAAGCTGTTGCTCATCACGAAGCTCGGGTGGCCCGTGGCGCAACCGAGGTTCATGAGGCGGCCTTCCGCGAGGATGATGACGCCGTGGCCGTCCGGGAATACCCAGCGATCGGTCTGCGGCTTGATGTTGATCCGGTTGATGCCCTGGACCTTCGCGAGACCCTGCATGTCGATCTCGTTATCGAAGTGGCCGATGTTCGCGACGATCGCGTTGTTCTTCATCGCCTTCATGTGGTCGACGGTGACGACCTGATAGTTGCCCGTCGCCGTGACGATGATGTCCGCGTAGGAGATGCAGTCCTCGAGCGTGAGGACCTGGTAGCCCTCCATCGCGGCCTGCAGCGCGCAGATCGGATCGATCTCGGTGATGATGACGCGAGCACCCTGGCCCTTCAGCGACTGAGCGCAGCCCTTGCCGACGTCGCCGTAGCCGCAGACGACCGCGACCTTGCCGGAGATCATGACGTCCGTTGCGCGCATGAGGCCGTCGGTGAGCGAGTGACGGCAGCCGTAGACGTTGTCGAACTTCGACTTCGTCACACTGTCGTTCACGTTCATCGCCGGGAACGGCAGCTTGCCTTCCTTCTGCAGCTGGTAGAGACGGTGCACGCCCGTCGTCGTCTCCTCGGTGACACCGCGGATGCCCGCGAGCATCTTGGTGTACTTGCCCGGGAACTCGGCGACCGAGGCCTTGAGGCACCGGACGAGCTCGACCCAGTCTTCGGCATCGCTCGCCTTGACCGACGGGACCTTGCCCGCCTTCTCCCACTCGGAGCCCTTCATGACCATCATGGTCGCGTCGCCGCCGTCATCGAGGATCATGTTCGGGCCTTCATCGCCCCAATCGAGTGCGCGCTCGGTGCACCACCAGTATTCGGAGAGCGTCTCGCCCTTCCAGGCGAAGACCGGCACGCCGCGCGGCTTGTCGAGCGTGCCCTTCGGGCCGACGGCGATCGCGGCCGCAGCGTGATCCTGCGTGCTGAAGATGTTGCACGAAGCCCAACGCACTTCGGCGCCGAGTTCGACCAGAGTCTCGATCAAGACCGCGGTCTGGATCGTCATGTGCAGCGAACCCGTGATGCGCGCGCCGGCAAGCGGCTTCTTCTTGCGGTTTTCCGCGCGCAGCGCCATCAGGCCTGGCATCTCGATCTCGGCGAGCTCGATCTCCTTGCGGCCGAAGTCGGCCTGCGAGAGATCCTTCACCTTGAAATCGTGTTCGGAGAGGACGCCGCCGGCCTTGCTTGGCTTCGCCGTGGTCGTCTTGGGCTTCTGCATGCTCGTCATGGTTTGAGTCTTGGTTCGTGGTCTACAGATCAGGGAATTGGCAAACGGGTCCGCTGCGACTCATGCAATCGGCTTCTGGCCGCGCACGAGGAACATCGGGAGGTCAAGTTGGCCGCCCTCTGGCGGCTTGGTGCGATAGCGATCGCCGGCGCGTTCCCAGCGCAGGCTGTGGAAGCCAGCAGCGGCGAGCGCAGCGACGACTTGCTCCGGCTTGAGGCCAAGGCGCAGGTCACCCATCGCGTCGCGCATCCATTCGCTTTCGTGCGGCAGCAGGTCGGAGATCACGACTGCGCCGCCCGCCTTCAGGATGCGGAACACTTCGCGCGCCGCGGCTTGAAGGTCGGGCAAGTGATGCCACACGAGATTCGCAAACGCAGCGTCGACGCTTTCGTCTTCGATGGGCAGCGCATCAAGCTCACCTTGGCGGAACTCACAGTTGCGCGGCAACGCCTTCTTCTGCGCGGCTTCGAGCATGCGCGGGCTGTGGTCGACGGCGATCACGCGCTTCGCAAACGGCGCGAGCTGCGACGACAAGAAGCCCGTGCCGCAACCGAGGTCGGCGACGACGAACGACGATGGCCACGCCATCGCCATCACTTCCGATCGCAGCGAGCCCTGCGCGAAGTCTTGGCCTGACTCCCACCGCTCTGCGAGCAAGTCGTGCGCGCTGCGGCTCTTCTCGCGGCGTTGCTCGAGCACGCGCACGAGCGCTGCGAGGTCGCGCTTGCCTTCTTCGCTCGACAGCCACGGCTCGATCGCGGCTGCATACATCTGCTTCGTCAGCGGGCCATCGTCTTGTGGCTCCGCGAGCGAGTGGAAGCTCCACGTGCCCTCGCGGCGGTCGCGCACGAGGCCCGCGCGCTTTAGCTGCGCGAGGTGGTTGCTGATGCGGCTCTGCTGCATCCCCGTCGCCGCGACCATCTCCTGCACCGCGAGCTCGTTCTGCGCGAGCAAGCCGCAGAGCCGCAACCGGACTGGGTCCGAGAGCAGCTTGAGGGCCGAGGTTAGGGTTGCAAGCGCAGATGCCATCAGCTGAATCAATGTATCACGGCAGCGTGATATTTCGATGCCGACGCGGGGGCAGATGCAGTCCACCACACGCCCCCTACGCCGCGGCGCAACGACCGCCCGATCCCATCGGGCAGTCGGCGTCCGCGATTTCCGTCAGCTGACTTCCCAGATCTCGCCCTGGCGCAGCAGATCGTGCAGCGACTGCTGCTTCTTCTGCTTTGCGGCATCGACCTGCGCGCGGATGCCCGACTCGAATGTGGGCAGTTCGCGGCGACGGAACACGCCGAGCGGCACGGGGAAGTGCTCCTCGTCCATGTTGGCGAGCGCCATCGCGGGCGCAGGGCTATCGGCGGTCTCGTCCCAGACGAAGGCCTTGTCGAGCTCTGCGCCAGTCACGACGCGCGGCCTAAACGCTTCGTCAAACGCGATGCCCTTGTCCTTGTCCTTGCCGAACAACAACGGCTTGCCGTGCTCGAGGTAGAGCACGCGGTCGTCGCGCAGTTCCTTCTCCGTGATGCCCTTGTAGGCGCCGTCGTTGAAGATGTTGCAGTTCTGATAGATCTCGCAATACGCGGTGCCCTTGTGCGCCGACGCCTTGCAGATGACGTCTTCGAGGTGCGGCAAGAACACATCGACGCCGCGCGCGATGAACGTCGCGCCCGCGCCGAGCGCCAACGCGATCGGGTGGAACGGGTAGTCGATCGTGCCGAGCGGCGAGCTCTTCGTGACCTTGCCTTGCTCGCTCGTCGGCGAGAACTGGCCCTTGGTCAGCCCGTAGATGCGGTTGTTGAACATCAGCACCTTGAGGCCGACGTTGCGCCGCAGCATGTGGATGAAGTGATTGCCGCCGATCGACATCGCGTCGCCGTCGCCCGTCACGACCCACACGTCGAGGTTCGGATTGCTGACCTTCACCCCCGTCGCGATCGTCGGCGCGCGGCCGTGGATCGTGTGAAAGCCGTAGGTCTCCATGTAGTACGGGAACCGCGAGCTGCAGCCGATGCCACTGATGATCACGGTCTCGTGCAATTGCTTGCCGAGCTTCGCGAACGCGCCCTGCACCGCGTTGAGGATGGCGTAGTCGCCACAGCCTGGGCACCAGCGGACTTCCTGGTCGGTCTTGTAGTCCTTCTTCTGCATCACGGGACGTTCGGCAGTGGTCATCGTGCGGCTCCCTGGTTCTTCAGCGACGCAAGACGGTCAGTCAGGCGCGCAGTGATCTCGTGGCTCTTGAACGGCTGGCCGTCGACCTTGCTGTAGCTCTCGACGTCGACCAGATACTTCGAGCGCAGCATCATGCAGAGCTGGCCCTTGTTGAGTTCGGGCAGGATGACCTTCTTGAAGCGCTTCATCAGGTCGCCGAGGTTCTTGGGCAGTGGGTTGAGCCAGCGCAAGAAGCACGCGCTGACCGAGTGGCCCTGCTTTTGGAGTTGCAGCACTGCCGAAGTGATCGCGCCGCGCGTGCTACCCCATCCGAGCACGAGGATGTCGCCGCTGTCCGCGCCGAGCGTCACCGCGGGCTCGACGACATCGGCGATGTTGGCGACCTTCTGTGCGCGCGTGTCCACCATGTGCTGGTGGTTCGCGGAGTCGTAGCTGATGTTGCCGGTGACGTCCTGCTTCTCAAGGCCGCCGATGCGATGCGTCAGCCCCTTCGTGCCGGGCTTCGCCCACTGCCGAGCGAGCGTCTTCGGGTTGCGCTTGTAGGGCTCGAACTTCGTGCCCGGTTCTTGCGGCGCCGCGAACGTCACATCGATCTTCGGCAACTTGTCGACTTCGGGCAGGAGCCACGGCTCGCTGCCATTTGCGATGTAGCCATCGCTGAGCACGATCACCGGCGTCATGAACTGCAGCGCGATGCGCACTGCTTCATAGCCGACCATGAATGCGTCCGCCGGCGTGGAGGCAGCGAGCACCGCAACCGGGCTTTCGCCGTTGCGGCCATACATCGCTTGCAGCAGGTCCGCCTGCTGCGTCTTCGTCGGCATGCCCGTGCTCGGGCCAGCGCGCTGCACGTCGATGATGACGAGCGGCAATTCGGCCATGACGGCAAGGCCGATCGCTTCGCTCTTCAATGCGAGACCCGGGCCCGACGTCGACGTGACGCCGAGGCTGCCCGCGTAGCTCGCGCCGATCGCGGCGCCGACTGCGGCGATCTCGTCCTCGGCTTGGAACGTCACGACGCCGAGGTGCTTGTAGCTGCTCAACTGGTGCAGGATGTCGCTCGCCGGCGTGATCGGGTAGCTGCCGAGGAACAGTTCGAGCCCCGCCTTCTGCGCGCCGGCGACGAGGCCGAGCGTCAGGGCTTGGTTGCCCATGATGTTGCGATACGTGCCCTTGGGCAGGTGCGCCGGCGGCACGCGATACGCGGTCTGGAAGACCTCAGTCGTCTCCGCGTAGTCGTAGCCCGCCTTCATCGCCATCAAGTTCGCGGCGACGACGTCGGGCTTCTTCTTGAACTTCTCTTCGATGGCGCGCTCCGTCGGCGCCATCTCGCGGTGGAACATCCAGTAGAGGATTCCCAGCGCATACATGTTCTTGCAGCGGTCCTTGCTGCGTGCGTCGAGCGCGGTCTCCGCGAGCGCTTCGCGCGTGCGGGCCTCGAGGTCCACCTCGATCACGCGACAACCCGACAGCGAGCCGTCGGTGCGCGGGTCGACCTCGTACTTCGCCTTCTTGAGGTCGAGTGCGCTGAAGGACGCGGTGTTGAGGATCAGGATGCCGTCCTTCTTCAGCTCCTTGATGTGCACCTTGAGCGCCGCCGGGTTCATCGCGACGAGCACGTCTGGCGCGTCGCCCGGCGTGTGGATGTCGAAGCTCGAGAACCGCAACTGGAACGCCGAGACGCCCGGCAGCGTGCCCGCGGGGGCGCGGATCTCGGCGGGGAAGTCAGGGAACGTGGCGATGTCGTTGCCCATCAACGCAGTGGTGCGCGTGAACTGATCGCCGGTGAGCTGCATGCCGTCGCCGGAGTCGCCCGCGAACCGGATCACCACCTGATCGAGGTCCTGGACCGACTTGTGCACGGAAGCCGCCGAAGTGCCGTCTGCCATGGGCGCATGGCGTAGCCGCCACGATCCCGATGGCAAGGGTCCCTTGAGCCAAGTTCGCATGGGCTCGGTTACGGTGCGTCAAGTCGCCAAAGGCAGGGTTCCGACCTACGGGCATGCGTTCGCTGGTTTCCGCATGCTGGCTCCTGATCGGTCCGATGCTGCTGGCCCAGCACGGCGAACAGGGCCACGGCGCGACCGAGCCCTCGAGCAAAACCAGCGTCCCTGGGCATTCGCCCAAAGCGCAGCACGGCGCACCACAGCACAACGCCCCACCTACCGACGCCGCGCAAACCAATGGGAAGGGCGAACCCGTGCCGCCGACGCACTCCGCGCAGCTTCTGTTGGAGCCCTCGACGCTGCTGCGATTCGTCGAGGACTCCTACGCGCGCGCGCAGCGTGCTCGCGACAAGTCCGAACCCGTGCCCGCCCCGTTGCCGCGGCCGTCTGGCGCAGGCCGCTACGTCTGCGCCGTGATCTCGTGCGCCGACGCCGGCATCGAACCCGCCCGAGTGCTGGGCCTCGATCCTAGTTTTGTGCTCGTGATCCAGAACGCGGGCGCGATGGCGGATCGCGACGCGGCGGACCTGCTCGCATGGGCGCAGAAGGAGCACGACCTGTCGCTCTGCTTCGTGCTCAGCCACGAACGATGCGCGAGCCTCGGCGCCACGAGCGGCACGCGCGATGCGGCGGCGCAGCAGACGACGCGGCGCGCCGAAGAACGAAGCCGTGCTGCGCGCGAGGTCGCCGCTGCGCGACGCATTCGCATGTCCGCTGCGCACGCGATGGTCCAACGTGATCAACTGCTCGCGGCCCTCGCGGACGCTCCGAGCGCGCACGCAAGTTGCGAGGACGGCGCGAAGTCGCCGATGCCATCGATGCGCGTGGTGCCGGCGCTCGTCGATCCATCCACGCTGCGCATCGAGTGGCTATCGCAACGGATCGACAGCCTGCCGATCGCACCGGTGCGCTGAGTCTCCTGCGGAAATCGCGCGACAACGAATGCGCCATGCCGCGGCGCAATCGTCGCCGCAGCGCACGCGATGCACGGCGACGAGCAAAGCCCATGCGTCGGGGCGGGGTATCGTTCTGAGACTCACCGGAAGATCTCTCTTTCGGACGCTCTTTCTCAACCCCTGGCAGACTCACCATGCATCCCATCCGTACCCTCGTATCTCTAGGGCTCTTGGCGGCCACCGCCGCGAGCCAGTGTCTTGCGATCCACAACAACCCGCCTGGAACGAACCTCCAGATGGGCGATGACTCGCTGCGCGTTTTGGCGCTGCCGTTCGTGTTCCCGTTCCACGGCGTCGCCTATGACCGCGTCACGATCGACAGCAACGGCACGGTTCGCCTCGGCGACTCGTCGCTGACGAACCCGTCGGACTTCTCGCCGACGACGGCCGAGTTGCGCAACGATCCGCACGCGACGATCGCGCTGCTGTGGGATGACTGGGCTGTCAACCAATGCGCCAGCGGCGACGGCATCTTCTTCGAGGCCGACACCACGCGCGCGTCGGTCGTGTTCAAGAACGTGCCGCAGAAGGGCTATGGCGCTGGATTGCTCAGCGGCGAAGTCGTGCTGATGCCCGATGGCTCGATCTACCTGCACTACGAGCCCACGAGCACGCTGCCGTCTTACGGATCGTGCATCGCTGGTTTGAGCCGCGGCTACGGCGCGCCGAGCAACTCGTTTGATCCGATCTCCGCGGTGTCGATCGCGGACTCGACGGGCTACCACGTGTTCGATTCTGCGAGCAAGCAGTTCGAGCTCGCGGGCTGGACGTTCCAGGTCGACCCGACGGGCTCTGGCAGCTACTCGCTCGCCAAGGCGTTCCCACCCGCGTGCACGCCGCCGGTGCTGATCCCCGGCATCGCGGAAGGCGCGGTTCCGATCGGCGTCGGCTGCCCCACTCCGATCCCAAATGGCTCGCTCTACGAGCAGTTCACGGGCAACGCAGGCATTCGCCCGTTCGACCTCGCGAACAAGAGCATCGAGTTCGTGCACAACAACGGCAGCTACTCGCTCGCGCAGGGCTCCGGTTTTGCGACCGACTACCACGTGAACGGCGCGCCGCTGACCGGTGTCGACGATGACTCGCAACACAGCGTGTCGCTCGGCGCGATGGGCTCGTTCCGCTTCGGCACGATGCCCGCGGCCACCGCGATCACGGTTGGCGCGAACGGCTACATCTGGCTGCCCGCGGGTAGCCCCGCCTACACGCCCGTCGCCGCTGCGTTCCACAGCCAAGGCGCGCGCATCGCCGCCGCATGGATGGACCTCGTCCCCAATGCGACGACTGCGCCGATCTGGTGGGAAAGCCACGATCCGAGCTTCTGCCGCGCGACGTGGGTCGCAGCCCCTGCCTTCGGTGACGGCGGCGCCAACACGTTCCAAGTCACGCTGAAGAGCAATGGCAACATCGTGCTCAGCTACGCCGCATGCTCTATGGGCGCAACGCGCGCTCCGATCGTCGGCATCTCGGGCGGCAACCGCGCCGTCGACCAGGGCCAAGTCGATCTGTGGGCAGCCGGCAATGCGCAAGCAGCGTCGCGCCGCATCACGGGCCTCGACGCGATGGCGCACTCCGCCAACCGGATCCAAATCGGCACGACGCTGCGCCTTGGCGCCACGGTCCCGGACGAGACCTCGTTCTTCGGACTGTTCGTGTTCGGCCTCTCGAGCCCGGGCATCTCGCTCGACTCCTACGGCATGACGGGCTGCGTGCAGCACTCGTCGTATGAACTGTCCTACTTCCCGGTGTTCTTCACGCCGGGCCAAGGAATGTCGCTGCAGCTGCCCATCGCCTACGACATCGGCTACGGCATCGAGCTCTACTCGCAGGGAGCTGCGTGGTCGACGCTCAATCCGTTCGGCGTGATTGTCAGCAACGGCCTGCATCACAAGGTCGGCCTCTAGAAGTGAATTCACAACAAGCCGGCTGGCGAGGCCGAGCCACGAAGGCCGAGGGCAAGGAGCGAGTTCGCAGCGGAATCTTGAGATTCCGCGGAGAACTCGCGACGTAGCCATCGGGCTTTGGGGCCGGCCGCAGCGGCCGGGGTGTTGTGAAACCACTTCTAATCAAATCTGGATTGCCAAGGGTCTGCGCGGTCGCACGGGGTTGCCCCGGCGGCCGCGCGTTTTCATTTGGGGCTCGCTCGTTCTGCGCGGTTGCGACCGCAGCACAGAGTCCCGCTGCGAGACGCAGAGCGAAGCGCCGATAGCAACGCGCACAACGTGCAGCCATGCGCTCGAACTGGAACGTGCGCCGCTGAGCTCGTCCAACGACGACGGCAACGGGAGCTAGCCTCGATGCAGCGAACATCCCGTTCTGCTCTTTGTCACGTTGCACGGCCGCCGCTTACCAGGCGCGCCGACGAGAACCGCCCATGCGCCATCTTCGACTTTCTCTGCTCGGTCTGCTTGCAGCTCCGGCCTTCGGCCAGTGCCTCTCACTCGGCAATGCCTCGCCGGGCACCAACCTCGCGATGGGCGACGATTCGCTGCGCGTGGTGATGCTGCCATTCGCGTTCCCGTTCGAAGGCACGACCTACGATCGCATCACGATCGACAGCAATGGCGCAGTGCGGCTTGGCGACGCGTCGCTCGGCAATCCGGCGGACCCGACGCCGACGGCTCTGGAGTTCCGCAATGACCCGCACCCGACGATCGCGCTGCTGTGGGACGACTGGGCCGCGCACCGCGCAACCGCCGGCAATGGCGTGTTCTTCACGGCCAACGCGCAGCAAGCGTCGATCGTGTGGAAGAACCTGCCTCAGAACGGCGCCGGCAATGGCCTGCTGAATGGCGAGATCACGCTGGAGCCGAGCGGCCGCATCGCGCTGCACCTCGACTCGGCGACGACGATGCAGCCGACGGGCGAAGCGATCTTCGGCGTCTCGCCGGGCAGCAATGCGACGGCGATCGCGAAGGACTTCGCCAACGCGACCTCGATCCAGAACGGAGCTGCGTTCGAGACCTTCTCGTCCACCAACGCGCTCGACCTCCAAGGCGGCGCGATCGTGCTGCTGCCGCTCCAAGCCGGTTTCTCGGTCACGCGCGCGGATCTGACTGCGTGCGCTGCGCCGATCCTGGTGCCGCCGCTCGCGGGCGCTCCGGTCACGATCGGCACGGGCTGCCCCACGCCATCGCACAACAGCTCGATCTACGAGATGTTCAACGCCAATGGCTATGCGGGCTCGTTCGACTTGCACAACACGAGCATCGAGTTCGTCAAGAACGGCGCGACCTACACGGCAACGCGCGGCCCCGGCTTCGATGAGTCCTTCTCGTCGACCGGCGCGATCCTGCCGACGGTTGGCGATGACACGCAGACGACCGTGTCGCTCGGCGCCATGAGCACGTTCGCGCTCGGCACGATGCCCGCGACGTCGCACGTGCAAATCGGTTCCAACGGCTACATCTGGTTGCCCGAGGGCGAACTGTCCTACGACGCAAAGGCGCAGACGTTCCACAACCAAGGCGCGCGCATCGCGGCCGCATGGATGGACTTCGTGCCCAATGCGACGAGTGCTCCGATCTGGTGGGACAGCAGCAACCCTGCCTACTGCCAGGCGACGTGGGACAAGGTCCCGGTGTTCGGCGCTGGCGGCTCGAACTCATTCCAGATCCGACTCAAGGCCAACGGCAACATCGTGCTGAGCTGGCGCGAGTTTGACGGCAGCGCAGTGCGCGGCCCGCTCGTCGGCATCAGCGCTGGCAGCAACGCAGTCGACGTCGGCAGCGAAGACCTCGCCATCGGCGGCACGGCACAACCGCTGTCGCGCGCCATCACCGGCGTCACCTCGATGCAGCACACGTCCACGCCGCTCGGCATCGGCCGTCAATGGTCGCTGCGCGCATCGCTGCCGGATCCGGCCTCGTTCGGCGGGTTCCTGTGGTTCGGCGTGTCCAACCCTGGCATCTCGCTCGACTTCGTCGGCATGTCGGGCTGCACCCAGTATGCGTCGCTCGACTATGTCGCCTTCCTGCTGTTCCAACCCGGTGGCCCTTACGGCTGGAACATCCAAGTGCCGTATGACCCCGCGTTCGGCGGCGTGCACCTCTACTCGCAAGCGGCCGCGTTCTCGACGCTCAACAGCTTCGGCGTGATCGCGAGCAACGGCCTGCA
>JBEELK010000299.1:0-21114 GCA_041168165.1 Planctomycetota bacterium | reverse complement strand
ATGCGAGAAGCTCGCCAACATTGCGGCCAATGCGCCTGAGGACGAAGTGCGCGATCCCGCGGTGGCGGGGCTCGGTCGCTCCGCGCAGTTCGGCAAGGGCTTGCTGAAGCAGATCGTCGACAGTCGCGTCGAGGATCACGTTCGCGAACTCGCGCTCGACCAGCACAAGAAGCTCGCCGATGCGAACGATGCTGCGTGGTATCGCGAGCTGTGGAACTTGGAGCAGAAGCAGAAGAAGGCCGAGGACGGCACGGTGCTGCCGCCGGAGTTCGCGGGCATTCGCTTGCGCGCGTTCACGCACCTTGCGCCGACGCTGACGGAGGAGGAGTTGGTCGAGACGCTGCGGCGCGAGCCGTTGTCGAAGATTCGCCGCGCGGCGTTGCTCGCGATGAACGATCGCAGCATGCCCAAGACCGCCGAGATGGCGGCGTGGATGTTGGAGCGCGTCGACCTGCCCGGACCCGATCGCGCCGAGGCCGCGAAGATCCTCATCGATCGCGATGGCGCGAAGGCGGTGGCGACCTTCCTCGCGCTCGCGAAGAAGCGCGACGTGACGCCAGAAGACCTGCGCTTCCGCATGGCGACGCTGATCGCAGACCTTCGCGACGACGCGACGGAGAAGAAGGTCGGCAAGCTCGTCGGCAAGGGCAAGGAGCACGAGAAGGCGTTCGCGCTGGTCGCATCGAGCCGCATCAAGGATCCCAAGGTGCAGGCCGCGATCCGCAAGGCGCTCGACGACAAGGAGGACGAAGTGCGCCGCGCGGCCGCGCGCGTCATCGCGCGCAACGGCGATCAGGAGGCCGTGCCCGAGTTGCGCAAGTTGCTCGCAAAGCCGAAGTCGCCGCAGGATCGCGCGCTCGCGCTCGAGACGCTCGGCGCGCTGAGCCAAGGCAGCTCGAAGTGGCTCGATGAGCTGGTCGGTTTCGCCAAGGACCCTGAGCGCGACACGCGCAACCAAGCGTTGCTGCAGATCGCCGCGTCGAAGACCAAGTCGCTGCTGCCGACGCTCGTCGAGGCGTTGTCGCACGACGACGCGTCGACGCGCGGCATTGCCGTCGATGGCTTGCTGCAACTGCGCATCTCTGGCGGCGTCGGCCCGTTGGTCGATCGCATCGGCAAGGAGAACGGTCGGCTCAAGAAGGAGATCGAAGGCGCGCTGTGGCGGCTCACCGCGCAACCGTGGGGCGATGACGCAAAGGCGTGGCAAGCGTGGTGGGAGACCGCGAAGGCCGACTTCCGCTGCGCGACGGACGACGAGTTCGACAAGGCGGCGCGAGCGAAGGAGCAGAAGCGGCAACTGCAGCGCACGGTCGCGAGCTCGAAGTTCTTCGGCATCCAAGTCGACTCGACGCGCGTCACGTTCGTCATCGACGTGTCGGGCTCGATGCTCGAAGCGATGTATGGCCGCATGGTCAACGACCAACGCGCAACGCGCATCGAGGTCGCCAAGCAAGAGTTGTCGCTCGCGGTGTCGAACCTGCCGGAGAACGCGTGGTTCAACATCCTCGCGTTCTCGAGCGGCGTGGAGCCGTGGCGCGAAGGTGCGATGTGCAAGGGCACCAAGGAGGATCGCGACGAAGCGCAGATTTGGATCTCGCGACTTGGCGCGTCTGGCGGCACCAATCTCTACGACTCGCTGCAGCAGGCGTTCCGCGATCCCGACGTCGACACCATCTTCGTGATGAGCGACGGCGAGCCGACGGTGGGGCAGCAGATCGATCCGTTCCGCATCCGCGAAGACGTCGCCGCGTGGAACCAGAACCGCAAGATCGTGATCCACACGATCGCGATCGGCGGCACGCTGGAGATCCTCGAGTGGATCGCAAAGGACAGCGGCGGATCGCATCAGCACCTGCGCTGATGCGCGCGGGACCTCAGGCCTCGGGGCCCGGATCCGTGATCTGCTCGAGCCACGCGAGCAGCACGTAGCCCTCAGCGGTGTGCTTGGGGCCAGGCAAGCGCGCGAGCCGTCGCGCGTTGGCCTGCAGCAAGCGAGTCTGGAAGAACTCGTAGAAGATCGAGCCGGCGTCGCGCTCGCCGTCGCGCACTTCGGCATCGAGCTCGATGCTGCTTCGGCCTTCCTTGGCCATGCGGTCGACGAGGCGCTCCAGCTCCTCGTAGCTGCGATCGAACAAGAACTCGCGGAATGCGAGCACCGCGTCGTCTGCGTGCGTGCGTTCCATCAAGAACTCGACGAACGCGGGGTCGCCGCCCTTCGTCATCAGCTGGAACATCTCGCTCGTGCCCAGCATCGTGCCGCCTAAGACTCGGACTTGGCTGCGCGCTTCCCACGTCGCTTCGAGCATCGGGAAGAACTCGCTCACGCGCCACGTGAGGCGATGCGCCCATAGCTGCGCGAGCTGGCGCACGGCGCGCGCGCGCAGCGGTTGTGGCTGCTGGCCATCGGTCGCGAGTTCGGTCAGCGCTTCTTCGACGAGGTGCGTGTAGACGCTGGTGCGCAGCGCGCGCGCCGCGCGTTCGCGCAGCGACGGGCCACTTTGGTCATGCTGCAAGTGCGTGCACGCGTGCCACAACAGTCGGAAGAAGTTGATCTGCGCCGTGCTCAGCGCGCGTCCCACGACGGACTGCGTTGGCGCACGAAGGCCGAAGCCGACGCGCTCCGCGCTCGACAGTGCGTGCACCAACGTGTCGAGGCTGCGGCTGCGGTCGCCGAGTCGCTGCGCCTCAAGCGGCGATGGGTAGCGAGCAAGCGCGCTGCCGAGGCAGTCGAGGTTGTCCTTCTGCGCGCGGATCGCGGCTGCGAGTTCGCTGCCCGTTTCGCCTGCTCGCTGCAGCGCGGTCGCGATCTCGCCAACGAGCGCAAGCTCCGCTTCACGCAGCGGGCAGCACGTTGTCGCGTCGGGAACCGGGTCGGACATGCGCGCATGTTGGCGGCTTCTGCCGCCAGATGCGAGAGGTCGCGATCAGCTGACGAGGCAAGAAACCGACAAGCCGCCGTGCCGCGTCGTGAACGCAGCTTTGAGGTCGAGTCCGGTGCGGCGGCACAGATTGACGTCGTGCGCGAGGATCGCTGCGCGCGCGCCTTCGATGCGCGCGGTGCGGTGGCCGAGCGTTTGGTAGAGCGGCAGCAGGTCGCTGCCAGTGCCAACGCGGCGGCCGAATGGCGGATTGGTGGCGACGAGCAGATCGCGTGGCGCGTCTTTCGGAGTGGCGAGCCACTTCGCGGCGGAGATAGCGCAGCACGTGAAGTCGATCGCCGCACGCACGCCGGCACGTTCGGCGTTTTGGATCGCGGCTTGCACGGCGCCGGCATCGCGATCGCTCGCGACGATGGTTGATCCTTCGATCGGGGACGTCGGCGCAGCGGGGAACTGAGCCAGCAGCTTCTGCCACTCTGCTGCGTCGGCAAACGCGAAGCCTTGCAGCGGCGCCGGACGAAGGCGACCCGGCGGAAGGCCCGCGGCGATGCACGCTGCTTCGATTGCGATCGTGCCCGAGCCGCAGAACGGATCGAGCAGGGCCATGCCCTTGCGGAAGCCCGCGGCCTGCAACACCGCGAACGCGATGTCTTCGCGCAGCGGGGCCTTTGCGCCATCGAGTCGATACCCGCGGCGATGCAGTGGCGTAGCCGACGTATCGAGCGAGATCGTCGCGACGTCATCGACGAAGCGAACGGCAATTCGCACGGTCGGATGATTGGCTAGCGCCAATGCGAGCGCTTCGGCTTCCTTGGCTGCTTCTGCTGCGGCCTCTGCCTCGCGCTGCGCAGCGATCTCCGCTTGACGCGCGAGCCACTTGGCGTCGGGCTTGGGCGCGTTGGGGCCGCGGCCACGCTTCGCCGCGGCGCTGAGTGGCTTGTTCGCGGCTCGCTTCTTCGACGGCGTTGGCTGCGGCGCGACCTTGGGCTTCTCAGCGATGCCGAGCGCTTGCTTCATGCCGTTCTCGACGCGTTCGGCGATCGCGCCGGAGTGGTAGAGCTTGCTCTTCTTCGCGGTTGCATCGACTTCGATCAGCACATCGCGCGAGAGCCAGCCGCGCCACGGCAGCGAAGCCGCCCTGCGTTCGAGCTCTGCGAGGCTGAGGCAGCGGAACGTGGCGCAGCGCAGCAGCACATGGCTCGCAGTTCCAAGGCTCAGATGCGCGCGCAGCAGCAAGTCTGGGCCGCCGCGGAATGCGCAACCGCCGGGCGCTGGGACGGGCTCAGCGCCGAGCGCCGTGAGTTCGGCTGCGAGCAGCGGCTCGAGCCCGGGCAAGCAGGCGGCGAAGAGATCGAATTGCATCGGGCCGAGCAGGGTAGCGCGCGCTTGTCGCGATCAAAGCCTCGGCTCATGCTGCTTCGATGCGCCGAGTTCGTTTGCTCGCAGTCGTGTTGGCATTGTCTGCATGCGGCGGCGAACGCGACGATGCCGCATTTCGCGTCGACGCGGCACCGCCGATGGAGCCATCCGCTGCCATTGCCGCCGTGCAGCGCGGTCGGTGCGTTGTGTGCCACGAGCTGCCGGCGCCTGCAGGTGATGCGGTGTTGTCGTTGCCGCGCATTCCGCTGCGCGACGCCGCGGCGTTTTGGGCTGGCGACAGCCTCGCGTCGTTCCTTTCGGCGCACCACGCCGGCGAGGACGCGACGGCGATTGCCGCGCACCTGAAGGGTCAGCAAGGCTCCGATGCTGCGCTGCGCATCGCCGAGGTGGGCAGCGGCGCGATTGCGTCGGGCCAGCAGTTGTTCTCCGAGCTTGGGTGCGCCGCGTGCCATCGTGAGTCGGACTTGGCGTCGCTGGCCGAACGAACGGACCACGCGCATCTCGCGGCGTTCTTGCGGTCGCCCGCGGATCGTCGTCCCGACCTCGCGCACGATTTTGCGCTCAGCCATGCCGAAGCCACGAACCTCGCCGCGCACCTGTTGCGCGCGCAAGCGAGCAATGCGGATGCGGAGCCAGCGCCGGGCCTCGATTGCGAGTGCTTCGAGCTCGACGTGCGTGGCGACGAGATGCCACAGCTTGATGGGCTGCAGCCGACGGCGAAGGGCGTGACGGATGTCGTCGATGTGCGGCTTCGGTCGCGCGACGATCGCTTCGCGCTGCGGTTCACGGGGCTCTTGCTCGTGCCGGCGACCGGGGAATGGACGTTCACGCTCGGTAGTGATGATTCTTCGTGGCTGTGGATCGACGACGCGCTCGTAGTCGAAAACGCGAAGGTTGCGCCGCATCGGCGCAAGAGCGGCAAGGTCACGCTCGCTGCGGGATCGCACCGCGTGCGCATCGTGTTCACCGAGATCGGCGGACAAGAGAGCCTGGAGTTCCTGTGGCGAGGACCGAGCGGCGCGGAAGAGCTCGTTCCTGCGAGCGCGCTCGCGCGGCGCTCCACGACGTTGACGCCTCGCAATGCATCGGTGGCCAAGGCAGTCGTCGACGACGCACTGCGCGTTCGCGGAAAGGACGCGTATGCGGCGCGTCACTGCTCTGCGTGCCACACCCTCGGCGTGGATGACGATGCATCGCGGGCGCTAATTGCGAAGCCGTGGTCGCAGTTGGAACCGCGCGCATGCGCAGTGGATCCGCGCGGTGAGGCGACGTTTGTCCAAGCCCGCGCGGCGCTCGCATCGCCGGTCGCAGCCAGCGTCGCAGTCGCCGCATCGTTGGAGTCGTTGCAGTGCACCTCGTGCCACGCGCGCGATGGCAGAGGCGGCATGAATGACGATGCGCGGCAGCGGCTCGCGGAGGTCGAGGATCTCGGGGACGAAGGCCGTGTTCCGCCAGATCTCTCGCGCGCGGGCCATCGCTTGCGCCGCGCATGGATCGAAGGCCTGCTACAGGGCGAGAATCGCATTCGCGGCTACATGAAGGCTCGCATGCCCAAGCTGTCGCCTGTGCTTGCGCAACGAATCGCGGCGCAATTCGAGCGCGCTGACGCGAAGCCTCTCGATGACCAGGAGCCTCCGTTCGATGCGGCACTCGTCGCGCACGGCCAGCAACTCGTCGGCGTCGCGGGGCGCAATTGCGTCACGTGCCATCCGTTCGGCGGCCGCAAGGCGATCGGGCCACAGGGTATGGATCTCGCGCTGCAGACACAGCGCCTGAAACCCGCGTGGTTTGGCGAGTGGTTGCTGCATGCGACGACGTTGCGCCCGGGCACGCGCATGCCCTCGTTCTGGCTCACGGACGATGCAAACTCGCGCCGCGACGTCGATGCGATCCGCGTGTGGTCTTCGCTTGGCGACGCAGCGCCGGTGCCCAAGGGCTATCGCAGCGAAGGCGCGGGATTGCTGCTCGATCCCGTCGATCGGCCGATCCTGCATGGCGCGTTCTTGAAGGGCTTGTCGGCGCGCTGTGTCGCAGTCGGTTCGCCATTGCGCGGCCACTACGCATACGACGTCGAGCACGCGCGCCTTGCGTGGCTGTGGCGCGGCGACTTCCTCGATGCGGCGGGAACGTGGAGCGGGCGCGCTGGCCAATTGCTTGAGCCATCGTCGAAGGAGCGCATCACGCTCGATGCGCTCCTCGTTCGCGATGCCGCTGGGTCGAAGGACGCGACTCCGCTCAGCATCGGCCAGCGTCGCACGAAGGATGGCTATCCGACGTTCCGGGTACGGGTTGGCGGGGCAGAGTTCGAGGACACGACGGTGCCTGAGTTCACTTCGTCGGGCATCGCGTTCGTGCGCACGCTTCGATGCGCGAGCGGCCGCATTCGCATCGAGGCATCGCCCACGAGCGGCGGCGCGAAGGTCACGATCGATGGCGCGCCAGCCGGGGTTCGTGAGTTGGGGCAAGGCGAGTCCGTGGCGCTGCGCTACGAGTTCTGAGGCAACGCATTCTCGGCTCCGCTATGGCACGAGGTGGTCGCTGCAATCCGATGCGGCCATCCGCAGCGGCCTTCACGAAAGCTGAACGAAACGACCGCTTCTCGGGCAGCGTTGGGGCATCCATCATGGATGTCCTCATCGAGGCGCTTTTGATGCACTCTTCGAACGACGGCCTGCGCAGTTCTGCCAACCATCCCGTATGGATCCTTCGCGAAGAGCATCGGTTGATGCTCTTGGTCGTCGATGCGATGGAAGAGGAGTCGCGCCTCATGCTCGCCGGCGAGCCGATGCGCACGGAGTTCTGGCGGCGCGTCGTCGAGTTCCTCGAGCACTTCATGGACCGATTGCATCACGCGAAAGAAGAGGCGGTGCTGTTCCCCGAACTCGCGCGGCTCGGCGTCGCGGGCGCGTTTGCGGCGGCGGAGTCGCTGTGCGCAGAACATGCTGAGGGCCGCAGGGTCGTGCGGACGTTGCTCGAGGCACTGGCTCGCCGCGACGCAAGCCGGATGGCGCATGCGTGCATCGGCTTCTGCCGTCGGGAGCGCCAGCACATCGCCCGCGAAGAGGAGCAGTTGCTGCCGCTGTGCCTTTCGCAACTCGCGCCTGAGCATGCCGCGCGCCTCGCGCAGGCCTTTGATGCGCATGTGCAAACCCAGGATCCGACCATCCTCGCGCGTTGCCGCGATATCGCGCGGTTCGTGGCGCCCGTGGAAGTGTTCGAGACCTTCGCGGTCTGAAGATCGCTCGCGCAGGTTGCTTGCTGGGACGATTCCCCAGTCGGCACTACGCTGACACACGTGATCGGCATCGCCACATCGTGCGTTCCTCTGCTGCTTGCGGCGTTGCCGCAAGAGCCTGCATCGCCTGCGCCTGTCGCGGCGCCGCCAGCAAGTGGCGAGGCTCGCTACGCGACGATCGTCGATGTGCCCGTTCCCGACGGCGTCGTGCTCGAAGTGGGCGGCATCGCCGAACGCGAACGCGAGTTGTTCGTTTCGACGCGTCGCGGCGAGGTGTGGCGCATCGAGGATCCATATGCGCCAAAGCCCAAGTTCTCGCTGTGGGCCGAAGGTCTGCAGGAGCCGCTTGGCCTGCTCGACCACGATGGATGGCTCTACTGCGCGCAACGCGGCGAGCTCTCGCGAATGCGCGACGCGGACGGCGATGGGCGCATGGACGAGTTGGAGACGGTCGCGAGCGGTTGGACGTTGTCGGGCAACTACCACGAGTATTGCTTCGGCCCTGCGCTCGCGAAGGACGGCTCGATGTGGCTCACGCTCAACAAGCCGTTTGGCGACGAGCCGTTTGGCCGCGCGCCGTTCCGCGGATTTGCGGTCGCGGTGCAGAAGGACGGATCGTGGATCGCGGAGTGCGCGGGCTTGCGTTCGCCGGCTGGCGTCGCAGCTGCGCCATGGGGTGAGGTCTTCTACACCGACAACCAAGGCGAGTGGTGTGCCACGAGCAAGTTCGCGCCGTTGCAGCGCGGCGACTTCCATGGGCATCCTTGGGGCATCGCGTCGTGCAGTGATCCGCGCAGCAAGGCGCCGCATCCTGGCGAAGTGAAGAGCGGCATGCGCATGGAAGAAGCCGCGCGCTCGATCCCCAACTTCCGATTGCCTGCAGTTTGGATCCCATACGACGAATGCGGCCGTTCGCCGGCGGGCTTCGTGTGGGACGACCAGGCGCGCTTTGGCCCGTATCGCGGGCAAGTGTTCTGCGGCGACCAATACAGCTCCGAAGTGTTCCGCATGTCGCTGGAGCAAGTGCAGGGACGTTGGCAGGGCGCGTGCTATCCGTTCCGCCGCGGCTTTGCGTGCGGCATCGTGCGCGTTGCATGGGCCAAGGATGGATCGCTGTGGTGCGGCCTCACCAATCGTGGATGGGGTTCGCTCGGCCAGAGCGAGCACGGCCTTCAGCGACTCGTGTGGAACGGTGAGACGCCGTTTGATCTCGTCGAGGTCACTGCCACGCGAGATGGATTTGACCTGCGGTTCTCGATGCCAGTCGATGGCGCGTCGTTGGCAGCGAACGCGATCCGCGTGAAGAGCTGGACCTATGACCATCATGAGTCGTACGGCTGCCCGCCGCGCGACGTGCGGCCGCACGACGCGACGTTCACGGTTGCGAATGGCGACGGCACGGTGGTGCACCTCGCGGTGAAGGATCCTGCGACGTGCCGCGTGTATGCGATTGACGCTTCGCTCGTGCGCGCATCCAAGATGGATGGGGCTGAGCCTGCGTCGATGCTGCACGGCAAGGCCTGGTACACGCGCAACGCCGCGCCATGACGGACAGAAGGTCGCACAGCCGCCGCGCCGATAGAGACTCTCCCCAGATCGCCCATGGCTGACCCGATCACGATTCGCGCATATCGACCCGGCGACGAGCACGGCTTGCTCGCGGGCTACAACGCCGTGTTTCCGAATCCGCGTTCGCTCGCGCACTGGAACTGGCAGTTCCGCGACAACCCGGTCGGCGCCGTGCACATCGCCGTCGCCGAGCATGAGCAGCACGGCATCGTCGGCGCCTACACCAGCATGCCCGTGCGCGTGCGCATGGAAGGCGAAGACCTCGTCGCCGCTCAGGGGCTCGACATGTGGGTGCTGCCCGACTTCCGTCGCCATGGAGCGAGGCCGGGGCTGTTCGTGCACATCGGGTGGAAGATGTACGAGCTGTTCGGCGGCACAGCACCCGGGCAGGCGCGGTTTCACTACGGCTGGCCGATCCCCAACTGGCGCATCGGACAGAAGTACCTCCGCTACGAGAACATTCGCGACTGGGACTTCCTGTTCCGCGCAGTGCCGCCTGGCGGCATCCCGCCGCGTGCGACTTCCGCCGAACTCGAAGTGCGCCGCGTGCGCCGCGTGTCGCCGGACGCAGACGCGCTCTGGGATCGCCTGAAGGACGAGAGCCAGCTCGCGATCGTTCGCGATGCGCGGTACCTCAACTGGCGCTATGCGGACGCAGTGCACACGAGCTACGAGATCGTGGAGTGTCGCGAGCGCGCAAGCGGCGCGCTGCGCGGCGTCGCGGTATGGACCAAGAGCGACTTCTTGTTCCCTGGCGCGGGCCAACTCGTCGATTGGCTGTGCCCCGTCGATGACGACGCAGCGATGACTTCGCTCGTCGCCGAATGCGAGCGCATCACCAACGAACGCGGTTGCCCCGTGCTCGCGACGTTGTTCCCGCAGATGAACCCGCGCTTTTTGAAGTTCCAAGCGATGGGCTTCATGGTCTACGGCACGACCTACTTCCTGGTCGTGATCCCGTTCGACAACCGAGGCACGCTGTTCTATCGCGAGCAGTGGTACCACACGTCGGGCGACAGCGACCTCGTCTGATCTGCGCGCTTCATCCGCCTTCGAAGCGAACGTAATCGCGATGACCGCTGCGCAGCGTGTCAGCCGCGCAATGCGCGCACGGCCTGCATCAGCGCTTCGGCGCTCGGCTCTTTGTGTCGCGCTTTGCCGCGCGTTTCGCCCTCGCTGCGTTCGTGCGCGTCGAGTCGAAGCCAATCGCTCCAAGTGACGAAGTCGATGCCATTCTTGCGCAGCGCCGCCTCTGTCTCGCACTGCGGCGTTGGCGACATCGTCTTGCCGTCGCGGAGGTCTTCGAGCAGCAGTTCGATCGTCGCTTTGCTGTCTGGGCTGTTGGTGCCGACGAGGCCGGTGGGGCCGCGCTTAGCCCAGCCCACGACGTAGTGGCCTGTGCGAACGTCGCTGTCGCCAGCTGTCTGCAGCGCTCGTCCATCGCGATTAGCGACAATGCCGCGCGTTGCGTCGAATGCGAGCCCCGGCAACTCGATGCCGCGGTAGCCAACGGCCTTGAGCACGAGGTCTGCTTCGATCGTCGTGAAGCGATCGATGGGCTTGGCGCGCGGCGTGCCATCGGCATCCGGCGCGAGTTCGGCGTGCTGCACGCGAACGCGCTTCAGTCGACCTGCATCGCCTTCGAGCGCGATCGGCGAGACGAGGAAGCGGCAGCACAATCTCTTGGGGCGATCCTGCGGGCCGCGCGCGGCGCATTCCTGCAAGAACTTGACGCTTCGCTGCACGCTGCGCGATTGCGTCTCGAGCCATGTGGCGGAGTGCGGATCGAGCTTCATGTCGTCCGCGCTCACCGCGACGTCAACATCGGGCAACTCAGCGATCTCCTCGATCTCCTTTGGCGAGAACGCAGCTTGCGCTGGGCCGCGGCGACCGAGCAGAACGACTTCGCGCACCGTGCTCTGCCGCAGGATCGACAGGGCATGGTCGGCGATGTCCGTCGTGGCGAGTCGTTCTGCTGGCTGCAGCAGGATTCGCGACACATCCATCGCCACGTTGCCATTGCCCACGACGACCACGCGTCGTGCGCGGGCAAGATCGAACGAGCGATCGCGATGGTCCGGATGGCCGTTGTACCAGCCGACGAACTCCGTGGCGGAGTGCACGCCTGCCAAGTCTTCGCCAGGGATGCCGAGTCGATTGTCGCTCTCGCATCCGATGGCCCAAACGATCGCGTGGTAGTTGCGTTCGAGGTCGGCGATCGCGAGGTCGCGGCCGATGCGCACGTTGCCGAAGAATCGGAATCGCGGGTCCTCGGCGATCTTGTCGTAGACCTTGCTCACCGACTTGATCTTCTGATGGTCGGGAGCGACGCCGCCGCGCACGAGGCCGAACGGTGTCGGGAGGCGTTCGAACATGTCGACGCGCACTTCGAGTCCAGGCGTCTTGAGCAGGCTTTCCGCGGCGTAGAACGCCGACGGACCAGACCCGATCGTGCAGACGCGGAGCGGAACCTCACCGGTGCCGGGGCGCTGGCTCATGGGGCGAATGCTACCGCGCTGCCTTGCTCCGCAATGCCGCCGCAGTGCGAAGTTCGTGCGGACGAGAGTCCGTGCGCCTTGCGACGCGCGGCGTGCGCGTGGGATTGCGCGGCCATCGCGCAGCCGCAATCGTGCTCGCATGCGCTTTGCGTTCGCGGACACCGAGGAGCAACTCGCCGACTTCGAGGCGGCGTTCCCTGCCGCGACCGCAGACGCGCGCGGCCTCGGCTTTGCCGCGCAAACGGCGGGCGGAACAGCGCGCCTCTGTTTGCCGGCGACGGTCGACGCACCGTTCCCGGGGGAAGCGATCGCAGACTTTCGCGCGCGTGCATCGCTGCTGCCGCTGCGCCGCGTCGTCGTGCTGCTGCAGTACGGCGCGATGGCGATGGGCTACTGGGACGGCGAAGCGCTCGTTCGCCACAAGGCCGAGAAGCGATATGTGGTGCGCGGCAACGGCACAGCGCAGGTCACGCACCTGCGGACCAAGGGCAAGTCGCGATACGGATCGCGGCTGCGGCTACAGAACTGGGAACTTCTGCTGCGCGACGTCACGGATCGCCTCGTCGCGTGGCACGAAGAGTTGCCGGAGCCTGAGCGCGTGTTCTTGGCGATGACGCCGCGAGCCGCGAGCGCGCTGTGGTCGATGGATCCAGCACCGCCCTTTGCGCGCGATGATGCACGCATTCGCCGCGTCCCGCGCCACGTGCATGTGCCCGACCATGCTGAGTTGCTCGCGGTCGATCGTTGGCTGTCGTCGGGCGAACTGACGATGCCGTGATCTCTGCATCGCGCGACCGGCATTCCGCGGTCGCGCGTCTTCGATCACTTGATGCGCTTGATGATGTGCCAGCCAAATGGGCTTGCCGACGCATCCCATGGCGCTACGCCCATCTCTCCGACTTTGAGGCGGAAGCCAACGTCGCCAAACGCCTTCACCATCTGCGAGCGAGTGGCCTTCGTCATCGGGTATTCGCCTGGCCCCGTATCGTTGCTGTAGGCGGCCATCAGTCCCTTGAAGTCCGACGCGGTCAGTGCCTTGGCCCAGACTCGCTCGGTGAGTTCCTTCGCCTCTTCCTTGCTGCGAGTGACGTTGGTCATGCGCGGCGCGCCTTGGAACGAGATCAGCACGTGCTGCACGGTGATCGAGTCGTCCGCGACTTCAGGCTTCGCCATCAGTTCCGCGATCGTCTGATCCATTGTCTTCTTGGCCTCGACTGCGACCGGCGTTGCCGTCGCGACGGCTGGCGTGCCAGCGAGGTCGAGTTCGCGGATCCAGACGTTGCGGAAGCGCACCGGGTTGCCGTGGTCCTGCAGCTTGATCGGACCCTTTTCTGCGTGTGCCTTGTAGGACGGCAGCGATCGATGCGCGGTCGCTCCCCACATCGGGCGGTCGAGGTGCGCGAGCACGCCGTTGTGGAAGAGCGTCACGCGCGCAGGCTGCTGCAGGCCGCCTTCGGGTCCAAATCGCGGCGCGCGGAACACGATGTCGTAGGTCTGCCATTCGCCAGGCTTGCGGCACGCGTTGACGAGCGGCGGGTTTTGCCCATACAGCGACCCGGCTTGGCCATCCGCGTAGGTGACGTTCTCGAACGAGTCGAGGATCTGCACCTCGTAGCGTTCGAAGAAGAAGACGCCGCTGTTGCCGCGACCTTGCGACTCGCTCTCGACCTTTGCGGGCGAGGCCCACTCGATGTGCAGCTGGCAGTCGCCGAACTCGCGCACGGTGCGAATGTCACCCGTGCCGTTCACGGTCATGCAGCCATCCGCGACGGCCCACTTGGCCTCGCTGTCGTTGTTGCGCCACTCCGTCAGGCTGGATCCGTCGAACAGCAGGATCGCCTCCTTCGGCGCCGGAACCGGCCCGGTCGCAGGCCCGGGCTCGACGATCGTCGGGTGCGGCCGCGTCGCATCGTGCACGCGCCACTTCCCGTCGGGCAGCATCGGCGTGTCGGTGTAACCGGGGGAGCTTTGGGCCACGGCTTGGGCCGCGGCGAGGATGCTGACGAGGGCAGACGAGATCGTGCGCTTCATGGTCCGAAGGCTTCGCAACCTGGGGGAGGCCGCATCGGCGCAGGGAGATCGAGCGCCGCCGACGCGAGTGGAGTGAGGTCGCGAATCTACGACTTGGGATCGGTCGGCGCGATGTCGCCGCCAGAGTTGGACTCGCGCGCATCGAGCAGGCCGATCCTCGCGCGAGCCTTTGCCGTGATGGTCTTGAGATAGCGGCGGAAGTCGCGCGGGGACATGTTGCAGCTGCGCGCTGCGTCGCGGGTGGTGCGGCAGGACAGCGCGGCATCGAGCGCTTCTCGTTGCCTCGGTGTTAGTGCGGCGCGGATCGCGTCCCGCAGTCGCTCGCGGTTCCACGCGGGGCGCTTGGGTATCGGCGCCGGAAGGTCGTCTTCCTCGTCGATCGCCTGCATGCGCGACCAACCCGTCCTCAGCAGCGCAGCAGCCATACGGCGCGAGACGGTGCAGACCCATGCCTCTGGGTGCACGAGTTGTGCGCCACCGATCACGGCCAGGTGGAACTGATGCATCGCGCGCTCGGCGGCCTCCTCGATCACGAGGGGGCTGGTTGCGACCTTGCCGGCGGACCGGAAGGCGACGCGCAGGAGTTTGTTGAGATCGAAATCAGGGGACGGATTGCACATGGGTGGACCCTTGGAGAGGAGGCTAGTTTGAGCATGGATAATGACAGAACGTCAAGAATGGTGACATGGATTTTGGTCGTAGCTGCGGCTGCGTGCGTCGCGATTCCGGTTAGCCGAAAAAGCGAAAGTTCTTTTCGCGCCGGCTGCAACCGCGGGGGATGCGATGCCTAGAATGCGCCGCCGCATGTCCGGCCCTGAGCCCGATAACCCGACCCCGCTGTCAAGAATCTTGGCGGCCAACCTGCGTGAACTGCGCGCCCGGAAGGGGCTGACGCAGGATCAGGTGGCGCGGTCGCTCAAGGTTCACGAGTCCGCGGTGTCCCGGTGGGAGGGCGGCTCTCGGTTCCCGTCGGGCGAGGACCTGCTCGCGCTGAGCTCCCTGTTCGGCGTCAGTGTCGACACTCTGCTCGGCAAGTCCGAGCAACCTGCGCCGACTGGCTGCGTGCTGCTCGACCAAGCGTTGTTGGATCGTCTGGACCGCGCCAAGGACACGGCCGAGTTCGATCGGTTGGTGACCCAAGCCAAGGGCCAAGCGATCTGGCTGCCTGTTCCCGATGGCGCGGTGCTGTTGCCCGTCGCGGAGGCGATGCGCCGCACGCAGAAGGTCGCGGAGAAGCGGCCAGACAGTGCCTACGCGGACAAGTTGTTCCGGCCTCGGTTCTGACGAGGTCGTTCGGTTCCCCGATGCGCGTCGGGGGTGGTGGCTTCTGCGGCGCAGGTCCACAATCGTCCGCCACCTTCCAACGCATGCGAGCCCTCACGATCCTGTCCGCGTTCCTGATCGCTTCGACGGCGATCGCCCAGCGTTCGCCGCTCGATCGCGACGCGTTCGCGCGGTTGCCGGCGGGCTGCGTCACTTCGCTCGGATCCTCGCCGCATGCGCGGCTGTTCGGCGGGCAGTTGTGGTCGAACAGCATCGTGCCCTACGCGCTCCACGCGAGCGTGACGCCCGCGATGGCGCAGAGCCTCGCCGCAGCGATGGCGGAGATCAGCACTCGCGTCCGCGTGCAGTTCGTGCAGCGCACTAACGAGGCGGACTACGTGCTCGTGCGCGATGCCAACATCAACTCGTCGCCCGTCGGTCGGCAGGGCGGCATGCAGACGCTGTTCGTCGCCAACTGGGGCATTCGCTTCGAAGTCGTGCACGCGCTGATGCACGTGCTCGGCTTCTGGCACGAACATCAGCGGCCGGATCGCGACACCTTCGTGCAAGTGCAGCCCGCAAACGTCGACCCGACGCGCGCGAACGAGTTCGCGGTGGTGCCGATCGGCAACACGTATGGGTTGCCATACGACTTCGCCTCGGTGATGCACTTCGGCGCGACGGAGGCGGGCGTCAATGGCGCCACGACGATCGTGGCGCTGCCGCCCAACCAATCGCAGCAAGCGACGATGGGGCAGCGCGCGCAGTTGAGCGCGGGCGACGTCGAGGCTTTGCGGCGCACGTATGGATCGCTGCAGCCGCCGGTCATCACGAGCGCGTCGCCATCGTCGATCCCGAGCTACCAAGCGCCATTCGTGACGCTGACCGGCGTGCGATTCGACGAGACGTCGCGCGTGCTGTTCCGTTCGACGGTCGTCAACTTCCTCGTGCAGTCATCGACGCAATTGCGCGTGACGCCGCCGCTGCTGCCCGCGATCGGGCCGGCGCAGATCATCGTCGAGAGCGGCGCGGGGCAGAGCCAAGCGTTCACGATCCAGGTCACCGGCCTCAATCCGCCGCGCATCGAAGGGCCGCCGGTGCTCAACACGCAGCTCGCGTTCCCGTTCCGCGTCTACTCGGACGCGGGCCGCTACAACCTGCTGCTCGCCGCGTTCAATAACCAGCCCAGCGTCGCACCGGGCATCGTCTCGCTGGGGATCGGCGCCAACTTCACGTCCTACGGCGAAGTTGCGATTGGCTTCAGCGACGCGAGCGGCCTGTGGAACGTGAATCTGCAGGGGCCGAGCGGACTCGTGTCCGGAACGTCGATCTGGCTGCAGACCGTCGTGTTCGATCCGGCCAACTTCACGCTGCCGCTGTCGGCGTCCAACGTGCTGCCCGTGCGCGTGTTCTGAGGCGGGCTGTCGCCGCTGCGTCTATCGCGCGCGGCGATGCGGCGCGCTCTAGCCCCGCTTTCGCAGGGCGAGCGCGCTACGCGGCGGGGCTCACTTGCCCGCTTCGGTCTGCTTCGCGGGCTCCGTCTTCGCAGGCTCGGCGGCCTTCGTCTCGGCCTTCGCCGCGTCGGCGCGCTTCACCTCGGTGATGAGCTTCAGCTCGATCGTCATCTCGCCAACCATTTCGTTGGTCGCGAAGATCGACATGTTGCTCGTCTGCTTCGACGAGATCGTGAAGCCGTCCTTGCGCGAGATCTTGGCCGAGCCCTCGATCTTGCCGCCTTCGACTTCGGCATCGGGCATCGGCATGCGCGCGCCTTCCTTCATCTTCGACTCGCCGGAATACGCGACATCGACTTCGTCCGCGCCGACCGTGCCGAGCGTCATCTTGAGCGACTGCTCCATCGGCATCTGGCTGCCGGCATCGACCTTGGTCTCCCAGGTCGCGCCCGCCGCGACTGCTTCCTTCGGCAGGTAGCCGATCGCGCCGCGGACGAGGTTCTGCAGGCCGCGGTCATTGATCGCGCCTTCCATCATCTGGCCGCCCATGCCGAACGCCTTCTTCGCCGCCTTGCGCGCTTCGTCGAAGCCCGCGACGCCGAGGATCGAGCCGTCGGCTGCGACGTCTGCCGTGAACGACTTGCCGGCGATCTCGCGCAGGCCAGCCGCGAGCTTCGCGCCGCTCGGCATGCCCATGCCGCCCATCGGGCCTTCGTCATCCGCCTCTTCCGTCGCTTCCTCAGGCTTGCTCGCCGAGTCGAACTCGATGGCGCCGGCCATCGGGATGTCGAGCTTGCCGTTCACGCGGTTGATCACCACGGTGTAGGTGCGCTTGCCGTCTTCGGCGACGCCCGTCACTTCGATCGTGAAGTGGTGCGTCAGCTCCTGCACGACTTCCATCTGCTGGCCGCCGGCGTCGATGTTCTGCTCTTGGCGGCCGAGCTGCACAAACGAGACCTTGCCGGACTTCGGGGCTTGGAGCTGGATGGAGTCCTGAGCCGCGAGCGGAGCGAGCAGCAGCAGGGCAGGGAAGAGGGACGAAACGTGAAGCGGCTTCATGGGATTGGGGCGGGAGTTCTATCTCCGCGGCGTTGGCGTGTCTCGGGTCCTGCGGAATGCAGGGCCGCACCACGTGGCGCGCGGTGTGGCCTGCTGCCTCGCAGACCTGTCGGGCAGATCGCGTCAGGGCTCGAAACGGAACCCGAGGCCGCGAACCGTGTGCAGGTGCGCCGGCTCGCCCGGATTGCGTTCGAACAGCTTGCGCAGGCGCAGCACGACGTTGTCGAGCGTGCGAACCGTCAGTGGCGCCGTGCTGCCGAACAAGTGCTCCACAACGATCTTGCGGCTGACGACGGTGCCGGAGTGGGCCGAGAGGAGCTTCAGCAGGCGTACTTCGGTCGCGGTCAGTTCCGCGTCTTCACCGGTCCACGTCTTGGCGCGCATCGCGCGGAAGTCGATCGTGTTGCCGCCGAACGAAAGCGTGTCGGCGCCCGGGCTCGGCGCTCGGCTCCGGCGCAGCAGCGCGTCGACGCGCAGCAGCAATTCGCGCAGGTTGAACGGCTTGGTCAGGTAGTCGTCGGCCTCGAGCTCCAAGCCGCGGATTCGGTCTTGGTCGGCGCTGCGTGCGCTCAGGATAAGCACCGGCGTCGTGTCGCCGCGTTGGCGCAATCGGTGCAGCACCGTGAAGCCGTCGCAGCCGGGCAGCATCACGTCGAGCAGCAGCAGGTCGATGCCGCCCTTCTCCATGCGCGCGAGTGCCTCGGTGCCCGAACGCACGAGCTCCGCGTGGTAGGACTCGAGTTGCAGGTTGTCGACGAGCATCTCGCCGAGAACGGGCTCGTCCTCAGCGACGAGGATCCAGCGCGTCATGCGGCGCCTCCCGCAGCGACCTGACCGCGACGCGGCAGTCGCACCGACAGCGTGCAGCCCTTGCCTAGTCCTTCGCTCTCCGCGCGCACCGAGCCGCCATGCGATTCGACGAGTTCGCGCACGAGGAACAGGCCGAGGCCGGTGCCGCCGGTGCCCGAGTCACGTCCGCGCCAAAACGGCACGAATGCGTTCGCGAGCGCTTCCGGATCCATGCCCATGCCTTGGTCGTGCACGAGCAACGTCGCGGCCGACGGCTCTTCGTGCAGCGACACGGTCACTGCTGCGCCGCGCGGCGAATACTTGACGGCATTGTCGAGCAAGTTGTGGAGCACTAGCTGAACTGCTTCGGCGTCGCGCACGAGTCGGATGCTGTCGACGCGGCCTTCGCACAAACGAATGCCCGCCGCTTCTGCGCGCGGTTGCAGCTTGGCGACGGCGCGGCGCAGATCGTCGCTGAGATCGCCTTCCGCGCGCACGGTGCGTCGTGCGCCAGCGCTGCGCAGGCCAGCGGCAGTCAGCAGGTTGGTGAGCCCGTTCTCGAGGCGCTGCGATTCGAGCAGGCCAGACTGCAGGTAGCGGTCGCGCTTCTCTTTGGGCAACCGCTCGTCGCGCAGCGATTCGAGCAGCAGTTGGATCGTCGCGAGCGGCGTCTTCAGCTCATGAGTGGCACCGGCGAGGAAGCGATCTTGGTCTGCGCGCAGCTTCGCTTCGCGTCGGAGCATCGTGACCACCGCAGCGCCCGCGAGCGCGAGCACCGCAGTGAATGCGATGCCCTCGCTCAAGAACATGCGCCGGCGCGCGGCGGCAACTTCGGGCAGCGTCTGTGCGTCCGTTGCGCCGAGGGCCCGCGCCGCTGCGTCGATGTCTCCGGTCGCAAGCAGTTCGCCCGCTTGCTGCAGCGAAGTCGCCTGCGTGACCTGGAACCACGTCCACCAACCGACGAGCGCGAGGTTGGCGGCGAGCAGGCAGGCGGTGAGGAGTGGGCCTTGGCGCGTCAACTTCAGTTCAACTGGAGGCGGACAGCGTAGCCAAAGGGCTCGACCTTGTCCGCGACTGCTGCGTTGGCGTCCGCGCCGTGCGAGACCGTGTAGACGCCGATGCCCGGCGACGTGAACGTGCCGAGCGTGACCGCGCGCGCGTCACTGAGGACGAAGCCGTAGGGGTTCGCGGCGCTGACGAGCGACACGAACTGCTCGTAGATCGTCACGCCAGCGAACGCCGGATCCGCCGGAACGGAGATCGCGCCCATCTGCGTGTTCGGCGCAATGGATCCCGAAGCATCCGTGAACATCACGAAGTTGAGATCGATGTCGGTGTAGAGGTTGCAGCCCGTCGTCGGCAGGTTGAAGGGCAGCGGGCCGAACTGGCTGTTCGTGTTGCTGCCGCTCAGCACCATCAGCGCGATCGTGCTGGCTCCGAGGTTCTGGCCCGAGACGAAGTGCGCGGCGCCGGGTGCGTGATTGCCCGTCGTCGAGATCGTGGCGCTCGGCGCGGTCGGCGAGACGCTGCAGCCTTGGCCGAAGTTAACCGCGCTGCCGTTCGTGGCGCCGCCCGTCGACATGAAGCCGTCGACGATCGCGTGCGAGAAGCCGAAGTTGGCGATGTTGTTGCCTTCCATCTGCAAGTCGACGACGAGCCAGCCGCCCGTCGGGACGTTGATGCTCAGCGGCGCGCTGAACGGGATGCGCATCGACGTGCCGGGCGCTTCCCACGGGTGCGGGAACGACGAGCCCGGATCGGGCAGATACGTGAACACGCCGTCGTAGACGCTGGTCAGCGGTTGCGTGAGGTTGCCGTTGAAGGACGCGGTCGGCTGCGAAGTCTGGGTCGTGCCGACACGCACGCGGAGGCGCTGCACGGTGAACGGGCCAGGCGCGCCGACCTGCGGGATCGGGCCGTCGTAGCGCAGCGACAATGCGCTGGCCGCGAACTGGCTGCTGCCCGTCTCCGTCGCGCTGAAGAACATCTGCACGCGGCTGTTCGTCTGCATGAACGGGCGCAGGTTGTAGCTCGACTGTTCGACAAGGTTGGTCGAGGTCGAAGCCGGCAGATACAGGTAGTTCTGCGCGGCGGCCGTTGCGGCGAGGAGGAGGACGGGGAGGAGCTGGCGTTGCATCGGGTTGGTTCCTGACGTTCGAGGGTGATGCAGATACGCGCGCGCCGAAGCCCGAATGTCACCGTCCGGTCATCGCATCGCTAATCTTTGCGAGAGTGCGTCATCCCAACGTCATCACCGCATGCGCGATCGCGGCCCTTGGTCGAGTCGCCTTCGCACAAGAGCCCGATCTCGCGCGCCTGATGGTGGTAGTCGAGCAGCGGTGCGCGGAGTGCCACGACGAATCGGCGCACAAGGGCGGGCTCGACATCGCGCATGCGCTGCGTGCGGATCCCTCGGTGCGGCTGTCGGCGATCAGCAAGATCCGAGACCGCGTTCGCGCGTTTGAGATGCCGCCAAGCGACGCGGACCCGATGACGGAAGGAGAGCGCAGCGCGCTGCTGCTCGCGTGCGACGCGACGCTCGCGCGCGAAGTCCCGCAGCTGAAGCCGAGTCCGGGTCGCGTCACGGTGCGGCGCTTGTCGCGCACGCACTGGGATCGCTGCATCGAGGACCTGTTTGGCGTCGCGTCGAAGCAATCGAACGCGTTCCCCGCGGACGATCTCGGCTACGGCTTCGATTCGATTGGCGATGCGATGTCGTTCTCGACGCTGCATCTCGAGGCGTATCTCGCAGCTGCAGAAGATGTCGCCGCGCAGGTGTTCGTCGACGAGGACGGCGCGACGCCGATCCGCACGATCGAAGGCGAAGCGATGGATCTCGTGCACGGGCCCGGCTTCGGCTCCGACTCGGATGTCGCGGTGCTCTACGCCAACGCGACGATTGGCGCTGCATTCGACGCGGTGCGCGACGGCACATTCCGCATCTCGGTGCATGCGGG